>DATAVY010000001.1:0-13675 GCA_036267495.1 Edaphobacter sp.
TCCGAACTGCTGTTGAAGAGTTTCGCAGGAAGCCAGATGTCAGAGCAGCTCAAGATCGCGCTTGGCCTGGCGACGCTACGGATCGGATTGCTCCCGGAGGAAATCGATCCGTCGAAGGAAGGGCTGGTGCTGGCCACGGGAGATGTTACTGCCGCAGGAGCCGAAGCGCTCCATCGTTTCCCTGCGTTGATTCAGAATTACCCTGATGTTCCTTATCTTCACTATGCGTATGGTCTATTGCTCGCAAAAGCAGGACGCGACAAGGAAGCCATCGATCTGATGCGCAAAGAGACCATCATTTCTCCGAAGAGTTCGCTGCCGTGGATCGAGATGAGCGATCTGCAAATTCACCAGGGCTCTTCGAAGGAGGCACTCTTGGCCGCGCAGAAAGCTGTAGCACTTGGGCCTGCAAATAAAATTGCCCGCGAGAAGCTCGCAATAGCTTTCGAGTCGGACGGAGATATGGCTCGCTCAATGAGCGAACGGACGATCGCGGATCGTTTGACTGCCAGCCAGGATGGTCCAGAGCAGCGCATTATCCTCCAATACAAAAATGCAAATACCGGCCGACTGGCCGCAACCAACCCAGAAGGAGACAAAGAACTTTGGAATCAAGCCATGCAGGAGTATGCGACGGGGCAGTACGCCGCCGCGATTGGACCACTAAAAGGTTGGCTGCAACAGCATCCAGAAACCGGTACCGGCTGGGCGGTACTCGGGCTTAGTGAATTTGCGCTGAAGGACTACGACAATGCGCTGATTCATCTGGATCGCGGCACGAAGCTCGGTCTGGGTGGCAGCCCGGAGTCCCTGCAATTAGCCCAATATACCTTCGGCATTCTTCTGGTCAATGCGGGGGAATTCGAGCAGGCTTCCGAGGTGTTGATATCCGCGCGAAAGAGCGGGCCATTGGACGACAAAGTCGAGTACGCCTTGGGTTTGGCGCTTTTGCGCAGACGAGAGATTCCCAGCCAGACAAAACCAGATGAGTCTGCTCTGGTGCGGGACGCTGGAAAAGTCTCCGTTTTGCTGCACGATGGGCAATACGATGCAGCGTTCCCGGAATTCCGACGCCTGATCAAGGACAATCCTTCCGCACCCTTTCTCCATTATGCCTATGGGACAGCGCTTCTCGCGATCTCCGAGTTCGATGAGGCTTCTGCTCAGATGAAGGCAGAGATGTCAATTTCACCCGCGAGCGAATTGCCTTGTGTTCGACTGGCTTCGATTGCGCTACGCCAGCATAATTTCGCCGATGCAATAACCTGGTCGCGACGCGCACTGTTACTCGCTGCGAACTCTGCCGAGGCCCATTACCTGCTTGGGCGAGCTTCGCTTGAGTCGGGTGATGATGCAACCGCGCTACGTGAGCTTGAAACTGCCGGCAGGTTAAGCCCGGCCAGTCCAGAGATCCATTTCAATCTGGCAAAGGCCTATGCTCGAGCGAAGATGCCTGAGAAGGCTGAGCGAGAGCGCGCGACCTTCTCGCAACTGAACGAAATGACGGAGAGTCAGCGTGGCCAACATGGAGCCCAGATCTACGCAGGACCTCATAGTGCGGAGGATGTCACCACAGCTCCGCGCTCCCAAACGGCGCCCTCTCCACCGCACTTCGACCCGTAGAGTTAGCCTTTAGCCTGATCTTTGATCTGCTTGGCGAGCTTTTCGATCTGCTGCGCTTTTTTCACAAAATCCAGCGGAAACATCGTAGTCAAATTCGTGTGCTCTACCTGGTCCTTGAGCTCAGACGCGAGTTTATAGACCTGTTCAACGAGAGCGGCAATGTGCTCCTGGTTCAGGGGGTTTGGCTTGGATTTATCTGTATTCGAGACAGGCGGACCATTCAGGCCTCCTGGAAAATTCTGGTTCGTCGGGGCGTTCGGAGATGGCATGGGCTGCGGAGTTTGAGCTGCGGCGCTCATCCAGCGGCCAGTCGCCAGGGCGCCTGCCGTAGCAACAACATTTTTCAGTATGCTGCGACGCGATTTGAACATGGCAAGATTATTCCTCCTCTTAGTTTCTCTTTAGCGCCCCAATGTTATACCTAAATACCTCCTGTTCCATACCAATCCCGGCTCGCGGAATTCTTCGGCCTCAAACAGCCGATCAACTTGTAGATGTTTGCGGGTTGTAGATGTTTGCGTGCTGTCTGTCGTCGGGATATCGCAGGCGAGGTGTCGCACAGGGCGTACTATAGCTTTGCCATTCTTCAGTTGAACCACGAAGGATGAGGTTGCGAAGGCCGGCGTGGTCCGTGGGCTGTACTCCTCGAATTGAAGGGACTTGAAAATGGATTTGAGTTGGAGGTTGTTCTGTTGGGCATGTAGATTTCGGCTCTCTTCAATTGCTCTTCTTTTTTTCTGCACCACGCTTCAGGGAATGACCGGCGTTGCAACTGACGCTCAAAATAATGCGGCCCGCCTGAATAATATCGGGACCGCTCTAATGAATCAGCTCCTCTTAGAGAAGTCCATCGACAAATTCAACGAGGCGTACAGGCTTGATCCGTCGCTCACTGCGGCGGAGTTGAACAAGGGAATTGCGCTGTTATATCTTCAGCGACTCCCAGAGGCGACAACCGCTTTGCAACATGCCGCGGACCAGGACCCCAACAATCCCAGGGTCTGGTATCTCTTCGGATTACTTTACCGTAGCGAAAACATGCCGCAACAAAGCATCGAAGCCTTCCACAAAGTTCTCAAGCTTGTCCCTTCCAACGCCGACAGTCATTATTTCCTGGGATCTCTTCTTCTCGACCAGCACGACCTTTCTGCTGCAACCGCCGAGTTCCGCGCAGCGTTGCAGTTGGCGCCCCTGCATGCTTCTGCCCAATTTGGACTCGCCCGTGCCCTGCAGCGTCAGGGAAAAGCAGCCGAGGCCCGCATCGCGGTCGAACGTTTTCAACGAGTGACCAACGAGAAGCTCTCCTTCCCGTTCTCGCATACGTACGGAGAAGAAGGAGGCCTCGGACGAGCGGAAGACGCTGCCACCAACTCAGTCAAAGTGGGGTCGATGATTCCGGTTACGTTCTCGCGGGCCTGGGAGAGTTCGAGTGCTGAGACTCCGAAGATGGATGCGGCGGCCTCGCATGGCAGCAATGCATGCCTTATCGATTTAGATGGAAATGGCCGGCCAGATTTGGTGATGGTTGGAAGCGGAGCATCGGCCATTCGAATGTATCGGAACACTGGAGCGGGCAGCTTTGAGCTGATAGCGCCAACTCAAACAGGATTGGATATCAGTGGCAACGGCATAGCCTGCGCCGTGGGTGACTTCGATAATGATGGGTTGCCGGACATCGCGATCGCCATGAGCGAACAGATTCTTCTGTTTCGGAATATCGGTGGCGGCAGGTTTGAGGATGTTACGAAGGCTGCGAAGATCGCTCCCTTGAACCATCCGTCCGGCCTCACATTTGTCGACTACGATCATGATGGAGATCTGGATCTATTCGTCACCGGGCGTGGCAATAACGGCTCCAGTCCCAATGTTCTGTGGCGAAATAACGGCGACAAGACGTTTACAGACTGGACCCAACAATCCGGACTGGGTGGCGAAGGGAGCACAACGGCGTCTGTGCTCACAGACTTGAATAATGACCGAGCCGTGGACCTGGTTGTGGCGGGTTCAGGATCGGCACCTGTTTTTTTTGCCAACCCACGCGATGGCGCGTTTCATTCCGTCCCATTATTCGCTGACAAAGGACTCCCGCCAACCACGGGAGTCGTTACCCTTGATTTCAACAAAGATGGGTGGATGGATATTGCGTTGACGCATGCTGGCGCACCGGGAGTGACGCTTTGGAAGAATGTTGAGGGCAAGCGCTTCGAACGAGTCGCTCTTCCGCTTCAAGATGCAATCGGAGCCCGGAGCGTCGCGGTCGTGGATTTCGATAATGATGGTTGGCTCGACCTTGCTGCAGTCGTCGAGACGGCAAATGGTTCGAAACTGAAGATATTGCGCAACCTTGGGCCGGGTGGCTTTGTCGACGTCACCGCACAGTTGAAGCTGGAGGAAACGCAATTGAAGTCGCCTCAGTCTCTGCTGGTCACGGACTTGAATGATGACGGCGCTGCCGACCTTGTCATTTCGCAGGCGAATGGTGCAGTTGTGACGCTGATAAACAATGGTGGAAGTCGAAATCATTCCCTCAAGATGTCGTTGAAGGGGCTGGCCGATAACAAGAGCGCGATCGGGACTAAAGTGGAGGTCTTCGCAAACGGCCTCTGGCAGAAGTGGGAGGTAACTAGTCCGCTGGACATTATTGCCGGGCTTGGCGGCGCAGATGACGCCGATATCGTTCGCTTACTATGGCCAACCGGCGTGCCTCAGGATGAGATTGATGTACCCGCGAACAAGAGATTGGTATTGGCGGAGTTGGACCGCCGCGGCAGTTCATGCCCGACTCTTTTTGCCTGGGACGGCAGCAAATTCACCTTCATCTCCGATGTGATTGGCGCCGGAGTGGTAGGGCATTGGACGTCCCCGACGGAACGCAACACTCCGGATCCCGATGAATGGATCAAGATTGACGGAACACGATTGAAGACCGACCATGGCAGGCTGAGTCTGCGTTTTGGCGAGCCAATGGAAGAGGTCAATTTTGTCGATCAGGTGCGGTTGGTTGCGGTCGATCACCCAGCGGGGAGCGACGTGTTTCCCAATGAAAGATTTCTAAGCGAGACACCTTTTGTAGAGGCTAAAACAATTTTGAGCCAGACAGCACATGCGCCGGCCGGCGCCTGGAATGATCATGGCAGCGATGTCCTGCCTTTGCTGCGAACCATCGATCATCAATATGTCAAGGATTTTACAAATCTGCCCTACGCCGGATTTACCAACTCCCACACTCTGACACTTAATCTTGGTCCCTGGGCACCGGAAAAGCCTCTGTTTTTGCTGCTTCATGGTTTCATTGAATATTTTTCGGCCAATTCGATGTATGCGGCATGGCAGGCAGGCATCGCTCCGGTGGCGCCGTACGTGGAAGCTCAACTGCCGAATGGTTCGTGGCGACGCATCATCGACGATATGGGTTTTCCCGCCGGGCTGCCGCGCACGATCGTGGTTGACCTCACAGGAAAGCTTCCGCCTGGTAGCCGGCGCATACGTCTCACGACAAACCTGCAGATTTACTGGGACCAGGTGCTGGTCGACAACGAGGCAAGCACATCCCCGGTCAGCAAAATTCGGCAAACCGAGTTGCCGTTGGACAGCGCGTCCCTGGTCTTTCGCGGTTATCCACAGCAGATTGAGGGGATCACGCCCGGAGATCTGAACTACAACTACCGGAACATAAGTAGCACCGGGCCCTTCGTGCCGCAGCGAGGAGCCTACACTCACTATGGCGACGTAACGCCGCTGTTGCAGCATATCGATGATGAATATGTCATCTTTGGAACCGGGGAGGATATGGATCTGGAATTCAATGCTGCCGTTCAACCCGCGCTCCCCGATGGCTGGGTTCGGGATTATTTTTTCTATGCCAACGGGTTCGTTAAAGATATGGATTTCTATGAAGCGTTCCCCTTCACGGTCGATGCACTGCCGTTTCATGCGATGAGCGGTTATCCCTACAAGAGCGCAGAACATTATCCCAACGACGCAAAACATATCGCCTATCAGCTCGAATGGAATACCCGATTCGAATCTGGGGATAGCGTCCACAGCTACACGTTTCACTATTTGTCGTCTCCTTCAGCGCCAAGCGTGAACGGAACAAAAAATCCGAAATGAACGATATCGCCCTGGGTTCCGCTGTCAAAATGCTGGCGCTGCTGAGTGCGGGCAGGATATCTCCGCTCGAACTGGCCGAAGAACATATTCGCCGAATCGAGAGACTCAATCCGGAGATCAACGCATTCATCGACTTCAATGCCGATAGGGTCCGTGCGCAGGCAGCAGCGCTCGATCGCATGGCCGCGCCGCCCCGCATTCTCGCTGGGCTTCCCATGTCAGTGAAAGCTTCGATCTCGGTTGCGGGACATCGGTGTGAGACCGGTAGTCTGCTCAATCAGGGACATGCGCCGACGACAGACGCAATCATCGTCTCGCGGATGCGGCAGGCGGGCGCAGTTGTGCTTGGAACCACCAACTGTCCTGAGTTTCTGATGGCGTACGAGACAGACAATCGTCTGTACGGACGAACCTCCAACCCCTGGGATTTGCAACGGACAGCAGGAGGATCGAGTGGCGGCGAGGCTGCGGCAATCGCCGCCGGCTTGTCGGCAGGCGGCTTTGGCAGCGACGCAGGTGGTTCGGTTCGCGAGCCTGCGCACTTTACCGGCATCTGCGCGCTGAAACCGACGCCAGGTCGAATTCCAGGCGATGGTCATCTGCCTCCATGCCTTGGACCCTTTTCGCTTCTCGGAACCATTGGACCGATGGCGCGCACGATCGAGGATCTATCGCTGTTTTTTGGCGTCCTCTCCGGCCATGTCGACGACGATCCCGTGAGCGCGCCCGTTTCCTTGCAACACCATTCCCTGGAAGATCTGCAGCAAGTGCCGATTGGCTTTTTCGAAGACGATGGTCTGACACCCGTTACTCCTGAAACACGCCAGGCTGTGAAGAATTCAGTTGAATGCCTGCGGAAGCAGGGCTTTCGGGTTGAGCCTTTTCGGCCGCATGCGCTTGAGGAGGCACGCACTCTCTGGTGGAAACTCTTTGTGCGTGGTGGAGCAATGCTGGTTGAGCGCGCCATTGCGGGACGGCACTCCTTGCTAAGTCCCACCCTCGAAGATTTTCTTCGCATCGCGCACAGAGAGGAGCCCCTGTCCGGTGAGGAACTTCTCACAGCGTGGGGCGATTGCGACAGGGTGCGGGCAAAATTATTAAAGGAGATGCGCCAATACCCTGTGCTGCTGATGCCGGTATGTTCTGTGCCTGCCTTTCTCCATGGCGAACGGGAGTGGGCGATTGAAGGACAGACAGTGGCCTACCTCGATGCAATGCGATATACCCAGTGGTTCAATCTGCTGGGAGGACCGGCTGCCGTCGTTCCCGTGGGGCGCTCAGCACAAAATCTGCCGATCGGCGTTCAGGTTGCAGGCAGGCCATACCAGGATGAAGTTGTGCTCGGAATTGCAGGTGCCTTGGAGCGAGACTTCGGTTATCTGCCGCCTCCGTTTGCTAACCGGGAATAGAGAGCCGGCATTTGCAATCAAGTTGCGCGCGCTACTCCGAAGTGAATGTGGAAGCGGGAAGACCGGACTGGCTGTAAAGACCGCCCTTCGATTCATTCGCCCAGGCATAGCGGACATACCGCGGATTGCGAATCTCGGGACTGGTCACAAGCACCGTCCCGCCCTCCAGTACGGCGTGAGCAGGGACAAATTTATGGTCATCTCCTGCGAGTTCGAAGGCGGATTCGAAATCCCCAGAAGCGCGCAGTGGCGCTCCTGACGCGGCATCGGTCCGAAGACCATCCGATGTTGCTTCGAACCAGACTCGCATACCACCAGGTTCGACAGTCGCCTGGCGAAAGATGGGACCGGCAGATACAGAGCCGTCGTTATATACCACGCCGCGAGCCGCCGACGCGAGACGAAGGCCGACAGTCTGCTTGTCTGGCGGATGCACGTTGGATGTGTCGCCAACGTCAAGCGAGACGGCCATGGCAGTATTGGCGACAGACAGCGTACGACGCTGCGCATCGCGGATCATCCCCCAATTCTCGCCGTCGGAGTGGAAGCTCGAGATCTGGACGTAGAGAAAAGGCAGATTCCCCTGCCGCCAGTCCGCACGCCAATTCGCAATCATCGCGGGAAACAGCTTTGCATAAAGCGGCGCTCGTTCCGGTGAGCTATCGGTTTCTCCTTGATACCAGAGAAAACCCTTGATCGAGTATGGCGTGAGCGGTGCGATCATTCCGTTATATAGACCTGAGGGCAGCCAAGAGATTTCTGAAGGATGCCAGGGATGCTTCGGCGGGGGTTGGTGCGCTTGAGCGGCGGTGATATCTTCGCGCTTTTCAGCAGCTTCAATCTCATCAATTCGGCTTTGTTCCTTTGCGAAACCTGCGCGCGTGGCGAAGACGGGCATCAGGGAGGCATCGCGCCCAAGAGCATCGAGACTGATCCACGATGAGATGGGGGTACCACCCCAGGTGGAATCGATCAATCCGATCGGGACATGTTCCTCATGACTGATCTCTCGCCCGAAGAAGTAGGCCACCGCAGAGAATTCGGCTGCCGTTTGCGGCGTGCAAAGCGTCCAGGTGGCGGTGATGTCAGTGCCGGGGACGTCGCTGGCTTTATGGTCGACCCGAAGCAGCCGCAACTGTGGCTGATCGGCAGCCTCGATCTCCTGTTTCGCATCTTTGACCACGGCAGAGCCGGGAAAGCCGCGCAGAGGCATCTCCATATTGGATTGTCCGGAGGCGATCCAGACGTCGCCGATGAGTATGTCGGTGATCAAAAGTGGATGGCTGTCAGAGGCCGTGCCACGAACATTAAGAGCGTACGGACCGCCGGCCTGCTCGGGCTGAAGCCATAGACTCCACTCGCCGTAAATGTTTGCTTCGGCCGAACGAGATTGCGCATGAAGCGTTACGGTAACGTGTTCCTCCGGAGCAGCCCATCCCCAAATATGGATGGGGACCTGCCGCTGCAGAACAGCATGACTGCTGATCATCTTCGGCAGGCGGAGTTCTGCGAAGCCACGCGAAAGACTCAATGCCGGCCACAAAAGCAACACGGTTGTCAGAAAACGAAAGTACCTGGTCATGCGACAAACCTCACTGGTGTGAGAGCGGCATAACGGTTCACTCCGCAATGCCATTCTCTGTGATTCGATAGGACAGACAGTATTCTTTTCGCGATGGAACGACAATATCCTATGATCCAACATCGCAATCGCTTTGAATCTTCCACACTGAATCTCACCGAGCGAGCATTGCCAACGAAAATAATTTGGTTTCGCTAGGCAAGTTTTCCATTTGGTGCGAAGCAGGCGGTCAATGCGCAAAAAAACACCTCTTGATCTGCGCCTTTATTTTTAATGCAGCTATATGCACCAGAATGTCCTACCATGCAGAAGCATAATCGCATGGACTTTCCGCGCTTACGTCTCTTCTTCTTCGTGCTGCTTCTGGCCGTGGGTTCGGTCGGCGCCAGCGGTCTCGCGCAAGAACACGGCAAACCTCTGGATATTCCAGCGGGAAGGGTGTGGGGGCACAAGGTCTGGTCGAGCGAGAACGGCCTTCCGCAAAATAGCGTTCACCGCATCCTCCAGACCCGCGACGGCTATCTCTGGATCGCTACCGAGGGAGGGGTCGCACGCTTCAATGGCATCCAGTTCACCGTCTTCAATCAGGAAACCGAGCCGGCCTTTACCAGCAACGATGCATGCTGCCTTGCCGAGGATCGAAGAGGCGCTCTTTGGATCGGAACATCGGATGGTCTCCTGCGATATTCCGGAGGAGCGTTCCGCCGCTATACGACGGCCGAAGGGCTGCCGTCTTCCGTTGTCGTATCGCTTTCTCCGGCCGGCAGCGATTCCCTGCTCGTGCTCACCAGCGGTGGTCTTGCAAAATTCGACGGACAGAAGTTCACGCGACTGCCGCTTTCCGTCTCCGCACTAGGCCTTGGAGTCAACAACGAGATCTGGCTTGCGACTGCAACCGGCATCTTTTCCTACAATCATGACCATCTGCAGGAGACATCCGTCCCCGGGTTCCCCAGCGACCCGATCGAGGGTGTGGGCTCGCTCCAGGACGGGTCACTCTGGGCTCGCACGCGTACTGCCGTCCTGCTGTGGAACCACGGCCGGCTTCGCACCTGGCATACCGGTCGCGAGCTGCCGGGAACTCGCGTGCAGTCCTTCCTCGAAGATTCGCGTGGAATTCTCTGGGTCGGCACCGATCAGGGTGTTGTTGCGCTGCCATCGGCGCGGACACCCGATAATGTGCGACTTGGCAGCCTGCCCGCCCTGGATACCAATTCGATCCTCACAATGTTTGAGGACAAGGAACGTAATCTCTGGGTCGGCACCGATACCACCGGGTTACACGTCCTTCAACAACAACGATTTCGAACGTTGCCCGCGCTCTCTGGTTATCCCATCGCCGCCATCACGCAAACTGCGGACGGAACCATATGGCTGGGCAGCAAGGACCAGGGTCTCTTTCGCTATCGAGACGGCCTGACCCATACTCTCTCCACAAAAGATGGTTTGCTCAGCGACGTCATTCTTTCCCTTGCCGCGGATCGAGATGGTTCTCTGTGGATCGGCACACCGGACGGGCTCAATCATCTGCGCGGCGACAAGATTGAGTCCTATACCTCTGCCGATGGATTGCCTGACGACTTCATTCGTTCGCTCTTCGCGGACCAGGATGGAAGCCTCTGGGTGGGAACGCGCCGTGGCCTTGCTCATCGTCAACATGGGCAATTCGACATTCTTTCTCAAGCGAATGGATTGAAGAGCGACTTGATCGGAGCCATGCTGCGGTCGCATTCCAATTCCAACGATCTCTGGGTCGGCACGTTAGACGGCCTCGTCCGGATCAGGGATGGAAAGCTGACGGTATTCACCAAAGCCGACGGCCTCTCGGACGACGTCATCACATCGCTGCTCGAGGACAAAAATCATACGCTTTGGGTGGGCACAAAGAATGGCGGCCTTAGCCGCTCCTCGGCAAACAGCTTCTCTCCGGTTAAAGCACGCGGTCTCCCAAGCGAGATCGATTCCATACTTGAGGACGCTCACGGTTACTTATGGCTCACTTCAAACCGTGGGATCCTGCGCGTCCTGGCATCCGAGCTAATTGCCTGCGGAGACGCATCGCCATGCAATCCTCACATTGCCACCTATGGCTCGTCCGATGGGATGCCGACAGAAGAAACATCCTCTACGGGCCATCCTGGCGCCTGGGAAACGGCTGATGGACATCTTTGGTTTGCGACTCGCAAGGGTGTCGCCATCGCCAATCCCATCGATCTCCGGGAGAATCAAATTCCTCCGCCCGTCGTGATTGAACGCTTCACGGTCGACGACGCTGAAGTTAAAGACACCGGAACCGAAATAACAATACCCCCCGGCCATGTACGGTATGGCTTCGAATATGCAGGTCTCAGCTACACTTCGCCTTCCCGGGTGCGCTATCGCTACATGCTCGAGGGCTTCGATAAGCAATGGACACAGGCTGGTTCACGCCGCAACGCCTATTACACCAATCTTCCGCCGCGACACTATCGATTCCGTGTTCAGGCGGCCAATGAAGATGGCGTTTGGAACGAAACAGGCGCAGAGGTGGCGTTCGTCGTCAGGCCGCCCTTCTATCGCACGCTCTGGTTTTTGGCAATCGCCATACTCCTGCTCGCCGGTCTTGTTTTCGCGATATACAAGGGCCGCGTGCGTGCCATTCGCTCCCAATTCAACGCGATACTCGCGGAACGAACTCGCATCGCGCGCGAAATCCATGACACTCTGGCGCAGGATTTCGTCGGTGTCTCGACGCAGCTTGAGTTGACCGCCCACCTGCTGGCCCAGTCCCAAATCCTCGAAGCCAGTCAGCAGGTCGATCGCACGCGGGAACTTGTTCGCGATGGGCTTGCGGATGCCCGCCGCAGCATATGGGATCTACGGGCCGCCGGTGCACAGGCTACCCTGCCCACGCGGCTCACTCATCTCGCGGAGCAAAGTTCGACCGGGCAGCTGAAATCCGATATAAACGTCGGAGGTACCTACCGGCCACTCGCTGCCTCTCTCGAAAACGAGGTGTGTCGTATCGCTCAGGAGGCATTCACAAATATCGCTCGCCACGCGAAAGCGACCCGCATCACTCTCAATCTCCGCTATCATCCAGGCGAACTAACCATGACGATCTCTGACAACGGCATTGGGTTCGACACCACGGACACCACATTGCCTGCACAAGGACACTTCGGACTTCAAGGCATGCGCGAACGCGCCAATCAGATTCACGGAACACTGAGCGTCAAAAGCTCTTCGGAAACCGGCACGACCGTCACGCTAACTGTGCCGCTGTCGAACGGGAAGGAATAAAGGATGGCATATCGAATCAGGACCATGGTAGTCGATGACCATCATGTGGTACGCCAGGGGTTGGTGGCTCTTCTCAGGGTCATGCCTGAGATCGAGATCGTTGGAGAAGCGAGCGACGGTCTCCAGGCAGTGGAACTCCATCGAAGCTTGCGACCAGACATTACGCTCATGGACCTGCAGCTCCCCAACCTGGGAGGCGTCGCAGCCATAACCCGCATCCGCGCAGAGTCTCCCGCCGCGCGGTTTATCGTTTTGACAACCTTCGATGGCGACGAGGACATCTTTCGCTCCTTGCAAGCCGGGGCCAAGGCGTATCTGCTCAAGGGCATGACGATCGACGATTTACTCAACACGATACGGCAGGTTCACGCCGGAAAGACCAGCATCTCTCCCGCTATCGCCGAAAAACTGGCAGAGCGCATGGGTACGCAGGACCTTACTGCCCGGGAACAGGCTGTTCTTGAGCGCATCGTCGCCGGCCGCGCGAATAAGGAGATTGCAGCCGATCTTGCGATCTCCGAGGCAACCGTCAAAACTCACGTCAATAACTTGCTAAGCAAGCTCGGCGTCAGTGACCGCACCAACGCAGCCACGGTCGCTATTCAGCGCGGCCTCGTTCATTTCAAGTGAGGCTACCCTGCATGAAACTATCGCTTGTCCTTCTTGTATCGATGCTGGTTGCTCCTTCACTCGGAGCTCAAGTGAAATCTGGCTGGCGCTCCGCCACACCGGAGGAGCTCAGAGCTGTGCTGCCGTTGCGTGCTCCGGTGGAGAAAGAACGAATCGAGACCGAGATGCGCACTGCCTCGGGCATCATCAATTCGCATGGAAAAGTCATCGCCGGCGTGGTCCTTATCACTGCCGGATATTCCGCCGACGGGAAGTACTCTCACTATCTCGTTGTCCAGGCGCCCATCACGATCGCGGATGTCTCTCTGCTCCCCGGCACTTACGTCCTCGGCTGGCAGCGATCGGAAGATACTCTTGTGGTGAAGCTTTACGAGGCAACTACCGGCGCGGAACGCGGCACAGCGATTGCCCATCGGATGTCACAAGGAAATCGCGTAGAGTCTTTTCGTCTCTGGCCCCCTGAAGAACAATCCATTTTGCAAATCGGACGATTCAGTCTTCCCTACCGATTGGCGGACTAGACCTATTGGATGATACCGGTTGCCGCACTTGCATGGTAAAACTGTGGACGCCAGGCGATTGAACACCCATGCAGAATTTAAATTCCTCTATCTTCGAGAGAATCGAAACCTTCGGTAAGGACGATCTTGTGGCTATTCGTCGCAGTACATTCTGCAGTTTCTTCACGCGGCATTTGTCTGGAATCATCTTTCTCTGTGCTATGACCGCGCTGGGATCAGGCGGTCTGGTTGCTCAAAGCGCGACGCCAGGCGCCCCGACTCAGGATTCGCAGCAGGCCGCGCCTCCAGCGAACAGTCAGGAGCCGCAGATGGGCGGAGTCAATACTGCCGGAGCCCATCCCGCAGTTTTGGACAGCGAACACAGGCCCATCACTGCTGGCGGCTTCGTCAAAAATGGTCCCATCATCTTTCAGGATGTCGCCGAAAAGGCTGGCTTGACAAGCTGGAAGCACACCATGGGAACTCCGGAGAAGCGTTACATCATTGAGGCAAACGGCTCCGGCGTCGGCTTGATC
>DATAVY010000002.1:0-4304 GCA_036267495.1 Edaphobacter sp.
TATGGCGGGGACGACGGGGCTCGAACCCGCGACCTCTGCCGTGACAGGGCAGCGCTCTAACCAACTGAGCTACGTCCCCAAGTCGTTCTTCAACAACTCGGATGGAAGTCTTGCAAGGAGCCTGCGTCGGCTCGCGTCTACTGCTTCCCGCCTCGAGTCGGCCTCAGCAATGGATACACACCCACCTGAAACCGCCATCGTGGCAACAGATTGAGTTTACCAGATCGGGCAGTGCTTTTGGCATTCCGCGGCCGATTTCTTGGCGTTCACTCGTCGCCTCATCGCTTTGAAGTCTCCGCCGGTTTTACAACCATCGTCTCCTGCATCTCGATGAGTCCTGTTCCCGCCAGTTCTTTCAACTTCTCCATGAGTTGCTCCACCTTCTCTGGCGTCTCAATGAACTCCACCTTTAGCGGCAGTCGATCCGATATCTCGACAAAGCTGCTCGAGTGAATATGATGATCTGCGCCGAAGCCCGCAACGCCCTTCAGCACCGTCGCGCCTGACACTTTGTTGAAGAACAGATAGTCAAGGATGGCCGAGTACACCGACGTGCCGTGGCGCGTCGAGCCCTCGCTGAGATAGATCGAAACCTTCAGAGCTTTGCCGGCAGACAACATATCCCTCCTTGTTGAGATGTGAAAAATCACGCAGGCGGCGCTTCCCTGTCTCGCCGCTAAGGAATCATCTTCGCCAACGTCAGCCCGCACCATGCGGCCACCAGCCCCAGAATCACGCTCAGGCACAGATACAATCCCGCAATCAGAAAAGCCCCGAGCTGCAGATTCGAAAGAATCTCCCATTCAAACGTCGAGAACGTGCTGTACGCTCCGACAAATCCGACAGGAATCAGGTAGCGCCACGCCGGCGTCAACTCAACATGCCTGCCAAGGTACTCCAATGAGAAGCCGATGATAAGGCACGCAGTAATGTTGATGATGAACGTCCCATACGGAAATCGCGTTCCCATGCGGCTCGCCAGGGTCGACCCAACCCAGAACCGGGTCATCGAGCCCAGCGCACCGCCCAGTGCAACCATCAAGTATCTCTGCACGCTTTGCATCTCCTCTTGTTCGAGCCCGTGCGCAAACAGCCGTCCAGGAGCATCTGCTCCTCTCGCATCCTCAGTTGTTCAGGGAAACTCCGGCGAGTGACTCCACGACAGAGTTCCCTGTCAGGAGTCATCAGCACTCCGTTTCGGAGCGCGGTTCATGGCGGATTCCATCGCCGCAATCAGCAGAACACAAAATCCTCCGGCGGGCAAGCCATTCGCTCTAAATCACCCCGCCAGGACCCTGCGTAAGAACGTAGAAGGTTGGTGGGCAGAGAGGCCGCTCAACAGAATCTGTGGATTGCTCATAATGCTGAGGCAAAATGCGTCTCGCGTGCCCTCTAAAACCCAAACCGGTGAATGCTAAACTTTTGGGAAGCTATGGCCGACAAAGAAACATTTCAGCGTTGGATATGGGCCATCGTTATCGGCGTCGTTGTAATGCTGATCACCTTTGGAGGAATTATCCGCGATCTTCTTTAGGTTGATTGAGGCTGGCGGTTCGGCACTACGTCACTGACGAGATATCGTCTGAGCCTCCGGATGGGGAGTTCGACCCATCGCAGGGAGGCGTAAGAGAACGCTATCGACATGCCAAGACCGAGTATCAACCGTGCAAAGACCACGAGCGGATGCGTCATATCGACGGGACCAATTTTCCGCGAGATCGCTCCAAGGATAAAGCCGTGATACAGGTAAAAGCCATAGGAGATGCTGCCAAAGAAGACGAGAGGCTTCGACGCGAGCCAGACCAATCTTCCATCTCGCTTGAGAACGATCATGCCCAGCAAACGGTAGGAGGCGAAGGTCACGAGCGTCATCTGGAAGCTGGTGTTTAGATTTCTCCGGCCTTGGATTGGATACAGCCAGATTTCTAGAATGAACAGAAGCGTCCAAACAAGGATTGCCGCATTTCCATTAAGCATCCGTAGAATCTTTCGTGAAACATCACTCAGTTGCTCCGGCGCAAACCACTGACAGGCGAGCATCGCTCCCAGCGCCAATCCGTCGCACTGATACGGCGTGTAGGGCATCGAGATGGTGTCGTGCCGCAACAGCGGAAGCGCCGTCCGCAAGCTCACCGAAAAAATGAACACCGCGGTCGCAAGCAGAAAAACGGTGTTGACCTTGCACCTGCGGCCAAAGCAGGTAAAACTGCTCTTCGATCGCTAAGCTCCAGGTTCCCCCGAACTCCGTCGTCCCAAAAAGGCTTGCGAAATTTGAAACGAACAGAAGCGACATGACGATATACGCCGTCTGATCGAATTGTGCGAAGAGGTAGATTATGCCCAGGAAAATCAGCAGCGCCGGCCAGATTCTCAAAACTCTCTTCCAATAGAAGTTCCGCAGCATGTGCGGATCTCTTCGATCGATAAATAGGAGAGAAGTGATGAGGAAGCCGGAGAGGACAAAAAACACCTGCACACCGAGGTATCCAAAGGACGCCACTGTGCAGATGGGACCCGTAGCGTTGCGGCTGTCGATTCCGAAGAAATGAGTTGCGAAGACCGCCAACGCAGCCAACCCCCGGATACCATCAAGCTCTGCAAAGTGCGGGAGTCTTCGCTCGGACATGAGCGAAGAATATCAGTTCGCCTCCCGAACCAATCCATCGAAGAGCGTCACTACGTGAACCAAACTGCCGCGGACCGGCGCAAGGTTTTATGTCGGGGCCCGTAGCATTCATGAGCGTAGAAGGTTGGTGGGCAGAGAGGGACTCGAACCCCCGACATCCTGCTTGTAAGGCAGGCGCTCTAACCAACTGAGCTATCCGCCCTTCGGCTCTGTCTTCAGTGTAGGCGATTCACGGCGGAGTTCCAAACCGCCGCTGCGCCGCACGCATCTACAGATTCCCCCGCGCCGCCTGCTCCCGCTCAATCGCTTCAAACAACGCCTTGAAATTTCCTTTGCCGAAACTCCGGCTTCCCTTGCGCTGAATGATCTCGTAGAACAGCGTCGGTCTGTCTTCCACCGGCCGCGTGAAGATCTGCAGCATGTACCCCTCATCGTCGCGATCGACCAGGATGCCGAGCTTCTCCAGTTCGTCCACCGGCTCATCGATCTTCCCCACGCGGCCTTGCAACTCCGTGTAGTACGTATGCGGCACCGTCAGAAACTCCACGCCCTGCGTGCGCATCGTCGACACCGTCTGCAGAATGTCTTTCGTCGCCAACGCAATATGCTGCACGCCCGGCCCTTGATAAAAATCCAGATACTCCTCAATCTGCGATTTCTTCTTCCCCTCCGCCGGTTCGTTGATCGGAAACTTCACATACCCGTTGCCGTTCGCCATCACCTTCGACATCAGCGCCGAGTATTCCGTCGAAATGTCGTTGTCATCGAAGTGCTGATACAGCCCGAAGCCCATCACATCTTCGTAAAACTTCACCCACTCGTTCATGCTGTTCCAGCCCACATTGCCCACGCAGTGGTCGATGTGCAGCAGCCCCACCGGCCGCGCCACCTTGTCGTCAGCGACGGCACGAAATCCCGGCAGAAACGGCCCGTGATACTCGCCGCGCTCCACAAATGTGTGCAGCGTGTCGCCATACGCGCAAATGCCTGAGATCACCGCGCGCCCGTTCCCGTCCTCCATTACCTTCGGCTCGAACGCGCTCACCGCGCCGCGCTTCGTCGTCTCCTCCCAGCTCTTGCGTGCGTCATCCACCCACAGCGCAATCGACCGCACACCATCGCCATGCTTCGCAATTTGCTGTGCAATCGGATTGTCCGCGCGCAGCGGCGTGGTCAGCACAAACCGCACCTTGCCTTGCTGCAGCACATACGAGGCGCGATCGCGCTGGCCGGTCTCCGGCCCCGCATACGCGACCAGCGACATGCCGAATGCCGCGCGATAGAAGTACGCCGCCTGACGCGCGTTGCCAACATAAAACTCAACGTGGTCTGTGCCCTTCAGCGGAAGAAAGTCCTGCGCAACTGGAACCGGATTCGGTGCAATGGCGGCCATACAGCCCTCCTTCAATACAAAATCTCAGATATAAATCTCAACGCCGCGCGCTCGCGCAGCAGCGACGTCTCTATCCATTGGACGCCCGGCTCGCAAGACTAGCAGGAACGATGCATCCCTTGCATTCCCCCAGCGCGATTCTCGCCTTTCCTTCGGCCTCGCAATACCCGACAAACGTAACCTCATCTCCATCTTCAAGAAAACTCCGCTCTTCGCCCGTCGGCAGCCACAGCGGCTCGGTCCCGCGCCGCGTAATCTCCAGCAGACATCCCTGCTCGCCAGCGT
>DATAVY010000003.1:0-17603 GCA_036267495.1 Edaphobacter sp.
GTTGAGTAGGCCTGTCCTAAAGCGATATGGCTTGCCGCATTTTCATCGAACAAGGTGTTCCAGAAGAGAATGCCGCTCTGCGCAATGGGAGACGAGTGCGGTACAAGCGCCACTTCGCCCAGTCGCCCGGCTCCATCGTCGGTGCTGATCAGCCGCTTGAGCACATCTTCGCCGGCCGTGGCGGTCGCCTCGACAATTCTTCCATGCTCGAAGCGCACCGCGATATTTTCGATCAGCGTGCCCTGGTGCGACAGCGGCTTTGATGCTTTCACGGTTCCGTTGACGCGATCTTTATGGGGAGTCGTGAAGCACTCTTCCGTAGGAATATTCGGCTGGCAGTAGATACCATTTCCCGCCGTCGTGCCACCACCCGCCCACAGATGGTCATCTGCCAGACCCACCGTCAAGTCTGTTCCCGGCCCCTGGAAGTGAAGCGCCGAAAACCGTTTGGCATTCAACATCTCCACTCGCTTCTTCAGCCTCGCCCCGTGCTCCCGCCATTCGGAGACCGGATCATCTACAGCCACACGCGAGGCGATGAAGATCGCCTCCCAAAGTTTTGCAGCCGCGACATCCTCAGACTCGCCGGGAAACACCAGTTTGGCCCACTCCGGCGTCGCGCATGCCACAATTGTCCAGTTAATTTCGTGGCGAGTAATTAACTCCATCGCGGGTTTGCCTGCCTTCGATGCCGCGACATTGGCCCGCGCTACCTTTGCGGGATCTTGTTTCGCCAGCAGAGCCGGGTTGGCTCCTGCAATCGCGAGCCGGGCCGCGCCGCTGCGAAAACCCGCCGCAATCCCATCGTGCAGCCAGGTTGGAGCATAGTCGAAGCTTGCATCCTCGGCGTACTGGAATCGCGCGAGCACACTGGGATCATCGGAGTAAAACGTCGTGACCAGCAGCGCACCCGCCTTGTAGGCGTGCTCCGTAATCCTGCGTACCAGCGGGAGCGCCTCCAGCGGGGCGGACATAATTAATTCCTGCCCGGCGCGCAGGCCAAGACCTACCTGGACGGCTACCTCGGCCAGGCGATCCAACTTTTGTTCAAACGTGAGATCCGCAAACCTGGCCTTCGCCGCCATTTCCATCACGCTCATCGTGGTTCCTCACCTCGTTGTCCAATTGCGGTATAAACGTCCTGAAAGTCATAACATCCGGTCCGCGACGATAGCCATTCCGCGGCTCGCACCGCGCCTTCGGCGAATCCTCTTCGTGAAAATGCTTCGTGAGTCAGCAGAAGTCTATCCGCCTCGCTCTTTGCAACCAGGGTGTGGATGCCCGCGACATCGCCAACCCGCTTTGACTCGACCTGCACATGATATTCATTCTGCCGGGTACCGAGACCTTCAACGGAGGATTCCTTTTTCATCTGCTCAACAACCGCCGTCGCCAGACTCATCGCCGTGCCGCTCGGCGCATCCAGTTTGCTCGTATGATGCGTCTCTTCGATGGAAAATTCGTAACCGGCATTCTTGAGCATCTCCGCCATCTTTTTCGCAAGTTGCAGCATAACCTGCACCCCGATGGAAAAATTGGTTCCGTAGAGCAATGCGGCACGCTTTCGCTCCGCAAGTCCGCGCATATCCGGCAACCTGTCGTACCAGCCTGTCGTTCCGACAACCATCTTCGCGCCTGTCGCGAGACATGCGCGCATATTCTGGATCGTCGCCTCGGGCGTTGTGAAGTCGATGACTACGTCGAAGCCGGCAACGAAAGGAGGAGTCAGAGCGGACGCGCCGGCGTTTTCTTTCGCGTCCAGCACATTGACGCTGTGGCCGCGTTCTGCGGCAACTTCCGCGACCAGCTTGCCGGTCTTGCCCATGCCCAGAACCAATATGCGCATCGTATGCCTTCCTAAGCCTGGCTCTTGAGCTGAACGCGGTTCGCGGTGTCGAAGACTGTCTCGTCGGGATCGGCAAAAAAATGTTCGTGCAGACTCCGCACCGCCTCTTCCACGTCTTCCTCGTCGATCATGAAGCTCATGTTGATCTCGCTGGCGCCCTGCGAGATCATCCTCACGTTCACGTGGCTCACTGCGCTGAAGACCTGCCCGGCGATTCCATTGTGGCCGCGAATGTCTTCTCCCACCAGGCAGACCAGCGCCTTGTGTCCCTCCATTTTGACATCCGCAATTTTGGCCAGCTCCGCGCAGATCTCGGGCAGCTGCTGGTTGCTGTCGACAGTTACCGAGATACTGACCTCGCTGGTCGAAACCATATCGATCGCGCACCTGTACTTGTCGAAGACGTCGAACACGGCTTTGAGATAGCCGTGCGACATCAGCATCCGGCTCGCGACTACGTCGATGATGGTCAACCGCTTCTTCGCCGCAATGCTCTTGAACGGACTTGCGCACTTGACCGCCATCGCGGTGATCCTGGTCCCTTCGTTTTCGGGATTGCGAGAGTTCAAGACCCATACAGGGATACTCTTCTGCACGGCAGGCAGGATAGTGGCGGGGTGGAGAACCTTGGCTCCGAAATAGGCGAGTTCAGCTGCTTCCTCGAAGCTGATCGTTTTTACCCTGAGCGCATCGGGACAGATGCGCGGATCCGTCGTCATGATGCCGTCTACGTCGGTCCATATCTCGATCGCGCCGGCATGCATTCCACCACCTATCAGAGCCGCGGTGAAGTCGCTGCCGCCACGGCCAAGGGTCGTCGTGATGCCCTCTGGCGTCGCTCCGATAAATCCGCCTATCACCGGCGTTTTCCCGGCTTCAAGGAGCGGCTGTACGATCGCCGCGAGTTTCTCCTCAATCGCGCTTTCCTGCGGCACCGCTTTGCCATAGGTCGCATCCGTCACGATACAGCTCCGCGCATCCACATGAGCCCCGTGCAATCCATGTTGCCCGAACGCTTCGGCCATCATTCTGCTCGAGAGCCTTTCCCCGAAACTCACCACCAGGTCATTGGTGCGTGGAGTGAGTTCACCTACAGCCGCAATCCCCCGCAGCAGATCATCCAGCGCATCGAACTCCTGGTGCAGCGTCTGCTGCAGACGAGTAAAACGCTCAGCTTCCAGCAGAGCTGTCGCCGTATCGATATGGCGATGCCTTAGGCGGGCGCCAATGGCAAGCGCACCGGCTTTGTCTCCCCGACCCGCAGCAGACGCCGCGGACAGCAGCAGGTCCGTCACCTTGGCCATTGCCGAGACCACGACGACAGCCTCGAGACCACGATCTCGCCGTCCCCGGACAATTCCGGCCGTTCGCTTCATTGCATGCGCGTCCTCAACCGAAGTTCCGCCGAACTTCATGACGACTAATTTGTCTCGCGCCACACTCAAACCGTCACCGCCACGGCCTTCGCCGAAGTTGCCTTCGCAGTCACACCAAGCTTGTCCAGCTTACCCAGTAACGCGAGCACCTCCGCGTTCAACACCGCAGCGCCGGCCGCTCCACGAATTGTGTTGTGCGACAGAACGACGAACTTCCAGTCCAGTAGATTACATTCACGCAACCGGCCGACCGTAGCTGCCATTCCGTGCCCGCGCATTCTGTCCAACCGCGGCTGCGGGCGATCGACCGCCGTGTCATACTCCACCGGCTGCTCCGGGGCAGTCGGTAGATGCAGACCCTGGAGCGGCAGGAATTCGTTCCACGCCGCGAGTATCTCCTCGCGCGTAGCCTTTTTCTTAAACTTGATGCTCACACATTCCGTATGCCCGTCTTCAACGGCAACGCGATTGCAATGCGCACTCACCTTCGCGTCAAGCAGCTCGATGTGTCGCCCATTCAGCCGCCCCAGCAACTTGCCAACCTCTTCCTGCAGCTTCTCTTCCTCATTCTTAATGAACGGCACTACGTTTCCTAAAATATCCAGTGAGGCCACCCCCGGATACCCCGCTCCGCTCACCGCCTGCATTGTGCTCACGAAGAGACTCTCAATTCCGAACCGCTCCTCCAGCGGTTTCAGCGCCAGCACCAGCCCGATCGCACTGCAGTTCGGGTTCGTAACGATATAGCCGCCACTCTCCCTACGCCAGCTCTGCATCTCGATCAGGGAAAGATGATCGGAGTTCACCTCAGGGACTACAAGCGGCACATCCGCCGCCATGCGGAATGCGCTCGAGTTTGAGATCACGGCGCATCCTGCCGCGGCAAACTTCGGCTCCAGCTCGCGCGCTATATCGGCATCCAGGGCCGCAAAGATAATCTTCGGCAACTCGATCGCGGAGCCATCGGGAAAATTCGGTTGCAGCGTCATCTTCGACACGTGCCCTGGCAGCGGCGAGTCCAGCTTCCAGCGGCAGGCATCCCCATAGGTTTTGCCTGCGCTGCGATCGCTCGCCGCCAGCCACGCAATCTCAAACCATGGGTGATTGTTCAATAACTGAATGAACCGCTGCCCGACCATTCCGGTCGCGCCAAGAATGCCAACCCTGCGTCGTTCCATATCTTCTAAGAATAACGCGCCATCGCGGCACCGTCATCCGCAACTTCCAGGACGCTTAGTACTCGTGTCGCCGTCGCCTGCTCCGCACCTGATGCCCGCTGCCACCCCATACCAGAATCGCCACGACCAGATGCACCAGGAACCACAGAGTCAGTCCCTGATCCACATAGATCAGATATAGAACAAGAATCCGAGGCAGGAACAGCCAGACAATCGGCGGGATGATTCCCTGTAAATGGAATGGCGCCAATACACCCTGAAACCACGCCACCGCCATCGCGATTCGCGGCAGAAAAAGCGCAAACACCAGAAACCACAGCGGCAGGCGGTTTACCACAAACGAAAGGTTGAGACTGAACTGCGCCGTATGCTGCATCGACTCCGCTAAGACTGCCAATCCTGCACTCATCGTATCGCCGCCGTTTATCGAGGTTACTTCGCGCTAAAGCTGAAGTCTGCTTTGGCAGTTTCCTTGGGTTTAACCGTCACGGACATCGTCTGTTCGCCCATCTTCTCGTGCACCGCCGCCAACGTATAGGTCCCCGCCGGCAATCCGCTGATACTGAAATGGCCATCGCCGCCGGTCACTGCAAAAAAAGGTGTCCCGGAAACATTGATAAACGCGTTCATCCAGGGATGATTGTTGCAACGCACCGGCAACATTACTTCTGGCTGGTTGAACTGTTTTACCTCGGGGGGCCCCTTCGGACCCTGCGATATGTCGATCGGCTGGCTGCCCTCTACCGTCGGCAGCGTATGAATATTGTGCATCGTCCCATCGGAATTTCGGAACTCGACCGAGCCGCCGCGCATCACGGCAATCACATGCGGAACATATTTGCAGCCAACCTGGTCCATAACCACCGCCGAGGATGTCGATGAACTTGCCGACATCGCCGCCGGCGGCCCGCTCTTGATGTACACATAGACATTCGCCAGCTTGCCATCTTTCACCACATATTGCTCGGCGAAGTTATCCCCTCCGGTGATGGAACACACAGGGTCCATGCTCATGTCGATCTTCACTCGCTCAGGCGCTTTTCCGGCGAACCGAATCGTTCCGCTTACCGTGCCCAGCGTCGCCGGATCCAGCGGTGCGGCAGCGGATTTTACCGCAGTCGTTCCCTCATTAGTTTGCTTCGTGGCGTCGTTCCGTTTGCATTCTTCAAGTCCAGCCAGCAAAACTCCGCCCATTACCGCAGCAGCCATCATCAAACCGCAAATCCGCCTCATGCTTCCCCTCTATATCCATTCATCTCTAAGCCTGCGACACCGGCGCTTCCATGGCTTGCAGTACTGCTTCGGCAAATGCCTTAGTTCCGCTCTTGCCGCCAACATCTCTGGTCAGTGTCGTGCCTTCTTGGTAGACCTTTTCCAACCCGGCCTGCACTCGTTCCGCGGTCGCAGTCTCATTCATGTGATGCAGCATTAGCACCGCGCTTTGCAACAAAGCCGTTGGGTTAGCCATGTCCTTGCCGGCGATGTCCGGCGCCGATCCATGCACTGCCTCGAAGATTGCGCACTCGGTCCCCAGGTTGGCGCCTGGAACCAATCCAAGTCCGCCCACAAACGCGCTGCAAAGATCGCTGAGAATGTCGCCATAGAGATTCTCCGTCAGCAATATGTCGTACTGGTAAGGATTCATGACCAGCTGCATGCAGGTGTTGTCGACGATATGTTCGCGGTACTCCACCTCTGGAAAACCCTCCGCAACTGTCCGGCAGCACCGCAAAAACAGGCCATCCGAAAGTTTCATAATGTTCGCTTTATGGATTGCGTGGATCTTCTTCCGACTGTGCTTTCGTGCATAGTCAAACGCAAACTTTGCTATGCGCGTCGAGCCCTTCTCAGTGATGATCTTCAAAGCCTGCACCACGCCGGGTACCACGACATGCTCCAGACCGGCGTACAGGTCTTCCATGTTTTCGCGCACGATGATCAGATCGAGATCCGGATATCTGGTCTTCAATCCAGGAAGATTCTTCACCGGCCTGAAGTTCGCGAACAACTCAAATTTTTTCCTCAACGTGACGTTGATAGAAACAAACCCCTCGCCAATAGGCGTCGTCACCGGACCCTTCAGTGCAACTCGGTTTTCCTCGATCGACTCATAGAGCGCCTTCGGGATGTACTCCCCCGTCTTTTCAAAAGCGCCTGCGCCTGCGTCATACCGGTGCCACTCAAACCCCACCCCAGTCGCCTCCCCCGCTACTTCCAGGATATTAACCACAGCGCTCGAAACCTCCGGTCCGATTCCGTCTCCCGGAATTAGCGTGACCCTGTGCGTCCTCTTTGCTGCCGCCATCCATTACCGCCTTTTCTTGTAATCCTTCCCGCTCAGCAGCTCTTCCAACTCTGCCTTGAACTCGCGGACATCCTTAAAATCCCGGTAAACGCTTGCAAACCGGATATAGGCGACCGTGTCGATGGCCTTCAGTCTGTTCATGATCAGTTCGCCAACCTCGCTCGTCGACCTTTCCCGCTCCGGAGAATCGACGACATAGGCTTCGGTCTCATCCACAATCTCTTCCAGCTTCGTCGCGGCAACCGGCCGCTTCTCGCAAGCATGCAAAAGTCCGCTTAAAACTTTCTGGCGTTCGAATTTCTCTCGACGCCCGTCCTTTTTCACCACCATGTAGGGAATTTCGTCGATGCGTTCGTACGTCGTGAATCGCTTGTTGCAGCCTTCACATTCGCGCCGCCGGCGAATCGAATCCGCATCTTTGCTCTCGCGTGAATCTACGACTCGATCCTGGCTGAAACCACAGAAGGGACACTTCATCGGAATAGTTTGATTTTAGCAGCGCGCCGCATGCCTTGTTCCCGCTCCTCGACCCGACATGATTTCCTTTGCGCCGCCGCCTACCCGGCATCTGCCGGTTCTGCCGTGGCTCCCGCGCTTTCACTCTCCTGCGCGATTTTCTTCAGGCTTATATGCTCCACCTGCGAATAGATAAACCCGGTTGGAATAATGCACAGACACGTCACCACCAGCAGGAGCGCGCCACACGCCGTCGATGCTTCAATCGGCGCCCCGTAAAAGGTATGCATTGCCGCCGCAGTCACAGCGATTTGCGTAAACCAGCCGATGATCGGAAGCTGCAGCAAAGACCCGCCAATGCTCACAGCCATCAACAACATCGCTCGCGAAAATGTCAGGCTGCCCAGCTCAGGAGTATGCACAAACGCATGAGTAGTCTGCAGGTAGGCACAGCCGATCAATCCCCACATCACCAGTGACAGCAAAACGACCACCGCAAAGTCTCGCGCCGACGATAGCGCATTTAATCCATCGCGAAACCCGACGATCTTTGTCGCTATGCTCTCCCCGGCGGATTTTGAAAGCAGCCCGACTGTGCCTCGTGCGAACCCTGCAACCGCGCCTCCCGCCAGCCGCACCACCCCGGCAAAGATGGCGATCGCGCACGTCGCTCCCATGCTTAGAACACCGGCTCGAACGAAGACCTCGTGATGCGGAAGGTTCTTAGGCGTAAACGCCAGCGCACAGGAAAAAATTACTGCTGCCGCTCCAAGATCGAACATACGCTCGATCGTGTACACGGCCACCTGCGAGCTCAACGGCAGTCTCACTCTCCGCGCCACAAGGTATGGCCGGGTAAGATCCGCCAACCGCCCGAATAGCGCAACCGCCGTAAATCCGATGAACTGCGATCCCACCAGAGAAGATGCGGAGACCTTCTTCGTCGGGGACACAAAGACTGCCCAGCGTAAGGCTCGCATGTAGAAGGTCACATAGATCAGCGCAATTCCAGCCAGAATATGTCCGCCGCTGATATAGCGCAATTGCTGCCAGAACATCGTCCAGTCGAAGTGCACTTTATTCCGGAACAACGCCACGCCGACCGCAAGCGCTACGACGATCACCAGCCAAAGAACTCCATTACGCTTCGTCATCGCTCTCTCTTCGTCTGCGCTTGGTTCTACTTTGATTCCGCCATCAGGCCCGGCTGCTTTCGCCGGTTGAACTCACGGATTACTCGAGCGACATACTGCCGCGTCTCACGGTACGGCGGAATGCCATGATACTTATCCACCGCGCCAGGACCAGCGTTGTAGGCTGCCAGCGCCAGCGCCACATTGTCGTGATACCGGATCAACATCGCATCCAGGTAGGCCGTTCCGCCCGCGATGTTCTGATCCGGTTTGAACGCATCGTCGACTCCCATCGCGTTCGCCGTCTCCGGCATCAACTGCATCAGGCCTCTCGCTCCCGTCCGCGAAATCGCCTTGATCTGCCCGCCGCTCTCTGCACGCACTACGCTCGCAAGCAGGTCCTCATCGATATTGTGCGCGGCGCCGGCATGCGCCAGCATCTCATGCATCTCTTTCTTGGTCGGAGCAGTAATGAGCGTCACCGGGCTTGGCGTCTGGACCGCAGCGAGAGGTTTCGCAATATCCGCAACCTTCTCAACCCGCATGATGGAATCACCAGCGACATCGATATAGTTCGAATCTTCGATAGAAGCGGGGCCATCACCAGCCAGATAAAGCCGTACCTTGTCTCCGACAACCTCGCGACGCACGCAATCCATTTCGAACCCGTTCTTGAGCGTGACGTGCTCCATCGCACAGGCGAGAGGACACACCGTCAGCCCAAACCAGATTACGCCGAATAAAAACGCGCCGAACTGAAACACTCTAAGCCCCATAACCACCTTCAAAGGGTACCATTCTCGTCCCCGGATCCGGATACCATCACGCTGCCACTATCGCGTCAGTTCGAGGCTGCCTCTGGTTCTCCCTCCAGTTCGGCGGCCGCGCCATTGCAATATTCTCCGTAGCAATCAATTTCAAGCGAATTAAGATGTGCCGATCCGATAGACCAGCATCGACAGAAGGCGTTTCCATGTCACGAAAAAGACCGGACATTTAATCCGAACATTTGGCCGCTTAGGCTATTTTAAATGGATGAGCGATCAAAACGAATCGAACCCTCTCCGCAAGCCGGGTATATGGAGCAACCTTCTTGTTTTGAGCCTGATGTCAGGCCTGTTGTTTCAACAGAGAGCCACGTTGTGGGCTCAAGGTAGTGCTGCCAAACCTGCGCCCGACGTGATCGTGTTCACCAACGGCGATCAGTTGACTGGAACCCTCGAAAGGGCCACCGGCGATTCGTTCATCTTCAAAAGCGATGTCGCCGGCGAGATTACGGTTTCAGCAGACAAGGTTAAGGAGCTGCGTACCGGCGGCAAATTCGTTGCACTCAGCAAGAACGAAAAAATTACTCGAAGAGCGAAGCATCCGGGGACGATTACTTACAGCGATAATGCAATCACGGTGGCGGACACTTCTTCCGGCGCGCCGGAAGTCGTGCCCGTCAAGAATCTCGCTTACCTGGTGGACGACGCAACCTATAGCAAAGAGATTACGGGCAATCCGGGAATCTGGTATGGCTGGAATGGAACGATCGCAGGCGGGGTCACGTTGGTGGAATCGACACAGACCGGCCAATCCTACAATGCGGCTGTCAACCTGGTGAGACTGGTTCCCGGCGTTGATTTCCTGCCGCCGCGGACTCGCTCCACGATCAACATCCTCGAGACATATGGCAAGATTTCCCAGCCTGCGATTCCCGAGACGATACCGCCGACCCTGGCTTCAGTGACGAAGACCAACATCTTCCATGCCGATGCGGAGCATGACAAGTACCTCACTCCGGCCCTCTATGGGCTGGTCGGAACGTCGTTCGATCACAACTTCTCCCAGGGCCTGAACCTGCAGCAGATCTACGGGCTTGGTCTGGGCTGGACGATCATCAAGACACCAGTGCAGCAGTTCGATGTGAAGGCCGATGTGCACTACGAGCGGCAGAACTTCCAGCCGCCAACCGAGAGTACCGATCTTATTGGCTCCAGTTTCACCGAGTTGTATCACCGGGATCTGCCCGCGAAGATCGTCTTTACAGAGAGCGGAACTTTCATTCCAGCATGGAACGACTTCAGCGCCTATTCAGCGATCTTCGCGGCTGGAGTTCAACTCCCAACGTATAGGAGATTCAGTCTGAACCTCAACCTGCTGGATAACTATCTGAACAATCCCGCGGTCGGATTCAAGAGCAACAGCCTGCAGTTTGTCACCGCAATTTCCTACACGTTGAAGTAAAACGTTTTTCAGGATCGATTATCTGATCTTGCCGAAACGATAGACCAGGCCGATGTTGACTCCCACGTTGTTTTGCAGGTTGCCGGCAGATCCGTGGTTTGTGTCCAGCGGGTCGCGACGGAAGAACGTTCCCACATAGGTAGGCGACACGCGAAAGGCAAGATTCGGGTAAAGGTTGTAATCGACATTGATCCCCACACTGAACGCCGGCCTGGTCGCCGACTGCCAGACACCCAGCTCAGCCGAGGTGAGGCCCTTGGCCGCGCCGTCGAATTTGCCCAGCGCGACTCCGCCTTCGCCGGTCGCGGTTACGGCGATTTTTTCCTTCGCGTAGAGACGATAAGCCACTCCTCCAAGAAACGGGTACTCCGAGATCGGCGGATTGAACCCGAGGAAGATGGGGCTGCACCCCGGTACGGTGCAGGCGGTATTACCGATTTTAGCGTCGCCATAGGCTCCCCGAATGTCCCCGATGATGCCCAGTTTTGGATTCAGGAAGTAGGTGCCCGACATGAAGAAGGTCACCTCGCTATTTCGTTGCGGCGCGCCGGACTGGAAGCGAAGAAAGCCGCCACCGCCGGCGACCTCGTAACGATGACCGTAGGTCTCGGCAATGGTCCTTTGAATGCGGGCCTTACGGTTGGCGCTGGACTCCCGGCGCGTGCGACGCGTTGTCTGCGCCTGAACGGCAACTGCTCCACTGGCCAAAAAGCCTGCCAACAAGATTCCTGTTACACACTTCACGAACGATCTGAAACCGAACATCAACGATTACTCCTGCACAAGCTGCGCTTTGCTATGGTGGAACTCGAGGGCTTCCGGATGAAACGGCTGGGCCATCCTCTTATTAGAACATCCGCCGCGCGTTATCGCGGCCTAACCCTCCATGGAGTGACTCGCGATGGCGAAAAAGAGCACCAGCAGCGGCGGTTCCGGCAAGATCTTTCTCGGTTTTCTCCTCGGCCTTGCCGCAACAGTTGCGGGGCTTTTCGGCTATCTCAAGTTCGGTCCGCTGCCGGTGGCCGTGGCCGACGCGCCGCTGCCGTTTGAGAAGCAAATTGTGAAACTTCCGCTGAATGCGCGGATCGACCGCGAGACCAGGACGGCTCCGTTCGGCATCAGCGAAGATGTCTTCGAGTCGGGTGCGCATGTGTATCGCGCCCAGTGCGCCGGCTGCCATGGCACGCCGGGTCGTGATATTGCGTTTGCGAAGCATATGTTTCCCGCAGCTCCGCAGCTTTGGAAGGCGCACGGCAGCCACGGGGTAGTTGGCGTGAGCGACGACGAAGCTGGCGAGACCTACTGGAAGGTGGCGAACGGAATCCGGCTGTCGGGGATGCCGGCTTATGCACACGTCCTTTCCGATGCTCAGATGTGGCAGGTGAGTCTGTTGTTGAAAAATGCCGACAAGGAGCTGCCGGGACCGGTGTCGGAGATTCTCAACTCTCCCGCGCCTTGATTGAGGCTTCGTTCGCGGCGTCATTGGAGAATGGGGATTCCGGCGATGCGGCGCGACCACTCTTCAGGGCCCGTTGTGTGTACGCTGGTGCCTTTACTATCGACCGCCACGGTGACGGGCATGTCTTTTACCTCGAACTCGTAGATGGCCTCCATGCCGAGGTCGGCAAAGGCAAGGATGCGGGCACTCTGGATGGCCTTCGAGACCAGGTAGGCCGCGCCGCCGATGGCGATGAGGTAGACGGCTTCGAACTCGCGGATGGCGTCGATAGCGGCGGGCCCGCGCTCGGCTTTGCCGATCATGCCGATCAGCCCGGTTTCGGCGAGCATCTGGCGGGTGAACTTGTCCATGCGGGTGGCGGTGGTGGGGCCGGCCGGGCCGACGGCTTCGTCGCGGACGGCCTCGACCGGCCCGACGTAGTAGATGAACCGGCCTTTGAGATCGACGGGCAACTTTTCGCCGCGGTTGAGCATGTCGGTCATGCGCTTGTGCGCGGCGTCGCGGCCGGTGATGAGCTTGCCCGAGAGGAGAAGGACCTCGCCGGGCTTCCAGGTCTTGACGTCCTCGCGGGTGACGGTGTCGAGGTTCACTTTTTTCGCGCTGTGGACGTCGTATTCGAGCTTCGGCCAGGCGTCGAGCGACGGCGGATCGACCATGACGGGGCCGGAGCCGTCGAGATGGACGTGCAGATGGCGGGTGGCGGCGCAGTTGGGAATCATGGCGACGGGGAGGTTGGCGGCGTGGGTGGGGAAGTCCATGATCTTGACGTCGAGGACGGTGGTGAGGCCGCCGAGGCCCTGGGCGCCGATGCCAAGGCGGTTGACCTTCTCGTAGATCTCGATACGCAACTCCTCGATCTTGGTCTTGGCGCCGCGGGCGATGAGCTCCTGCATGTCGATGGGGTCCATGAGAGACTCTTTCGCCATCACCATCGCCTTCTCCGCAGTGCCGCCGATGCCGATGCCCAGCATTCCTGGAGGACACCAGCCCGCGCCCATGCCAGGTATGGTTTTGAGCACCCACTCGACGACGGAGTCAGACGGATTGAGCATGGCGAAGCGGCTCTTGGCCTCGGAGCCGCCGCCCTTCGAGGCCAGGGTGATGTCGACCTCGCCGCCTTCGACAAGCTCGACCACCACCATGGCGGGAGTGTTGTCGCCGGTGTTGCGGCGGGTGAAGGCGGGATCTTCGAGGATGGAGGGCCGGAGGGTGTTGTCGGCGTTGCGCCAGGCCTCGCGGACGCCTTCGTCGACCATCTCCTGCATGGTCATCATGCCGGCGATACCGGGCTTCCACTGGACCTCCATGCCGACCTTGACGAAGGCCGTCACGATGCCGGTGTCCTGGCAGATGGGACGGTGGCCTTCGGCGCACATGCGGGAGTTGATGAGGATCTGGGCCATGGCATCTTTAGCCGCATGGCTTTGTTCCATCTCGTAGGCGCGGGCGAGGTTGGCGATGTAGTCGACCGGGTGGTAGAAGCTGATGTACTGCAGCGCGTTGGCAACGCTGCGGATGAAATCGTCCTGCTGGATGCTTGCCATTGCTGCCCTCTGCCTGGGGGTGCCCACCCCAGGCGTATTGGTATAAAGTATCTTCTTGCAACAACTTACCGGTCGTAAACCCGGCAAAGTATTCGAAACAAACGACTTAAAGCCAAAGTCTCCCGATTCAGCGACTTACATTATCTTTTTGATTCGTCAAACTGGGCTAGGTCCCTGCACTATCTCAAACACAACAGTAAAGGCGTTCAAAGCAGCACCAAAAGTCCCCCCAGCATTGGGTACAGGCCCCAGCTCCTTCAGAAAACGTCGGATTAAATTCCCTCTTATTTAAGTATAACGGGTTGAAGGTAACTAAACTTCACAGGGGATCATGTTTGCTTTGTTTGATTTATCGTGTTCCGGGACTTGACAAGCGATTTCTGGGCGGAAATCGGAAAATATTTCTGTAAACCGCTGATTTTAGAGTGTTTGACTCGCGGATGTACAAACCTATTGAGGCTGCGGTTCGGCCGCTTTCTCTGATGGTCGCGACCCTTGCCGGAGCTGGTCAAAGCGCGATTCCTTGAAAAGGAACGTGTGGTCGCCGCGTTTCTTGTGAATGATTCGATAGCCAGCGCGGTAGAGTTTGACGATGGTTTTCCGGGTCTGTCCCGGCCTCAGCCAATCGTGGAACTCGACGCAAATCTGCCGAACGGGAATGCGCTCGTCGAGGAGCTGGTCGATGATGTCGTATTCAAATCCTTCAATGTCCATCTTGAGCAGATCGATCGAGGTGTCTCCATTGCTGCTCATGATGGCGGGCAGGTCGAGGCAGTCGAACGAGACGACGTCGATGCCGTGTTGAACGACGGAGTAGGAGCCTTCGCCGGGGTCCTTCGGCACGGAGAACTGGAGGATGCCGGTGTGCGCGGCAAGACCGATGGGGAAGAACTGCATGTTGCGCGTGTCGCTTGCGGCTACGGTGGCGACTCCGGTGGGGGAGGGATCGAAGACGAGGACGGGGCGAGGCATTATCTTTGCCAGGGCGAGTTCGAAGCTCATGCCCTGGCCGACGCCGGCGCAGTAGGCCACGCTCGGTGGCGAGGTGAGATGGACCACCCAGCCGCTGTGTTCATCGCCCAGCCGCCTGATGTCCGGAGAGGAGGAGCAGAAGACGCTGTCCACGGCGAGGCGCGCCTTGCCTCTGGCCCATTGCACAAGAGGAGTCATGAGCACATCTTATTATGTTCGATTATGGCCCGCTTATTTATGTTTTCCGATTACAGCCGGCTTATGATCCGGCTCGACGCATCAGGAGATGCGGGAGGGGTGTTCGGCAGGAGGCACGGGCTTGGTTTTGGGTTTGCGGCTGAGCACGAAGCTGCGGCGCTTGCGGCGCGTGCCCGAGGCGTGGTCGATCTTCTTCCAGAAGCCGATGAAGTAATCGAGGGCGGAGATGATGGAGACGATGGTCATCCAGTAGATGGCGGTGACCGCGATGAAGTGGACGCCGACGATGTAGCCGCCGTCGAGCGCGGGAAACCAGATCCAGTACTTCCAGCGATGGGCGAGGATGGCGGCCACGACGGAGACGATCTGGATGACGGTTTTGAGCTTGCCGATCTCGCTGGCTTCGATGGTGAAGCCTTCGGTGGCGGCGATGGAGCGAAGGCCGGAGACAAGGAACTCGCGGCCGATAACGAGGACGGCGATCCACGGCTTGACGATCGAGGAGTTGTAGCCGACGAGAATGATGTAGGCAGCGGTGACAAGAAGTTTATCGGCCAGGGGGTCGAGGAGCATGCCCATGGTGGTGATCTGGCCGCGGCGGCGGGCCAGATAACCGTCAAGACCGTCGGTAATGCTGGCGAGGACGAAGACGAGGCTGGCGATGACCTCCTGCTGACCGTAGTGGCCGGCGCCCTGCCACGGAAACACTGGCGAGAGGATCCAGATGAGCAGAGGAACGCAGGCGATACGGCTCATCGTGATGGAGTTTGGCAGGTTCATCGGTGGTTCCGGTGTGGCAATTGCGTGGTGGATAGTGCGCGGTGCCGACACTAGCATTCTGACATAGTGAGACGGCTGCGGTCGTGAAAGGATGGCTGCTCTGAGCGGGCGCGGGATTGCAAGGACGCGCGGAAAAAGCCGGGGACTATACGATCCGGGGGGCTGCCCAAGGATCCCGGAAAAAGCCCGTTTTGCTTAAGGGCACGGATTCATCCGTGCCGCAAACGTTTTGTTCATAAGGCGGCTTCAGCCGCTGAGGTACGCTGTTTGCTTCGCAAGCCACTTATTCGGGTAGCCTTGTGTAGGCTGCCCTTTGTTTTAATCAAGTGTGTCGGGTTCAAGCGTAGATGCCGCGTTGTTTAGTGGTGTAGGCCACGCGATCGATGGCGAGCATGTAGGCCGCGATGCGGTTGTTGACATTGTGGGTGCCGGCGTAGGTGACGACGTCGTTGAAGCTCTCGATCATGATGCTGTCGAGGCGCTGGTTGACTTCGGCTTCGGTCCAGAAGTAGCCCATGCGATCCTGGACCCACTCGAAGTAGCTGGTGGTGACGCCGCCGGCGTTGGCCAGGATGTCGGGGATGATGAAGACGCGCTTATCGGCGAGGATCTCGTCGGCGACGGTGGTGGTGGGGCCGTTAGCGCCTTCGCAGAGGATTTTGCAGCGAAGGCGATCGGCGTTGCGGCTGGTGATGACGTTTTCGGTGGCGGCGGGGATCAGTATCTCGCAGTTGTAGGTGAGCAGCTCGTTCTTGTCCGCCGCCTCGGCCTCTTTGAAGCCGTTGATGGTGCCGGCCTTTTTGCGGTGCTCGATCAGAGCATGGATGTCGATGCCGTTCTTGTTGTAGAGGCCGCCGTCGTACTCGGCGATGCCGATGACGGTGTAGCCCTTTTCGGCGAGGAGCTTGGCCGAGTTGGAACCGACGTTGCCGAAGCCCTGAACGATGACGCGGCAGCCATCGATCGACATGCCGAGATGTTTCATCGCCTCGTCGCAGACGACGGAGACGCCGCGGCCAGTGGCTTCCTTGCGTCCGCGAGAGCCGCCAAGGTTCACTGGCTTTCCAGTGACGACCGCGTTGACCGTCTTGCGCATGTGCATGGAGTAGGTGTCCATGATCCAGGCCATGGTCTGTTCATCGGTGCCCATGTCGGGAGCGGGAACGTCTTTTTCGGGGCCGAGGAATTCGATCAGTTCAGCAGTATAGCGCCGGGTCATGCGCTCGAGCTCGCCCTGGGACATTTTCTTGGGGTCGCAGATGACGCCGCCCTTGGCTCCGCCGAAGGGAATGTTGACGACCGCGCACTTCCAGGTCATCCAGGAGGCGAGGGCGCGGACTTCATCGAGTGTGACGTCGGGGGAGTAGCGTATGCCGCCCTTGGCCGGGCCACGCGCGACCGAGTGCTGAACGCGATAGCCGGTGAAGACTTCGATGGAACCGTCGTCCATGCCGACGGGGATGTGGACGATGAGTTCGCGGGAGGGGTAGCGGAGAACCTTCCAGATGCCTGGGTCGAGGTTGAGTCTGGTGGCGGCGAAGTCGAACCGAGCGGCCTGGGCTTCCCAGGGATTTGTTTCCTGCTCGAGAGTGAGGGTCTGCATGTTGTGGTTCCTTTTTTCTAGCGCTGGTATCAGCGATTCTCCGGCCATCGTTTGCCTCCATTCCCTGGAAGCAGGATACAGCTTGAGCCAGACCGGTCTGTGGCCAAACTCCCGGAGTATAGGCTGGCGGACGGAGGATAGGCAATCGAACGAATGGGGTAGGTTAACCCCATTTTCTGACCGTTGGGTCAACCATGGAAGGTCTTCTATTGGAGGGAGTTATCATTGGTATTACCATGCCCTCGTTTGAGTCCGGTTGCCTGCCGTCTGCGCGTGAATTTTTGAAGCTGAGCCGCATGCACTCCCTGGTGCCCGTTTATCGCACAGTGACGGCTGACCTCGAGACTCCGGTTTCGGCATTTCTGCGGATGGCATCGGAAGAGCCGGAGGCGTTTCTCCTCGAATCGGTCGAGGGCGGCGAGCATGTGGGGCGGTACACGTTCATCGGAGTGCAGCCCTACAAAAAAATGGTGGCGCGAGGCACGCGGATTACCGTGCGCGAGGGACGGCGGGAGAGTGCGTTC
>DATAVY010000004.1:0-9738 GCA_036267495.1 Edaphobacter sp.
ACATCACCGACCAGGAAGCCGATATCGGCTCCGGCAAAATCAGTCTGCAATCCGTTCACCTGGCTGATCAACAAAGTCACCACTTCTCCATTAACTATCCCCGTGAGCGGCACGGAAATGGTGTTGCCGCTGAAGGCCAGCGTCCCGATGATTCCCGTGCCTGAAGCAAGGGTCGCGATCCCGGACTGGACCGGTTTATCAAAGGTAAGCACGATTTGGTAGCAATTCGCCAACCGATCTTCGATTCCAACCGGGCCGGTGAAAGGCAAAGGGACGTCAAAGTCGCCGACGCCCGCATGGGTCAGACGCGATACTGCTGAGACGAGTTGTGGCAGAGGCGAAGTGAACGAAGGCTTATTTGCCTCCCATGCCTGAGCCATGGCGGGGGGACTCTGATCCTGATCAGTCAGCATGTCATGGTAGTAAGGCTCGAACCAACTGTCACCTCGTTCCAAGGCGGCTTCGCAGGCGTCGTTCACGGTCTGGGCTCCGGGCGTTGGAGTTGGCATTGGGCACGAAGACTTGTAGATGTCGGTCTTGGGGTCGGAGAAGAAAGAAAGCATCTGATCTCCTTTTGGCGTCAGCGTCTGATGGATCTTGGAAGCATCATAGTTGCACACCGCCTGCAAAGAGGCTGTCATGTAGCCGCCCAGCGGATAGGTCTGGATATATTTCTTCAAGTCCTCGCTCGCAGGCGTGTTCCACGGATTGTTTGCTGAGAACGGGCTCTGTTCCGTCAGGACCACCGGAGTGTGTGGAAACGCATGCACCCATTTGTCTAATATCCCCAAGCTCCCCTCCGTTCCAATCATCGCCGTCATATACGCACGCATACTGGCAAAGCCCGGCGTACTAGATGGGACCCAATTGCTAAATCCGGCGAAAACTTCACCATCAGCCGGAGAAGTGTCATCGTATGTGAGAGAGGATGCTTCGGCATCGGCCTTTGCCTCGTCGCCGTTTAAGATCTCCCACTCGAGGACCGTCGCCGCTTGATTCACGGCTTTTTGCGAAGCTTTTTGGTTTACGTAGACGACGTGAGCAGCCGGAGCTGCCGGACAAGTTGGATCCTCGCTTGGATTACAAACTTTACTGTTCACAGGAAGATAGGGGCTGGAAATACCCTTGTCTGTAATATCAAAAAACACAGGCGGTATATTGGTCGGTGTGAAATTCGCCGATTGCGACTGAACTTCGCAGTAGGAGCCCTTTTGTTTATTAGTTAGCGATACGTCATTATTAAGGGCGTAGGAACCGTTATAATTGTTAATCAGTCGATTCTCGACCAATTGCTGAAAACCAGTGATCGCGATGTATTGGACTGTGGGATCATTGTCATACCTCGCCGCGAACTCGTCTATGAAATTGAAGAGATATTGCTGATAAGTTGTGTCCCAGGGCAGCGGCATGTAAGAGTTAGGATTGCTTCCCAGGTTGTTGTCTGCTGGATCGACCAGAAACTCATAGACCCCCGAGGCAAATAACCAATCGGGGCAGTATCGGCCCCAGGCTATGCTGACCCCTATTTTCTTTCCAGCCGCCTTTGCCTCGCTTATCGCCGCATCCAGCTCCGTCCAATCAGGCGTGGGTCCGTCTTTGAGAATGTCGCGAATATAGAGACGAAGCCTGAATCCCGTCACCCAGTCTTTCGTCAGGAGCTGGTCGCTGCCAATTATATCGGAGCCGTCCTCTGTCAACGAATAGAAGCCGACCGGCCATTTCGGTGGAAAGACCGTAACTGTGCCGATCATGGTCGCAGACGAATCAGAGAAATACGGAAATGTTCCGGGGGCAGTAAAGGTATGGCAAAAAGTAGCCCCCACACTTTGGAGGCCCGAATCCCATCGTCCATCAGGCGCACCCGGCGTTCCCGAAACGGTGCTCGATAAGCCAGAAATCCAGTTCCACTGAACCGTATCCCCGACGAAAGCATTGACGGCTTGCGGTGTGAATACACAATTATCACCGTCCACCTGCACTTGCACCGTTGCAGCCTTGAGATCGGAAAGCACGGTCAAGGCGGCGAGCAGAGCCGTCAAAGTGTTTAAGGCTCGTAAAGAAACCGGCCAGCAGGGCTGATTTGTAAAACGGCATACTGCCGTTTTGGTGAGAACGCGAGTCGGGCGGAAGGGGCTTAGATTTGACACCGGGTTGACGACATTTTTATTTTCCCAGCGCTGCCTGTCAAGAGAAAATCTTCCGGCCGCCATTTCTTTTTAGGCGGGACTGCGGAGGCATGCCTGCGATTGCAGCAGCTTCGAGTAACCGGCAGATCTATAAAGAGGACATGCCCGATCTCGAGACAGATTGTCGTGAGATTCCTGCGGCACTCCCTATCTCTGGCTGCACGAAAGAACGCTGCCAATCTTTTTCTAAACTTTCTTCTTCGCAGGCATTGCAAATGCTACCCTTGCAACGCATGAACGTTACCATTGCTGAAATCAAAACCGAGCAGAATCGCCTCCGGCGGGAGATCATTGAGCGGGAATGCATGCTCGCCGCCCTCGACGTCGTGCATAAGCACGCAGCCAGCGGGCGAGGTCCACTGCCGATCGACCTGGGTTTTCTCCTCCCGGCCGTTGCTTCCAACACTTTCCCCTGCGCAACGAAGGAACTCGCGCCGGTCACGACAACGCCCGAGCCGCCGGCTTTGCCGCCGCCTGCGCCGCCGGAGCGTTACGTGCATCCGGAGCTCAAGGAGCTCACACGTGGCGATTGTAGCTCCGATACCCAAATTGTCCGTTGGGCCATCGGTCAGATGACGCGCGATTACACGCTGCACCACCTTGCCGCGCTCCTCGAGCGTGAAGGCGCGCCTCGGGCCACCTCCAAGATTTCCGTCGTTCTCAGCCGCCTCAAAGCGCGCGGCGAAATCGAACAAATCCAGTCGGGCCAGGGGCCGATCCCCGCGCTTTTCCGCCGCCCGGAGATAGCGCGGCCTGACGACTTCCAGCCACTCGATTTGGATTTGAACCTGCCACGCGACACCGACGAGAAGATTCGCGAGATAAGGGAGGTCAATCTTCTTCTGAAGAACTACCGCGATCAGGCTGCGCAAAAAAAAGCTTTGCAGGCGAGCGAACCATCTCCCGCGGCGCAGCCCGCAGGCTCCTAAGCGCAGCCTTCGACTGGGAAACCCGCGCGCCTGCTCTTGCAAGCGGCGCGATTCGTCACGCAAAACCGCGCGCGAGTCAGCAAAGCCGTCCCGGCGGCATTGCAAACCAAGCCTTGCACCTTCTCAGCCGGGCCGACCATATCCGCAGCCGCGCTTCGCAGGTTGCCAGTCATACTTCGCAAACATGCCGGCACGGAAATAAAGGTTTCAATCATGCTGTCCCTGTTTTGAACTCGGCTTCGACACGGTCAAGCCACGGTGCCGAAGTTCGGAAACTTGCTTCCCAAATACAGAGCCTTGCTTCCGAAGTTTGAAGTCATGGTTTCGCTATTTGGAAACCGGCTCCCCGCATTTAGAAACTCGGTTTCCACTAGTGAAGCCTCGGTTTTCCTTAGCGGAGCCTCAGTTTCCACTAGTGGAATTCATGACTTTAAATGCCGGCAGCAAGTTTCGATACGTGGAAAGCCCAGCTTCCAGCCTGCCGCCGGCGGGATTGAGCAGGGCCTCAATGGCAAGCTGATCGAATTGCAAGACACTCATCTCAATTGACGCAATTGAACGAAGCCGGCGAGCCGCCCGCCCTGCAATCTACCCGTCTTTCTACGATCGCCTGCCAAGTTCATCCCTTGTTGCTTATTCCTGACTTCCTGGTTTCCTAATTTAACTCGGCATTATGGTCGGGTTGCTGACCAATCCAAAGAGGATGGTCGGCAAAAGTCTTTGGAAAAGCATTGACATCCCTGGCCGCCGCGCATGGAATCGAGGTTTGCATCTGGGGGCCGCTGTTTTTCGTCTCGGGAGCAACGGCGCCTTTTTGCAGAATTGGAAACTCATCTCATGGAATAATGCCGGACGAGGAGGAAAAAATATGAAAGAAAATAATCCGTCGCGCAGGTTGTCTGCAGGCCATAACACTTCAGCGTTTAATATCCCGTCTCATCCGCGCCGCCTTGGGCAGCGCGCCGGCATCACTCTCGGAGTGATTGTCGGGTTGTGGTCGGCCGGGCTCGCGAAAGTGGAGGCGGTCGATCCGACCGATACGTTTTACGGCACGGGCGCCGGGACGAGCGGCGGGGGTAGCCTTAATTCGGCCTTCGGTTACGACGCCTTGTTTTCCGTCAGGGGCACGGATAATACCGCTCTTGGCGCTTATGCCCTGAAAGCCGATACGACGGGGAACTATAACACGGCGACCGGTGTCGATGCGCTCTTTTCCAACGTCGGGGGAATGGACAATACCGCGAGCGGATGGAGCGCTCTCTATGCGAATGTGGACGGGGGTTACAACACCGCCGACGGACTAAGCGCACTCTCCGCCAATACCCGTGGCTCCAGCAATACAGCCTTAGGCGCGGCGGCTCTTTATTTGAACACTACCGGAACCGAAAACACTGCGACCGGAGTCAATGCGCTCTATTCCAACCTCACTGGGACCCAGAACACGGCCTCGGGCATGTTTGCCCTCTACGCTAACGTCGCCAGCGAAAACACCGCCATCGGATATGCCGCGCTCACGAACAATGGCAGCGGCACGCGCAACACCGCCTCGGGGGAGGGCGCTCTCGCTCGGAACGTCGGGGGCAACGACAACACCGCCGATGGACTGGAAGCTCTCTATCAGAATCTGTTTGGCAACAACAATACAGCGACCGGGTGGGACGCACTCTACAGTAATCAAAATGGAACCAATAACACCGCCTGTGGCCTGAGAGCTCTCTACCAAAATTACAGCGGTAACAATAACATCGCCCTCGGGGTCTCGGCCGGAGGCAATCTCACCACGGGGAGCAGCAACATCGATATCGGGGCGAGCGGAAGAGCTGGCGAATCGAACACCATTCGCCTGGGAGCGATCGGCGTCCAAACCGCCACCTATGTCAGCGGCATTGTCGGAAGCACCATAGCCGATGGGGTCGAGGTGATGATCGATAGCACTGGACGCGTGGGAACCCTTACCTCATCCGCGCGATTCAAGGAGAACATCCAGCCGATGGCTCAGGCGAGCGAAGCGATTCTCTCGCTCCAGCCGGTCACCTTCCGCTACAAGAAAGAGTTAGACTCGTTAGGCATCCCGCAATTTGGCCTGGTTGCCGAGCAGGTAGCTAAAGTCAGTCCCGATCTCGTCGCTCGCGATCAGTCGGGCAAGCCCTACACCGTCCGCTACGAAGCGGTGAACGCGATGTTGCTCAATGAATTTCTTAAGGAGCATCGCAAGGTCGAGGCGCAGAATGGAAAGATCGAGTCACTCGAAGAGAAAGTCGCGCGGCTGGAAGTAATCGTGGAAAAGCAGGGTGCGCTCATCGAGAAAGTGAGCGCGGAGCAGGCCGCGGCCCGCTCTTCCGCTCGGCTGGCTTCGGCTAACGAGTAAAGGATAGCCTGACGAGTGCGTGAGGAAAATGGGCTCAGAGCTACTTCCGACACTCGTTTTATTGAGTCACTTGTCATCGAAGAAAAATCAGCGGCACGAAGCGGACTCTGGGACGGGCGTTTGTTTTTCGGATTGCATAGCTATTTTCTTCCCCGGGAAGAATCGCTCGATGACGTAGAACATACCGGAATCAAAAAGTCGCGACGTCGCAGGCGGCGATCATTCCTCCAATGACGGTTGAGCCGAGGACGCGGCGCGCGACCGCGCCGGAGCCGGTGGCGAACCAAAGCGGCAAACAGCCGAAGATGAAGACGAAGGAGGTCATGAGGGTCGGTCGCAGACGCAGGCGCGCGCCTTCGAGCGCGGCGTCGAGGAGTAGTTTGCCATTTTCGTATTCGTCCCTGGCGAACTCGACCAGCTTGTGCACCTCAAGATATTGTTCTTCGGTCAGCAGCTCGATGCCCATGGCTGTCGTCATGCTTACCGCGCTTCCTTCGGCTTATGCTCCTTCATCGCTTCCAGCGCTTGGGCGCTTTGCTGTCAAGTGGCAAGCCGCACGCGTTATCCCGAATCGGAACAGCTCATGAGTGTCGAGGATGAACTTCCCGGCAGACCGAGGCACTCGCCTGATGAGGCGAACGCTTCGCTTAGGGCAGCGCGTAGGTTTCCAGTAAGGCGACGCCCGTCGTTCCGTTCACTCCGCGAACGATTGCGGTGTAGTTGCCTGGAGCCAAAGTCATGAGGATGGCCGATTCGCGGCTGTCGCTCGGAGCAAGTCCAGTGGCCTGGATTTGAGCGTGGTTCGGGGCCGAGATCCAATCGTTATTGCTTCCCAGGATCGCGCCGTTGCCGTCGTATAAATCGAGCGTTGGATCGAGCAGCTCACCCGTCACGCCTTGGGCATGGAGGGTTGGACCGAGAGCGCGGATCACGATCTGTCTCCTTGCCGGCCCACCAATGATAAGGCCCGTGATGAGCACATCATTTCCAGTAAGAGTGAGCGCGCGCCCGGAAATGTTGACCAGCTCCGAACTAGTATTCGGCGGGAGAACATAGACCTCGCCCAACGCGATTCCGGTCGTGTTGTTTTTGCCCCGGATGACGGTCGTATAAGATCCCTGCGGCAAGGTGGCGATGATGGCCGGTTCGCGGCTGTCCTGCGGCGCGAGGCCACTGGCCTGGATCTGACTCTTTTGCGGGCTCGTGCTCCAATCGTCATTGGAGAAAATGAGGGAGCCGGTGCCATCATGGAGTTCCAGGATCGGATCCAAGAGCAGGCCCGAAATGGGTTGACCGTCTTCGGCCAGAGAAGGACCGAGCGCCCGGACCAATATTTTCATGGGCGCGCTTCCTCTGATGATAAATCCGTTGATGCCGACTTGAGCGCCAGTGGCTACGTCAGCTCGCGATGAAATATTGACTAGCTGACCGAGGCTCGGTGTTGGCGTCGGGGTCGGAGTCGGAGTGGGCGTCGCAGTTGGTGTTGGAGTGGGTGTCGCAGTTGGCGAACCTGACCTATCGTAGACAAGGAAGATGGTGTTTCCCGTCCGTGTGAGAGAATAGGTAAAGCCGGGAGAGCCTCCGGTGACCACTGCATTAAATGCACCCGAGATGCTGCTTGCCGTAAGGATAGGGTATTGTCCACTAACTCCATATGAGCCGGGATCCTGGACTACGTTGACAGTGCCGGCAAGGGTAGCTGGACCTGTAACTACAAGCTCCGAGTTCTGTGTGGGGCTGATTTCAACCCGGAAGATGGAGCCAGTGTCGAATACTGCCGTGGAAGCTGTCATCACGCCGAGAGAGCTGCCCGGGGAAAGTGTTCCTCCGGTCGCAACATGGAAAGAACCCAAAACGCCTGTTCCGTTCACGACTCCTCCGGTAATCGTAAGGGCAGAGGTCGAAATGGAACCGTTTACGCTCAAGATCCCTCCAGAAACCGTTGTCCCGCCGCTATAGGTATTACTCGCCGAAAGAATCAATGTCCCCGGCCCCGACTTTGAAAGCGATGACCCTGATCCTGTCCCAGCAATCCAGGTCTGTCCGCTTGGAACAGACACTGCGCTGTCATCGGCAAGAGTTCCATTGAGGGTAATTGTATCTCCGTCAGAAGGAGCAAAGGAAAGAGTGGCTCCCGATACCGCAAAAAGATCAGCGCCGACAGCTATGCCTGACCCTCCGCTTGCAGTAACACTATTTGTAGTTGTCGAACAGTTTCCTTCAAAAATTACCGTTCCTGTATTAACAAAAACGGCGCCACCCATGGCAGCCCCGTCCCCGCCGGATGAACTTGAACCATTGCTGCCTCCTACGCCTCCATTGCCAGATGAATAAAATCCACCTCCATCACCGCCACCGCCTCCAAAACCGCCATTTCCACTTGAGAAACCGAAACCGCTTCCGACACTTCCGCCGCCTCCACCCAAGCCTCCATCACCGCCACCTCCGCCGCCTCCGCCGAAAAAGCTTCCAGCCCCACCAATCAAAAATCCGCCGCCTCCGCCGCTTCCATAACCACCGTCGCCACCAATGTCGTTGGACCCTCCTCCACCTCCGCCAATACCACCGCTGCCGCCAGTAGCTCCGAGGCCATCGCCACCACCGCCTCCACCCATACCGCCGGAGATGCCGAATCCATTGTAACCACCGCCTCCGCCTTCCCAGGCACCTGGACTTCCAGGAGATACTCCTCCTCCAGAGCCACCACCTGAGCCTGACGAGGAAGCAGCCCCGCCACCGCCAAAAACATAACCAGCTACGCTCGAACCTGCTCCTGCATCTGGATTTCCTCCGCTCGCTCCAAGGATCGCTGCGCCCCCTCCGGCTCCAGCACCCGAACCATCTCCCTGGCCTCCATCTGCAGCTCCCCCTCCTGCTCCATAGCCACCGTTAGAATCGCCACCAAAACCACTATACCCGCCGCCGCCTCCACTTCCGTCGGGAGCACCCGCTCCTCCATTTCCTCCGAGTCCGCCGCCGCCACCTCCGCCATTTCCCACATAGGCAGCTCCAAGACCTGCACTGGCGGTATTGGCTGAAAATGTCACGTTGCCAAGGGTAACAGTGGCTGCATCAACAAAGATAGCTCCTCCAGCCCCCATGCCACCGCCACCGCCTTCATCACCGCCGTTTCCTCCTTGAGCCATGGCGTTTTCAATCGCCAGGTTTTGCAATGCCACATTACCTTGTCTGATAAAAAAAGGTCGATAGCCATTTCCATTAATGGTCGTAGTTCCCGAACCGTTGCCAATTGTAATCGTATCGGAAGAAAATAGATTAATCGGAGGCATGGGAGCCCCTAGAGTCACCTGAGATACGGCAAAGGTAATCGTGTCAGTCGCAGGCGAGGATCCTTGAGCCTGATTATTCAATATCTGGTTAAGCACATAGCGAAGGTCTCCACTCGTTCCGCTCCCAATTCCTCCGCTGGCGACGGCTGAATCAGTGCCAAAATTTACCACGTAGTCAGCTCCCCAAATACGTGCTGCAAAAAAGATAAAGAAAACGAAAGAGAGAAATTTCATGCGCCCCTACAGGATGACCGGCTTGTGTTCCAGAAACTGCCAGCCGTATGCCGCGCTTTTTAGCAGGAACGATGCCAGTTGGGACCGTTACCTCCAGTTGGCATTCCTGGGATCGGCGCCCGGACCGCCGCCCAGCTTTTGAATCGTTACCGTCCGATCCAAAACTTCCTGACAAACGTTCTCGGCGAACGGCGCGATCTCGCGATACTCTTCAAGAATCTCGCCCTTGCGCACCGATGAGCCGCTCTTTAAGAAGGTCGAGACGCTACGCAGCCGCGACGCCGGTCTTCGCCGGCCTGGGCGGAGCGGATGATTCCTGCCGTAACAATATTGTTACTATCCTCGTCTTGCGCTGGAATCCAGAACGAGGCTGTCTGACACTCGAATTTCACTCAAAGCCTTATGCAAGATATCGCCTTAGACCAAGCTCTGATTTCCCACCAAACATTCCGCCACGCCGCACGCAAATTCCTTGTTCGTCACTTTGGAGTCTTGACGGCGGCGATCGTGCTCGGCTTCTCGGCGAGCCCCCGGATTGCACAAGCCGCCCAAAGCAACGCGACGATTCCATCCCGTGGAAGCTGGGTTGTGACCGGGAATCTCCACACGGCCCGCGATATTCACACGGCGACATTGCTACCGAACGGACTCGTCCTTGTCGCGGGAGGTCTTGATACCCGTTCGGTCGAAACCGCAACCGCCGAGCTCTACGACCCGGCGACCGGGAAATG
>DATAVY010000005.1:0-4849 GCA_036267495.1 Edaphobacter sp.
CAAGGACGTCGCCGGCGTCGACGAAGCCAAGGAAGAGCTTAAAGAGATCATCGAGTTCCTCCGCGAAGCGCAGAAGTTCCAGCGCCTCGGCGGCCGCATCCCCAAGGGCGTCCTCCTCGTCGGACCTCCAGGCACCGGCAAGACCCTTCTGGCCCGCGCAGTCGCCGGCGAAGCCAACGTTCCCTTCTTCTCCATCTCCGGCTCCGACTTCGTCGAGATGTTCGTCGGCGTCGGCGCATCCCGCGTCCGCGACCTCTTCGAGCAGGGCAAGAAGAACGCCCCCTGCATCATCTTCATCGACGAAATCGACGCCGTCGGCCGTCACCGTGGCGCAGGCCTCGGCGGCGGACACGACGAGCGCGAGCAGACCCTCAACCAGCTCCTCGTCGAGATGGACGGCTTCGAATCCAACGACGGTGTCATCCTCGTCGCCGCGACCAACCGTCCCGACGTCCTCGATCCCGCACTTCTTCGCCCCGGCCGTTTCGATCGCCGCGTCATCGTCGATCGTCCCGACATCCGCGGCCGCGAAGAAGTCCTCAAAGTCCACTCCCGCAAGGTTCCCATGGCCGAAGACGTCAACCTCAACGTTCTTGCTCGTGGCACCCCAGGCTTCAGCGGAGCCGACCTCGCGAACATGGTTAATGAGGCTGCTCTCACCGCCGCCCGCTACAACCGCAAATCGGTCCACATGTACGACTTTGAAGTAGCGAAAGACAAAGTCATGATGGGCGCAGAACGCAAATCCATGCTCTTAACCGATGAAGAAAAGCGCGTCACCGCCTATCACGAGGCCGGTCACACGCTGGTCTCCGCGCTGCGCGAACACTCCGACCCGCTCCACAAGGTCACCATCATCCCCCGCGGCATGGCTCTCGGTGTCACCGTCTACCTTCCCGAGGAAGACCAGCACACCGTCACCAAGGAGTACCTCGAAACCCGCCTCGCCACTCTCATGGGCGGCCGCTGCGCCGAGGAGATCTTCCTCAAGCAGATGACGACCGGAGCCGGCAGCGACATCGAGCGCTCCACCGAGCTCGCCCGCAAGATGGTCTGCGAGTTCGGCATGTCGAAGATGGGTCCCATGACCTTCGGCAAGAAGGAAGAGCAGATTTTCCTCGGCCGCGAGATCGCACAGCATCGCGACTTCTCCGACGACACCGCCAAGCAGATCGACGCCGAAGTCCGCAACTTCGTCGACGCCGCGTACAAGTCCGCCTACACCATCCTCGAGTCCAACCAGGACATTATGCACCGCATGGCAGCCGCCCTGCTCGAGCGCGAAACCCTGGACGCCAACGAGATCAAGCTCATCATCGAAGGCAAGGAGCTTCCCGCCACCCAATCCGCCCTCTCCGGCGTAGACCCCGGGAGCGGCGGCGAAACCCAGAAGGTCCTCAAACCCGAAGGCGGTCGCAAGCCCGGTTTCGGCGAGAACCAACCCTCCCCCGCATAAACTTCCAACCAGCATCGAACCAGGAGGCAGCCCCTGTGGCTGCCTCTTCTTTTTGCTCTCCTCTTTTTGCTCTCTTCTTTTTGCCTCTGTTCTTTATTGCCTCTGTTCTGTTTGTTGTTGTAACTGCTATTGTTTTTCTGGTTGTCATCCCCGAAGGGGATCTGCGTTGCATTTGCCTCTTTGGTTGTCATTCCGCAGCGCAGCGGAGGAATCTGCTTTTGCTTTTGCCTTTGCCTTTGCCTTTGCCTTTGCCTTTACCTTTACCTTTGCTTCTTAGTTGTCATCCTTCGCCGCAGGCGGAGGATCTGCTTTTCTCAGCATCGCCGCCGCCATTACGACCAACCACGCATCGGAACCCCACTCTTTCCTTCGCTCTTCTCCTCGCCAGCTACATCCAGCACTGACCCGTCACCGCGACACCCGCCCTCATCTGTACAGCCACATCGCATTCGACCGCCTCCCCGGCTACAGCCCCAAAAATCCCACCTCCAACGCATCTGACCGCAACAAATCACTCTTCCCAAAAAAAGAGCAGCCCCGAGAGGCTGCCCCAATCAATACCTGAGACAAACGCCTACCGAGCCCGCCGAGCCGCAGCGGCCCTGCCCCGGCTGCTTCCCGCGCTCTTCTTCCCCGGCGCGTTATCCCCAACCGACGTCGTCGCCTTCTGAGCATCGTCCTGCTTCCCCCGATCCTCCCCGGCAATCTTTCCATCGATATCCCGCACCGACAACCCGCCGCCCGGAGCCTCCATCTTCGGCTCCACCAGGTGCAGCCCGTAAGCCGACTCCCACGGCCCGCGCATATCCGCATCGCCCTCATCGCCATCGCCGGTCGAGCCGTTAAAGTACTCATCCACAATCCCCGGCGTAGGCTTCAGCATCCCGATCGAGAACGGAGCCTTCTCCAGGCTCTCGAGCGCCGCCGTAAACGCCTTCATATGCGTAATCTCGCGCGTCATCAGGAACTGCAGCGTATCGATCGTCCCCGGATCGTCCGTATGATCGATCAGCCGCTCATACACAATCTTCGCCCGGGCCTCCGCCGCAATATTGCTGCGCAGATCAACATCCAGCTCGCCCGTGATCTTCAGATAATTCGCCGTCCAGGCTCCGCCCATCGAGTCGACCAGCGCCACCCCGCCCCCGCCCGCAATCGTCACAAGCGGATCGGCCTCCGCCGCCTCGCGGTTCGTCTTCAGCGGAGCAAGATGCATCCGGATCAGTGCTCCCACCACCTCCAGGTGGCTCAGCTCCTCCGTCCCGATATCCAGCAGCAGGTCCCGCCGCCCCAGATCGTCCACGCAGTTCCACCCTTGAATCGTGTACTGCATCGCCGCGGCCAGCTCCCCATTCGCCCCGCCAAACTGCTCCAGCAGCATATTCCCGAACCGGACATCCGGCTCCCCGATATTAACCGTGTACATCAGCTTTTTCACGTGGTGATACATAGCAATTCCTCAATGTCTGATTTTTCGTTCTGCCGTCCCGCCTACCCCCTCTAAGATGCAAATCCAATGCCCCAAGACATACACTCACTCTGCTTCCCCATCAAATGCGACAATAAAATCACGCCGCATGCGCCAAGCATCCCATCGTCTCTCCCGCCCTCTCGTCAGCATCCTCCTGCTTCTTTCCACAGGCTGCGGATACCATCAGGCCGCCTCCGCCACCCACATTCCCGCCAGCATCCGAACCCTCGCCGTCCCCATCTTCGCCACCAACGCCCAGGCCTACCACACCGAGATGGCCTTCACCCAGGCCACCATCCGCGAGCTCAACACCCGCGCAAAATACCGCATCCTTAATAGCGACTCCTCCGACGCCGACGCCACCCTCCACGGCACCATCCTCACCCAGACCGTCGCCCCCCTCACCTACGACGCCTCCACCGGCCAGTCCTCCAGCTACCTCGTCACCATCACCGCCAAGGTCCTCCTCACCGCCCACGACGGCCGCGTCCTCTACCGCAACGACACTCTCCTCTACCGCGAGCAGTACCAATCCACCCAGGACCTCACCGGCTTCATCCAGGAAGACGGTTACGCCGTCCAACGCGTCGCCCGCGACTTCGCCCACGCCATCGTAAGCGATATGCTGGAGTCCTTCGAATAATGGCCGACCTCAAATCCTTCGCCTCACCGCTTAAGTCCTTTTCATCTGTAGACCGCTTCACCGCCGAAATCGCCACCCCCGCGATCAAGCCCGGCTACGTCCTCATCGGCGACGAGGTCTTCCTCTACGACCGCTGTCGCAAAGCCGTCCTCGCCACCCTCACACCCGAAGAAACCCGCGACTTCTCCCTCCACGACCTCGACCTCGCCGACACCAGCATCTTCGAAGTTCTCGATCGCGCCCAGACCCCATCCCTCATGACGCCCTTCCAGGTCCTCTTCGTCCGCAACTTGAAGGGACTCTACTCTCGAGGCAGTAAAAAGGCCGAATTCGACGCCATCGACAGTTACTTCCGCTCCCCCAACCCCCAGGCCCTCATCCTCTTCGTAGCCGACCATCTCCGCATCCCCACCGACCTCCGCAAGATGGACTACCAGGACAAAGACCGCTACGAAAAAATTCGCGAGACCCTCGGCGACTGGTGCGGCTTCGTCGAGCTCGCCCGCGTCGACGAAAACGACGCCATCAAATGGGTCCTCGCCGCAGCCGAATCCCGCAACGTAAAGTTCGACCCCGACGCCGCCCGCGAACTCGTAGACGCTCTCGGCGCCGACATGATGCTCATCGCCAGCGAATTCGAAAAACTCCTCCTCTACGTCTCCGCCCCACTTGCCGTTCCCACGAAGGATGCCGCTGCAAAAGATGTCGTCATCCTGAGCGCAGCGAAGGACCCCCATATTTCCTCCGCTGCGGAAACGAACTCTTCGGTGAACTCCCTCACCAAAAATCGAGTCACCCTCGGCGACGTAGAAACCATGGTCCTCGCCGCCAAGCAGCGCAGCCTCTACGAGCTCACCGACGCCATCTCCTCCAAAGACCGCCCCCGCGCCCTGCTCCTCCTTCACGGCCTCCTCAACGCCTCCGACGGTGGCGAAGACGCTGCCATCGGCCACCTCTACATGCTGGCTCGCACCTTCCGCCAGATGCTCATCATCTCCGAGAAGAACGTGCGCGACAGCCGAGCCATCTGGCAGGCGCTATGGCAGGGCTTCCGCATGCCTCCCTTCGCAGCCGAAGACCTCATCAAGCAAGCTCGACGCTACAAATCCCGCCGCGACCTCACCCGCGCCATTCGTTTAGTAGCCCGCGCCGACCTCGAACTCCGCAGCAGCCCCGCCAACAAACTGCTGGTCCTCGAGCGCCTCATCCTCGACCTCTCCACCGAACCCAAACCTACTACCTACGAACCCTCCCACCAGTTCGCCATGGAACTATAGCC
>DATAVY010000006.1:0-16007 GCA_036267495.1 Edaphobacter sp.
CCGCTCCCCGCCGGCGCAAATCCGCCCCCGGCAATATTATTCAACCCATTCCAGGTGCCGCCCGGCTGCCAGCCCCATCCATACCCCGGCATGAACGACCACGACCCCGAGTGATACGGCAGCCATCCCCATGGATACGGCGACACCCACGAATACCCGGCGCCCGGATACATCGCCCACACCCCATTCGCATAAGGGCTCCATCCTGCGCCCACAAAATACGGCTGCCAGAAGGATGACCCGCCCACATTGATGAAGCTCCCATAATAGTTCAGGTCGCTCAACCCAAACGCATTCCCGCCGCCCGCAAACGTATTCGCATTCGCATAGCGCTGGTGATACTCATTCGACTCCTTGTCCCACGCATCGAACGGCTGCCCTTCAACCTTCTTCGCCACCGTCACCTGGTCCCCGCCCAGCGTCAGCGACTCTTTCTTCGCCACCACCGTCGTCTCCGCGCCCCGCTGCACCTCAACGCTTCCGCTGAACACCGACACCACCGTCCGCGACTCGTTCCTCTCCACCCGCAGATGCGTCGACGGAGCAACCATCATCTTCGCCTCGCCCGCCTCCAGCATGAACTCGTTGCCCTTCGTGCTCTCCGTGGTCACGTACACGGTTCCCGTCATCACCTTCATCGTCGAGGCCTTCGCTCCCGAGCTCCGCAGCGCCAGCAGCGGAAAATCCACCTGCGAGTTCGGCGCCAGTTTCAGCGTGCTGTTGTCCTCAAACTCCACCTCGGCATACCCATCGCCCGTCTGCAGCTTCTCGCCCTGCACGATCGGCATATTCTGCATCGTCTGCTCAAACCCGTTGCCCGTCTTGCGATCCAGCCCCAGGTGTCCCTTCGCATCGCTCAGCCGCACAATCCGCACATGCGAGTCGCCCGGCAGCGCCCCGTTATCCTCCACCGCCGCAGGCGTCTCCTGCTGCGCAGCTTTGGTCTCAGGCGTCAGACCCGCCGAAGGATTGCTCAACCCCTTGCTCAGTTCGCCGACCACCATACCCGTCTGCGCCTGCGCGGCAACACTCACCATCCCAAAAGCCAAAACCACCAAAACCGTTCCGAAAGCTGTTTTCATCGCTGCCTCCCGCTACCCGGCATTACCCCGCCGAAAACCCATCAGACGGCCAGAGTATACGCCCGCCCTCAAGTCCCGGTATATGCCCGCATTCACTTTTGCCTCAGGAATTGAAGCAAAGGAGCCGCCAAAGAAACAAGAACGATCACTGGCAGCAACAAACGCGCCCATAACAACAAAGCCAACAACAAACAAACTCGTCACCCAACAAAACCCGTCACCCAACAAAACCCGTCACCCCCAACAAATCCTGTCATTCTGAGCGGAGCGAAGAACCCCCGTATTTCGCCCGAAGCGCCACCCAGCCGATTCCGGCGGCAACCGGCCTGATCTCTCCCGCAAGCTCATGAAATTACTTCTTGTCTGTTGATTGAGCGAAGAGTAGTTTCTATGTGACTTCAAACTTTGTTGAGAATAGGTCGTCCCATTAATGCGTCGTCTGCTTGCTTCCCTCCTTGTCATTCTCTCTGGATCTGGCAATTTCGCCCTCGCCCAACAGGCCGCCACGCCCGTTCCCGCTGCCGCTGTTCCTGCCCCACCCTCTTCAGCCGCCGCGGTAGCAACCCCACCGGCGGCTGTTCCCGCCCCCACCCCGCCGGACGCATCAGGCAAGTACATGCTGCGCGATGGAACGGATGTGAATCTGCAGTTCGCACAAGACCTCAGCTCGAAGACCTCGTCCGAGGGCGATCCAGTGACGTTGACACTGGTCGATGACATCAAGGTAGGAGATGTCATCGTGGCCAAAGCCGGTTCGAAAGCAATCGGCGAAGTAACCAAGGCCGAGAAGTCAGGCATGATGGGCAAGGCCGGCGAGTTGAACATCCGCCTCGATTACCTCAAGGCCGGCGACACCAAAGTCAAGCTGCGCGGCACCAAGGGTAAAGAAGGCGAGAGCGGCGTGACCGGCACCGTGGTACTGACAGTTCTGTTCGGGCCACTCGGTTTGATCAAACATGGAAAGAACGTCGAGATCAAACAAGGACAGACGCTGCACGCTTACGTCGGAGACGACATTGCGCTGGTGCCCGCAACTTAGCTTTATCGTTGAACAACTGTTCGTGCGCAGCCCGAATATCCATTTGGTCACCAGGAAAACATGTGGCAAGGGTGTGTAACTTTTTCATCGCATTAGCCTCGCTCACCCGCCAGCAGATTCTCCCGGAAAACGAGATGATCGAGGCATAACGACCTCTGGTGAACCGCCTCGTAGTATGACAAGATTGAGGCCGGAGGTGCCTTGTGAACTTTGTCGAACAGGAGATCGTCATTCGCACCAATGAGGACGACAAACCGGGCATTCCTATCTCTATTGGAGGCCCGCTGCTAAGCCAACTCGAAAAGACGGTGCGCCCATGCGTGAGGATGGCGCTCACTGGGCGCAGCAAAATGGTAGGACACCCGCCGCAATGGCTGCGTGCAGCTTGGGACTTTCGAGCATTGGGTTTTGACCGTCGAGGCGGGGACACGATTCTTCACATCGCGGCGCCCACGCTGGGCGATGCCGCGCCCCGTGTTTTTGAGCAGCAATCGCTCTGGGAGAAGGCAGTTCGACCCACAGAAACTGCGCTCGACCTTTTCGGAAAAATGGTGGACGATGTCCGAGCGCAGGCAGGCAGTAGTGATGCGTACGATGATCCACTGTTACAGCAACTCGCAGGTTGGCACGGCTTGCTGCACACAAAGGTAAAGACTGTTAGATTACCCAGCGTGGCATTCATGTCGCCAGGGGCGGAACTTGACGAGTCCGTTATTGTTGCGGCGCGTGCGCTAAGTAGTCGAATACCCTCGCCTCGTCAAATCCGACTTGTGGGTCGAATCGATATGGTGCGCTGGAGCACGCGCTCCATGGCTATTCAAGTCGCGGATGGAACCGAGTATCGATGCGCCGTTATCAGTGAAGACATTGGCGACTTAGGGCAATATGGCGGCCGCGAGGTTACGGTTTTGGGAAAGGCAATCTATCGTCCCACTGGCTCAGTTTTGAGACTTGATATTGAGCAGGTGCTCGATACGACAGTGGGGCGTGCTGCGCATTCGGAAATACCACTATCCTTTGAGAAACGAAATGAAGCTGATCGAAGACGCCAGACCTCTAGGAATGGGATTTCGGCGGTATTTGGAAGTTGGCCAGGAGAAGAAAGCGACGAAGAACTGCTCGAGGGTCTGTCGGAGTTACGTCGGTGAGCCGAAGCTATGTCCTTGACACGAGCGCGCTATTGAATCTGCTCCGCGGCAGGGAACTTGGTGAACTGATCGATCGAACCTTCCGCCTCCGAGAAGCGCCTTATCTCCACACGCTTTCGGTCGTTACTCATGCGGAGTTATGGGTGCTTATTGACCGCAATAAATGGAGAGAAGACAAGAAATCGATCGTCGAAAGGGTACTTCAGGAATTTGTGACCGTCGATGTCGCCGGATCTTTGATCGTGTCTGCATATCGTCGGGTCGAAGCGGCTAGCGCTGGAATCGCGATGGGAAAGAACGATATATGGATTGCCGCAACGGCCGTAATTACGGGACTGCCAATCGTGACGACCGATAAAGACTTTAACCACCTGAATGGGAAATTAATCGATGTTCAATATATCGACCCCAAATCCATCCGAATTCCCGGCAAAGCTTCCGAGATTCTGCCATGACTCCGCAACACTTAAAATGCGCTCAAGTGCTTCACACCCATGGTGCCAGCAATATCTATTGCTCTATATTTCCACAGAAATATTTTTAAAAAAGTGGAGGTTTTTCAGCGCCCGAAAGCCACCATTGAAAACACCACCATTCACCACGAATCCACCACAATTTCACCACGAATCTACCATCACAAAAACACCCCGAAAGCTAAAACCCCCCTGCAAATCACCCATTTGCGCATTGCAGCAAACGCAAAAAAAAAATCACTAAACCGCGACCAAAAATCGGCCAGATCGAGCTCTGTTTCTTTTCGACAGCTCTACGCCGTATCTCCCGTCTTCGTCTTGGCTACGATCGGAGTCGGCTTGACCGGGTAGGGTGGCCCCTTTTCAAAGACCTTCTGCATCTCCGAATCGTAGCCGTAAATATCATCAAAGAAATGAGTTTGCCCGTCGTCAGCAACAATTGCCGTCAGGTAAAAGATCACAATCGGCAAGGGTGTCTTCAAGCTAACCGTCTTGTTATCAGGGCCTGAATTCATCGCGGCCTCCACCTTTTCCGTATCCCAGTCGCCGCCCTGGTTCTGCAGCACCCAGACCGCAAGATCGACCGGCTTCTGCACCCGAATACAGCCATGGCTGAAGTCGCGCCGCGTCCTCTCAAATAAAGAAACTGCAGGGGTTGAGTGCAGATAAATATCGTACTGATTGGGAAACATAAACTTCACCAGGCCCAGCGAATTCTTCGGCCCCGGCTTCTCCCGAACCATCACGCCACCCTGAGAAACCTGCCTCGCGGTGTAATCGGTCTGTACAACCCCTTTATTATTGGTAACTTCAAAGTTTTTGCTCGCCAGATATCCGCGGTTCGCCGCGATATGCGGAACCAGCTCTTTGCGCGCAATATCGACCGGCACATTCCAGTACGGGCGAAAGACAAGGTACTTCATCATGTGTGTAAACAAAGGGGTTTCGTGCTGTCCCATCACCTGGCCCACCACAACCCGCATAGTGAAATCGAGCTGGTGATCGGTGTCGTAACCGCGCAGCACAAACTCCGGAAGGTTAACCATCAATCTTGCATGAAGATAGGGCTCCGGCAGCCACCGCCAGCGCTCGAGCGAGTCCTCCAACTGAGCCACCCGGCTCGTCATGGGAACATTCAGCGAATTGATCGTCTGCGACGTAAGCTTCCCGTCTTCGGTGATCCCGTGGCGATGCTGATAGCTCTTCACCGCCGCAGACAGTTTGGAATTGAAAATGGAATTGGTCTCCGTATTGGTCGCGATATCGGCAGGTGCATCGCCTTCGAGCTGCAATCGTGTCAGCAGAGCGCCGGCCGCGGGATAAGCTTCCCCCGTAGATACAGCCCTGGCCACCATCGGCAATGGATCGGATCCTGCCTGCTCCTGCCGTTTTGCGAGCTCAAGATAATGTGCGAGCGCCTGCTCCGTCTTCCTGTAGTCATCTGAATCCGGTTCGACACCGGCGATCAGTTTCGGCACGTCGGATGAATCGACAACGTTGTCCGAGACAAACTCGGCAAGGTCGTATTTCTTATCCTGTACGGGAATTTCGAAGTTGAAGTGAGAGGGATTCACGCGTCCGATGCGCAGATCGGAGATATAGCGCATCACATTCACGGTCATCGCAACGTCGAATAGCGAAAACGCATCCGCTGACTTGTCGTTGAGCGCCTTCACGCGTTCAGCCCAGCGGGGCGAATCGTAGTCCTCAGGGATCAGTCCTTTCGCCGCAGCGTCTTCAAATTGCTGGATGAATGCCATGGCTGTCGCGGTGGGGGCACCGTCGCGAGTCCACGCCACTTCATAGTTGCGGTCGTCGTAAAAGGTCTCAATATACGAATCGTAATCGGAGAAATTCGGCCAGCGCAGATTGGGAAGCTTGCTGGTGTCCACCTTCTCCGGAGGCAGAGCTTTCTTCTCGACTAACTGGTGCAGATTGTCCGAATAGGCATCCGTGTTCGGCGCAGACTTCGACTTCCGATGCCGGTGGCATCCGCTTGCTAGCAACAGAAGAGTCAGGGCACACGCGGTACAGGTGGAACGGAGAGAGACTTTCATCATCGGGGACAACCATCCTTGGCGCTTGCTTTCGCGGGTGAAGATTTATTATGCCGGAATTCGAGGATAATTCGCGTTAAAGCCTGATCTGAGCCGAGTGGTGATCGGGATACCGTTTAACCCGCGATCTCCGGCAGCAGTGTCAGACAAAGTATTCCCTGTGCTAACAGGATCGCAGCGGATAGGCCAAGAAAAAGCCTACGCTGACGCGTTTCCAGCGCATCTGCGAATACACCGCCCACAAACGTAAAGAGAAACGGCAGAGCCCACAGCCACGGCTGCGAAACCGTTTGCGTCGTTACTAGCGGAAATAGTAATAACACCATCACCAAGGGCGCAGTATTGCCGAAGTAGCGACAGCGTCGCACTGCGATGTAGAGCAGTAACGCCACGGCAGTCGCCACCGCGATTGGCCCGTTCGATAGGTTCAGGAAGAAATGAGTCGCTCCATCTGACGCGAACCAGGACCGTGCGCCGCCACCAGTGAAAACATAGCTGAAGGGAGCCGGACGGAATGCAAAGAAAGCGAAAAGAATCGTCAACGCTCCCACCGCGGAAAAGACCATGATTTGCATCACGTAGCTACGGCGGCGTTCAGCCAGGTACAACATCCAAACTATTGCCATAACGAAGCCGATCATTGCCGCCAGCAGATGTGCCGTCGCGGTCAGCCCAAGCGCTATGGTCAGCAACACAATGCGTGGTCTCCATTTTCTTCGCGGACCCTGCATCGCGTGGGCTACTCCCATAGCCGCATAAACCAGCCCGTAAAGTCCCCACATTGCGAGCACGTCATTGTTCGGCATTACCGCATAACGCACCACCGCGGGACAGAAGCAGTACAAGCCCAATGCGAAGAAACCGCCTTCATTGCCGAACAGCCGCCGTGCCACCCACCACAACCCGCCGCCCAGCCAGATCCCAAAAAAGATAAATGGAAGATGCAGCAGATATTTCACGCTAAAAAGTTCGTGTCGCGCCTCCCATGTCGAACCGCGAAGCGTGCCTTCGGCATACTGACGATTTTCAGGTTTGCGCAATTTATCGACACCAAGCAACACCATTCGCTGGACCGTCAGGGGAAGGCCCGCGACCCGGTAGGCAAAGGTTCCATCCCCATTCAGGTTGCCACAGGTTGTGAAGTAACCGGTCAGGGGCGATGGCCGCTCCCACATTTCGCGACCGCACTCTGCGTAACGGTAGTCCTGTTGCGAGAGCTGCTGGTGGTCAACCACCCAAAGGCACTCTGCTAGAAAAATCAGCAGAAGAAGCGCAGCCAGTCGCTGGGGTCGGCCGATCTTGATGCGGGGAAACTTCATGCTCTGAATCGCCGGCCTTTATCTCTCATTTGTTCTTTCCCGCACCTGAAACTACGCCGTCCGAAGAAAAGCAGCAGCCCTATCCTCGAGTGTATCGTGAGAGATATGCAGTCGCTTTCCTTTATCCCAGGCCGCGCCTTTCTTTCCTCAAACTCCACCGCAGTTCCCTGGACTGTCGTCTTCGAAGACGAGGGCGTAGCCGGCTACTTTTATGCCTGCGACCGCTCGCAAGAAAAGCACGAAGACAGCATCCTGGACGTGATGCTGATCTATAACGTGGCCGCGCTAGCCAAAAGTGACGCCGAAAACCAACGCCCCGAACCGCAACGCATTGCCTCAGTCGAGTGGTCACGTGACGGAATGCAGGCGGTCCTCTATCTTGACGGCACCGCCCAGGCGCTCTACGACTTTGAGGCCCGCTGCGGTTATTGCCGTATGGATTTTCCCAACTTTCGCGAAGAGCGGGAAGACACGTGGCGCAAATCGACTCACGCATGGTCCGATGCGGCGCTCCAGAGATTCGAGTCCGCCCTTTACGCCTAGCCCAGAAACATCTGCTCTACTTCAAGCCAGTCGTTCACCCGTTTGTAGCCTGTGACGCCGACATTGTGCGGTGAGCTGAACAATATTCCCTCACCCTTGAAGCGGCGAAGCTGACGAGGGTTGTCATCGATCAGATAATCCGCGCGCAGAATGCTCTTATCCCCGCAGTAAACGATGTGCGACGCCGGAATGAATGGAAAGTGCTTCGCCAGCCAGCGGTACTTCGCCTGAAACGAAGTCGGCACTTCCATGGCCGCGGTCGCGATAAACACCTCGTAATTCATCTGCAGCCGCTGCAACACTCGCTGCGACTCCGGCATCACCGCCAGAACGTCAAAGAAGTCCTCCGATCGCAGATATGCTTCGAGCACCGCATGACGGTCTGACGCAACTACCTCCCATAACCACTTTCCCTGAAGATCTTCAAGCGTGATCTCCTCCCCGAAGTGGCGGTTGTAGCGCAGCAGATGCTCCCCAAGTGCGTCTGCCATCACTTCATCCATGTCTACAGCAATTCTTTTCACGATTTTCCTGAGTACAAATTCAAAGAGAGCGAATGATCGACGCCGCTATGCTCTCCACTGGTACCGTCTTGCGCTGCGGAGAGTCTCGTGCCGGATCGTAATAAAGCAGTCGTCCACAACTTTCGCAAGTCATCATCGTCTCCTCATTACTGCGGTCGCGCAGGTCGTTCCAGCGTTGCGGCCGCAGCATCATCTGACAAGCCATGCACTGTTGATTGAGCGCCTCGGCCACCGCCGTCCCTTTCGCCTTTGCGATGCGGTCGTAGGTAGAAAGAGCGCTCTCGCTGATCTCCGGCCTCTCCGCTGCACGCCTTTCTTCCACCGCGGCGAGCAGGACCTTATCCTTTCTGATAGTCTCCGCCACTCGCACCTTTTCTCTTTCCAAAGTTGCCATAGCGTCCACTAGAGCTTCGTCGGCAAGCTGTTTCTGCGACTCCAATCCTTCGCCGCGTTCCATGCTTTCGATCTCGGCGTCCTCAAGCTTGCCTATCTCCGTCTGGGCGAAGCTAATCTCGTGCTCGAATGCGGTCACCTGTACGGTTGTGGTCGCCATGTCCATCTGCTTTCGCACGCGCGCAATCTTTGCCTGGTAGTCCTTGACATCAGATTCCTGTCGCCGCCGCAGGGCCTCTTCCTTCGCAATCAGATCGACAATTACGGCCCGCTGGCCTTCAATTGCCTTTGCTTTCGTCTCAAGGGACGAGACATGTTTCGGCAATGCGATCATCTCATCGCGCAAACGCCTGGCTTCAACATCATGGCCCTGCAACACAATCAACTTCTCAAGATCGGGATGCATCTCACGTCTCTCTTTCCGCTACGGTTGCCATACAATTCATCACGGGAAATTCAAAGTCTCGCACAGCCTTTCCTCTCGTTAACGATACGCCTTACATCTTGCTGACGTTGATGTAGTAGAGCTCTGTCGCCACATCAAACTGACTTTTGGTCAGTGGAGTCTTCATGGTCTGCCACTCCGTGGTGGGATCGATCGTCTCCCAGTGCTCTTTCAGGCCAACGCGCATCGGCATCGCAAACGCCTTCTCGTCTGCGACCCATCGGTATTGAACCGTTCCCTGCGCTTCGTCGAACTTCAATTCCAGCGTGGGAATTGTGGTATGCCGCAGATATTGATCGAACACCGGCGTCAGGTTCATTCCGGTCTGCTGGTTGAAGTACTGTTCAATATCTTCGGTCATGATGTTCTGATACTTGTAATGCTGGTAGTAGCCGCGCAGCATCGCCCACCATTTTGCATCGTCGTTCACAATGCTGCGAAGGGTATTGATGAAGAGCGCGCCCTTGAAGTATTGGTCCTGAGGCGGCTCCGCATTCGTCCCGCGCGCAGTTATGATCGGGCGGTCGTTCTTCACCTTTTTCTTGTAGGCATTGAGATACTTCATCGCATCGTCGTGGCCGTAGGTGTACTCGACATACAGGCTCTCAAGATAGGTTGTCCACCCTTCGTGGATCCACATATCGGACTTATCCGCCGCTGTAATAGCATTGCCGAACCACTCATGTCCGCTCTCGTGGATGATGATGAAATCGAAGCGAGGACTGATGCCTACACTCGTCCAGTCGCGATTCAGATAGCCGTTGGCGAAGTGATTGCCGTATGCCACCGCGCTCTGATGCTCCATGCCTGCATAAGGTACTTCCACCAGCTTGTAGCCATCCTTCTTGAATGGATACTCGCCGAGATAGTGGTAGTACGCCTTCATCATTCCGGGCACCTGCGCGAACTGCCGCTTCGCTCCCTCAAGATCCTCAGGCAGCACGTAGTAGTCGAGCGGAAGATCCTGGAACTTGTCGCCAAAGTGGACGTAATTGCCAATATTCAACGCAACATCGTAGTTGTTGATTGGATAATGGACCTTCCAATCCCAACGCGTATAGCCGTCGCCGACATCTTTTTTACCCATGAATTTTCCATTCGAAATATCCATCAGGCCGTTCGGCACGGCAACCGTGATGAGCATGCCCTCCTGGGGTTCATCGCGCCACTGTTCTTTATTCGGCCACCACACATAGGCGCCAGTCTCCTCGCAAGCTGTGTTGATCCATGGATGCCCAGCCGTATCTTTCTTGAAGGTGAAGCATCCGAATCGTCCTGTCTCGGTGGGATTTCCAGAGTAGTGGACGTCGATCGAATAGGTGTGGTCCGCGCGCAGCGTCTTCGGAAAATCCACATAAAAGGTGCCACCATCGCGCTCATACTTCAGCGTAGTCGAACCCATTGCAACCTTGTCGATCTGCAGCGTGGGATAGAGCTCGAGCTGAACGCGGGTGCCATCCCGCAGCATTTTGAAGCGGATCGTATTCGTACCGCTAATGAACTTCCTCTCAGGATCAACCCGCAGATCGAGATGATAAAAAAGCAGATCGTTGTTGGCACGGTACGGCCCATATCCTCCGCGAAGAAGGTCAGAAGGAGTGGGTTCCTTAGGCGTCGCCGGTGTAGCCCGTGATGCGGCCGGTTGAGACGGCGTCTGCGCAGGAAGAGAAATAGCGATACACGCCAGAAAGACAAAAACGCTGAGTTGCCGACTGCAAGGACCATATTTGAGCATTGAAGCTAGCCTACCGCGATTCGTCCCAAATTGCTTTCTATCAATCTCGCTTCTCGACGAGAGCTTTCATGGCCAGACTGTCTGCGGTGTTCAACTCAGCCAGACCCTTCGCCACACAGTCGCGATCCCGTTCCGAACGGTTCTGGCTGACCTTCCACTTGCCTTCGAGGCGCTCGATCGCCATCTCCAGGCCCACAATGCCTTTCAACTGCGATGCAACGTAGTCCACCGGAGCATCCCCAAGCTGCCAGGACACTGGCGACCCCGCTTCATGAATATCGGTCATCTGCCCAAGATGGTTCATCAACCATTCCTCATCCTCGATCACCTTTAAAAATCCATAGGCATGAACGACCACATAGTTCCATGTGGGCACAACCTTTCCGGTCTCCTACTTTTCCGGGCACCAGGACGGTGTGATGTAGTGCTGCGGACCGGAGAATATCGCAAGCGCCTCGACCGAAGGAGAGTAGTCTCGCCATTGCGTATTAGCGCGCGAGATGTGGCCCTTCAAAACCCCATTGGCCCCATTCTGGTCCAGAACCATAGGAATATGCGATGCAAACAAGCCGGACGACCCAGCGGTAATCAGCGAGACAAACGGTCGATCATCCATCAGTTTGTGCAGGACAGAGAGGCGATCCTCTCTATTTGCGTTGGGAACGTACATGCGGCTCCTCGAAAGCGACTTTCATTATCAAGCCATCATCCGCAAGCGATACTTAGGACATTCGAAAGATTGCAGCTTTTTCCTGAGAAACTTTGAATCCAGCCTATCTTCACTACAATCGAATCAAGCAACGCATGGCGGCCACTACACTCGAACTCTCCAGCGCGCAACTCCCCGACGCGCCCGTGCACCATGACATGGTTGAGCAGCCATGGCGTCCGCGTATCAATCCGTGGATCGTCGCAATGACGGTCACGCTTGCCACATTCATGGAGGTACTCGACTCCTCCATCGCCAACGTCGCGCTCCCACACATCGCCGGCGGTCTCGGCGCCACGCAGGACGAGGCCACCTGGGTTCTCACCGCATATCTCGTGGCTAATGCCATCATTCTGCCGGCCGGCGCGTACATGACCACCTTCATCGGACGCAAGAAGTTTTATATGATCTGCGTCGCGCTTTTCGGCATCAGCTCCGCGCTTTGCGGTCTCGCTCCCACGCTGCCCTTGCTTGTCTTCTGCCGAATCCTTCAGGGTATCGGCGGCGGCGGCCTCGCGCCTTCCGAGCAGGCCATCCTCGCCGATACTTTCCCCCCGGCAAAACGCGGTCAGGCCTTTGCCATGTACGGCCTCGCCGTCGTCTGCGCCCCCGCTATCGGCCCCACTCTCGGTGGCTTTATCACTGATCGCTTCGACTGGCGCTGGATCTTCTTCCTCAACGTACCTATCTGCATCCTCTCGCTCTTCCTTACCTCGCGCATCGTCGAAGATCCACCCTACGTCAAAAAGCAGGTTGCCGAATCGCAAAAAGGCGGCATCAAACTCGATTTTCTCGGCTTCGGCCTCCTCGGCCTTACCTTCGGCTCACTTGAATTCATTTTGGACAAGGGACAGGAAGATGACTGGTTCTCCTCGCATCTCATCGCCTTCTTCACCGTAGCCGCCATCGTTGCCTTCATTGCGATGATCTGGTGGGAGCTGCGACAGCTCCGTATCGGACATCGGCCTATTCTTAATCTCACGCTTTTTTATCGCCGTAACTTCTCGATCAGCTTTACCCTGATGTTCGTACTCGGTTTCGCACTTTACGGCACCACCGTGCTCATCCCGCAGTTTGTCCAGACGCTGCTCGGCTACACGGCCGAGCTCGCCGGCCTTGTTCTCTCGCCCGCCGGCTTAATGATGATGGCAATGATGCCGATTGTCGGTTTCCTCGTCGGCAGGGTCGATCCACGCAAGCTCATCGCCTATGGCTTTCTGATGCTGACCTTCGCCCTCATCCAGATGCATACGATGAACCTCGGCGTCAGCTACGGCTATCTAGTCTTCCTGCGCTGCTTCCAGGCCTCCGGTCTCGCGTTTCTCTTTATTCCTATCAACACGATCGCCTATATTGGCGTGAAACAGTCGGAAAACAACGACGTCTCCGGCCTTACCAACCTTGCTCGTAACATAGGCGGCTCCTGCGGAACAGCCTTTATGGCCACCATGTTGACGCGCCGCACCGCCACCCATGAGACCAACATGGTCCGCAATCTCACCACCGGCAATCCCGCCTTCGTCAACCAGGTGGAGAAACTGAAAGGCATGTTCGGCGGGCACACCGGCGGCAATCCCATGGTCGGCGCTGGCTCGCACACCGCGCAAGCCTACATCTACAACCAGCTTCATCGTCAGGCTACTATGCTGGGCTATCTTGACGTCATCCAGTACCTCACCGTCTTCTGCGCCTGCATGCTGCCGCTGCTCTTCTTCATCCCCCGCCCTCCAAAGCACGCCTCCGCGGGCCACTAGACGTTCTATCGTTAGGATCGAAGTCTAAGTGCGCCGGTCAATACCGAGCAGATTCGTTACCTCCCACTGCATCGGAAAGGATTATTGCGCAGTCTCATCTCGAAATCCTCTCGGAGACCTGAGGGTTGATACCCACTCTTTATTCTCTAAATCGGTCGAGGATTTCGCTCTTCAAACTGTCGCTGGTGCCAATACGGATAAGTCAGAGGAACCTCGCTCGCCGCATCCAGCTTCGCAATCTGTTTTTGGGTCAGCTCCCATCCGAGCGCGCCAAGGTTCTGCTTCAGTTGCTCCTCATTCCTTGCGCCAACGATTAGAGTCGAAACCGTAGGCCGGCGCAACAGCCAGTTCAGCGCGATCTGCGCCACCGTCCGTCCCGTCTCTTTTACAACTTCATCGATCGCATCAACAACCTTATACAGATACTCCTCCGGCACCTGCGGCCCCTCTGCCGCTGTCTTGTGCAGACGGCTCTCTGCGGGTATTGGCGAACCGCGGCGAATCTTTCCCGTCAAACGTCCCCAGCCCAGCGGAGACCACACCAGCGTTCCCACTCCCTGATCCAGCGCCAGCGGCATCAACTCCCATTCAAAGTCGCGCCCCACTAACGAGTAGTAAGCCTGATGCGCCACATACCGCGACCACCCATAGCGCTCGCTCACACTCAGCGACTTCATCAGATGCCATCCGGAAAAATTAGAACACGCGATATAACGTACCTTTCCTTCCCGCACCAGGTCGTCAAGGGCTCGCAGTGTCTCTTCCACTGGCGACATGGCATCGAAGCCATGCAAATGATAGATGTCGATATAGTCCGTTCCCAATCGCTTCAGCGACCGCTCAGCCGATTGAATAAGGTGATAGCGCGATGACCCAACATCGTTCGGTCCCTCGCCCAGGCGGAACGTAGCCTTCGTCGAGATCATGAGATCCTCGCGGTGCAGGTGATCGATTGCCTTGCCCAGCACCGTTTCACTTTTCCCATCCGAATAGATATCCGCGGTATCGAACAGGCTCATCCCTGCATCCATGCAGATGCCGACGATCTTTTTCGCCTCTTTGATATCGTCGGTAGCTCCCCAGGCGTTGAAAAACTCATTACCACCGCCGAATGTTCCTGCGCCGAAACACAATTCCGGCACCTTCAAACCCGATCTACCAAGCTGACGATATTCCATACCCGATCAGATGCAGTGGTAACCTCGGAGGTGCAACTACAGTAGTGAATTCGGCGCCCGGTTACTGATTTAAGACTGGCTTTTAAAAAGTGACCGAAACTCCGCTGCGTCTGCTCCATTCCAGAAGCGTTGAGGCAATCCACCATGCGGATTGGCAACTGAGTCGTGACAGACGAGGCTCTCGCGTCCTATTCTTTATCGCGCCGATCGAGGAGCACAGGTCCTCGAGCCAGCGGGCCTGCGGGAACAGAATATTGGGGGAGCAGTCGCTATTTCTCGAATCTCCAGTGATCCGCAAAGCCGATAGCATACGCAAATCTTCAGGCCCGACGAGTCTATTGCATCGGTGGAAACTTGCCGTCACAGGTAAAGGGAGGTCTCGTGGCCGGCGTATCCGCAGCGGTCGGTGCCGGCTCCGCCTTCGTCGGAACCATCTTGATCTCTGTCGCGCTGAAATTAAGATTGCTGCCCATTGGTCCAAGCGTCACTGTCGCGAACCGCCCATGCACCTGCTGCGGGGTGATTCCATCGATCCGAACGCCATCGAGCGTCACCTCCGTGCGATGGTCGTCGTTCAACCCCGCAAGAAGCACGTCGCCCGGCGTCGTATCGATCACATTGCGGATCGTAATTGCCTTATAGTCAGGGATACGGTCGCCGGTGTACTTCGGATCTTCGAAACCCTCGGTCGTCTGGTTCGTATAATACGGGCTGATCGCTATCGGGTTCTTCACGCCGCGCATGCAGATGTTCTGATACGTCAGGTCATGCACCGGTCCGCCGCGGGTCACATTGCTCTTGATGCGGATCCCGCTCGTCGTATGGTCTTCCGTCAATCCCTCTACCAGGAGAAAACTGTCCCCGCTGTAAGTCTCGCTGCCGATCGACATCCCGTGACCGCTATAGAAGTGGTTGTCAATCACACTCATTTGGGTCGTTCCCGTCTTGATCGCGATGTTGTCGTCGCCGTTATCGATCCAGCTATGAATCACGGTCACGTTGGTCGAAGACCCTGGGTCGATGCCGTCGGTATTTCGCGCATCCATGCCTCTGGTTGTTGGAGTAAGCAGATGCACCCCCCACGCCGTAAAGCCATCCGTCTGATTCACGCTGACGTGGAAGTTGGTCGAGTTATGCAACGTGATGCGGTAGAGCACCAGGCCGTCGGCGTGGCTGGCGACGATCATCCGGGGCGTAAAGTAGCGCTCATTCTTCGGCTCCGCCTTGCGCGCCATCTCCCACCAGCTATAGTCCTTGCCGAGAATCTTTGCGTAACCGCGCCCGTCAATGACACCGTCGCCCATGATGCCAACATCTTTCGCATCATTAATACTGATAAAGGGCCTGCACCCTCCACGTGCCGGCGCAGGACGCTGCGGCGCGGGAAAGACTGCCGGTGGTGCACCCGCGGCGATCGTGCCGCAGAGCCCGGGAGTCGCACCTGGAGCGGTCGATTCATACACCGCGGCATCGCGCGATCCAAACAGCGTCACGCCTTCATCGATAAGCAGTGTTACTCCGCTGCGCATCTCCAGAGGCCCCGATAGAAACGCATTGCTGCCGCTCGCGGGCTTCAGCTCCACTGCCATGCCAGGCTTGCACTTGTCC
>DATAVY010000007.1:0-35628 GCA_036267495.1 Edaphobacter sp.
GGTGGGAGTTGCGTGCGGCGCGGATGAAGGCGGCTAGTTTTTCGGGACTTTTTTTGCCGGGCGCTGCCTCGACTCCGCTGGCGACGTCGACTCCCCAGGGATTGAGGCGCGAGATGGCGGTAGCGACGTTGTCCTCGCGCAGGCCGGCGGCGATGATGAGTTTGAGTCCGTTGCGGGCCTCTGCGAGAGCGACCTGGGCGGCGTTCCAGTCGAAGGGGACGCCGGTGCCGCCGGTGGTGGCGCCTACCTTTGAGTCGATCAGCACGCGATTGAGAAGGTCTTCTGCGGCGATCTGCTTGAGTTGTTGCGAGAGGAGAGCCGTGTTGGCGTCGCCTGCGTCCACGTTCCAGTGCACCGTCTGGATGAGTTTGACCTGGCCGTTGAAGGTCTGGTCGAGCTGACGAGTCAGTTCGGTGCTGACGCCGCCGTGAAGCTGGACCGCGGTCAGGCCGGACTCCTGCGCGGCGGCAACGATCTCGGCTGCATCGAGGGTATGGAAGACACCGACGCATTCGACGTTCTCGGGAAGATGCGGCGTGATGTGCGCGACCTGCGCCGCAGTGACGTGACGGGGGCCGGGCGCGAAGACGAAGCCGACGGCATCCGCGCCGAGTTCAGCGGCTAGTTGGGCATCTTCGAGATTGGTGTTGCCGCAGATTTTGATCCACATGGCGGAGGCAAGGATTAGATGCCGGAAGAATACTCGCGATCGAGCAGGAGGGCCAGCGCGGCGGCGGGATCGGGCTGGCGCATGAGGGCTTCGCCGACGAGGAAGGCCTGGTAGCCAGCGGCCTGCAGGCGGGCGATGTCTTCGGCGGTGTGGATGCCGCTTTCGGCGACCATGAGGGCGTTCTTCGGCATTGCGGGGGCGAGTTCGAGCAACCGGTTGGAGTGGACGGAGAAGGTGCGCAGGTCGCGGCTGTTGATGCCGATGAGATCGAAGCCCAGGGCGATGGCCCGCTCCAGCTCTTCGCGGTCATGAGCTTCGCAGAGGACATCGAGGCCCATGGTGAGGGCTTCGTCGCGGAGGTTGCTGAGCGCGTCGTCGGTGTGGGCGGAGACGATGAGGAGAATGGCGTCGGCCCCGGCAGCGCGGGCTTCGAGGATCTGGAAGGGGTCGAGGATGAAGTCTTTGCGGAGGCAGGGAATTTTGACGACGCTCGAGGCTTCGTGAAGGAAGGAGAGCGAGCCCTGGAAGAACTCCTCGTCGGTGAGGATGGAGAGAGCGGCGGCACCGGCGGCCTGGAAGGTGCGGGCGAGGGTTGCGGGATGGAAGTCGCTGCGGATGAGGCCCCTGGAGGGCGAGGCTTTTTTGATCTCGGCGATGATGGCTGGACCGGCGGCGGCGGCGGCGCGGAGAGCGGCGGTGAATCCGCGGGGGGTATGGGCAGCGGCGTGGGCGGCGAGCTGATCGTGGTTCGCGGCTGCCTTACGGGCCTTTACCTGCAAGAGCGTGTGGGCAAGAATCTGGTCGAGCTGTGTGGCCATAGTCTCTTTTATTTTCGCGAGGGCTACGCGAAGTATTCTTTACCTTCACGAGTCTGGACGTGTTCGACGCGCACGCTCGACTTTCTGCCGATAATTGCTTGCCGGGGCCTCATGTGGATCGAGGCTAAAAAACTTTGGTGCCGAAGGGGGGACTCGAACCCCCACACCCTTGCGAGTACATGGACCTGAACCATGCGCGTCTGCCAATTCCGCCACTACGGCACGGTGTTTTACGCTCCGCACCTGAGGGCCGGAGCACGCTAACCGCGAGTCTTTAGTCTCGCAAACCTGAGCGGAGACTGTCAATCGCGGCGGGCTGGGATAACGGACGCGGAGAGCTTTGGAGCAAAGGAGCCGCCGAGAGAAGACTTCTTTTGCGAAAGAGCGTCTACTTTGTGCAGGAAGGTTACGACTCCCACATGAACGAACAGAAAACCTCTTTCTCCCAGGCCTCGTCGAACGATGAAATGATTCCAGAAGATATTTCGGTTGAGATGCGCAGGATTGCCCACGATCTGAGCAACGCGCTAGAGATTATTATCCAGACCAGCTACCTGCTGAGCACGACGGAGATGAAAGAGCCGGCGTCGGGCTGGCTGCGCATGCTGGAGGACGGCGTTCAGAAGGCGATGAGCCTGAATCTGGAGCTGCGCACCTACATCAAGCAACACACACCAAGCTGAATCCGGTCAGGGTCTACGCCGCGCAGCGGGTCTGGACTTGCGGCGGATGGAGGGCTTTGCGGTTTTTTTCGCGGAGGCCTTGGTCTTTGGTTTTGTCTTGCTAATCTTGCGGACGGATTTACCGGCGGCCTTTTTGGCAGGCTTTTTGGCGGCGGCTTTCTTTTTTGCCGGCGCTTTTCGGGTGGCTTTTCCGGCGTTTTTGTCTGCGGATGAGGATTGAAACAGCGGCTCGGCGGCGATCGGGATGCCGAGGCTGGCGAGCTTTCGCTCGTGCGAGGCGATGAGGTGTTCGATCTGCTCTAGGAGGATGCGGGTGTGCATCGGTTTGACGAGGAGCTGATCGGCGCCCATCTCCTGCCAGTCCTCTTCGGCGAGAGGAAATGCGGTGAGGAGCGCGACTGCGGGATGATAGGCCGCTGCGCGGGCGGCCTTGATGACCTCGACGCCAGCGACGTCGTGCTCCATGCGCATGTCGGTGATGAGCATGTGATATTCGCGGGTGTGCAGCTTGGATACGCCTTCGCGCGCGGAGGCGGCAGTGTCCACTTCGAACCCGCTGATCTCAAGCACAGCCTTCAGCGTGAGCAAAACGGCGATTTCATCATCGACCAGCAGAATGCGGCGTCTCATTGTGAATCCCTCTCGAATGGCTTCCGAGCAAACATACATGATCTAGCGGTTGTTGCCAAAACCGGCGGCGGGAGCTCACGTGCAGCCAGGCTCGTAATGCTATACTTTGCGATGCGGTGCATCCTTTTCTGAAAGCTGCATCTAAACCCTAAACAACGCATAGCGGGTGAGAAAACCTGCTGTGGAGGCGACTTATTCCACCGATTGATAAACGTTCCGCCAAATCCTTTATCCGCACCAATGAACGTATCCGCGCCCGCGAAATTCGCGTGATCGATGAAAATGGCGAGCAGCTTGGCGTCATGGCGCCGTTTGAAGCACTGAAGATGGCACGGGAGCGCTCGCTCGACCTGGTAGAGATCTCCCCCAATGCCGTACCGCCGGTCTGCAAGATTCAAGACTACGGCAAGTATCTGTATGAGAAGGACAAGAGCGAACGGGCAGCACGCAAGAAGCAGAAGGTCATTACGATCAAAGAGGTCAAGTTCTCGGTCACGGTCGATGAGCATGACTATCAGACGAAGAAGAACCAGGCGGTCCGCTTTCTGGGCGAGGGCGACAAGGTGAAGGCCTCGTTGCGCTTCAAAGGTCGGCAGATGGCTCATCGGGATCTTGGGTACAAGATCATCAACCGGCTGATTCTCGACATCGGGGACGCCGGCCTGGTTGAGTTTATGCCGCGCATGGAAGGCACCACCCTGCATGCGATTCTGGCCCCTTCCAAGAAAGCTGAGTCAGCCCCTAAAAAGGCCGATTCGACTCCTGCGCCGGCTGGAAACAAGCCTGCGGTTCCCCCTACTTCGGCAAGCGTTTAAATGAATTGAAAAACCGCTCTTTTTGGGGCCTCTCCGAGGTCAAAATGGGTGTGCACCGACTTTCACAGTCCGGTTAATCGGGCTGTTAGTAACGTCTGTGTAACGGGCTTGCCACGCGGCAATCACCCGTCCGGTTTCTTGCGTCAGGCACATTGCAAGTCGATTTTGGGGGATGCAGCTTTTTCCACGTGGGTTGCCACTTGCGGTCTGCGGCATGCGGTGGATCAGGTCGCTTTTAGGCAACTGGCCGGGGTGCAGGGCCTGAGTTGACTTCCCTGAGAACGATACCTTCGCCCTGATTTCAAGGGTTTGATGATGCAGGTCTTTGCGCAGAGGGGCGGTTTTGGGTACCTTAGTAACCAAACCTGTTGTATACTTCAGTATATAACTGATTCTATTAGACTTATTCCATTATGTATCCTATTGTTACCTCATCTGGTTTGTCCAGAGAAATCTTTTTTTGCAAATACAACTTTAGGGGTACCCCATTGTGAAACATCTTGTCCGCGCTTTCGTTGCTCTCCTCGTCCTCACCGGCGCTGTCGCCACCACTCAGACCTCGTCTGCTTCGGCGACTACCAAAGTGGCTGTGGCCAAGGTAAGCATGCTCCCCATTCCAGTATGTGCTCCAGATGATCCGAATGCCTGTGGTATGGCGCAGGGTCGTTAGTTCAGCAGTTAAGCTGTTTAGACTTTTATTTTCAATAATTTATCAAGAACTTCCTTTAGAAGGGGCCAATCCTATGAAACTCGCGATCCGCACTCTCGTTATCGTCCTCGCTCTCACCGGCGCCGTTGCCACCACCCAGACCTCCTCCGCCTCGACCCAGAACAAGGTCACCGCCTCCCGCACCAGCATGCTTCCCATTCCGGTTTGCCCCCCGGATGACCCGAATGCCTGTGGCATGGCCCAGGGACGGCCCGGCAGATAGCTCCCATTACTGCACTTTCGTTGCATATTTTTGCAAATAACTTGTTGTGTCCGTGCCCGGAATAGGCTAGCCTAGGTTTGCTTCTCGAGGCACGGACGAACATGGGCAACCATTTAGCAGATTTGCATCTCGAATATATTGAGCCCGCTCTATGCGGGATGCTCATTTATTTCCTTGTACGCAGCAAGGTTGCACGGCAGTTTAAATTTCTCTTTGCGCTGCTGTGTGTTCGCCTTGGTTGCTCTCTCATCTGTCTGCCTCTCCTTTATTTCTGTGCCCGCGGCATCGAAAAACACCTGGCTTATCAAACCTACTTCTATGTGTACTGGACGAGCTACGCGCTTGAAGCCATTCTTTCCCTGCTGGTTATCTACAGCATCTTCAAACTTGCGATGGCGCCGCTGAAGGGTCTGCAGACGCTTGGCATGCTGGTCTTCCGATGGGTGGGGGCCATTTCGGTTGCGGTTGCGATTGGTGTCGCGGTGACTCCGCACCTGACGGGAACCAAATTTATAGTCGCGATGATCACGCAGCTGCAACAGACCTCGAGCATTCTTACTCTTTGCCTGCTGCTGTTTGTCTGCTTTGCGATCCGGCCTATGGGTCTGTCGTACAAGAGCCGCATCTTCGGCGTCAGCCTTGGCCTTGGCTTCCTGTCGACGGTCAGCCTGGTGGACGTGGCCTGGTTTACGCGCTTCCAAAGCGTGTATTCCACGATCAGTTCGCTCAATGGACTGGCGGTTGGCCTGACCCTGCTTATGTGGTCCGCCTACTTTGCCTTCCCCGAGCCAAAGCGCCGCATCATCGTGCTTCCGACAACTTCACCCTTCCTTCGCTGGAATCAGATCTCGATGGCTCTTGGCGACGACCCCGGCTTTGTGGCGGTCGGCGGCATTCCACCGGAGCTCTTTGCCCCAGCCGAGCTTGAGGTTATGCGCCGTGCTTCCGTGAAGATGACCCCAGCGCTCGAAGCTCCGTCGGGGATGCACTCACTGTCCGCCTAGACGCGACATACACCCGGTACCATATGAAATGGCCGTCCCGAGGTGGGACGGCCATTTTGCGTCTGTTGGAAGAACAGGGTGGCAGCGGAGTAGCGAAGACCGCACAACTTAGAGACGCTCGACATCGGCTTCAATAACCCAAATTCACAGTTTGTTCGAGATAGAATGCCGCCGGTGAATAAATCAGCGGAAAATCAGTCTGCAATCAAAAAGTGCAGATCCTCGTCGTCGATCACGCGGAGAAGCCTTCCGAAAACTAGCGGCTGTTGAGCATCCCGGATAACAGGGTTTGCGGCACTGGGTACCAAAAAAAAGGCCGCCCCGAAATGGGCGGCCTTTGCTGCTGCTTTCTGTCTGTGCGGGTTTAGTCGCGCTCGGACTCAGAGCGCTTCCAGTTGATCAGGTCGCCCAGTGTTGTGCTGCTGCTGTTGCTCGAAGAGGAGGACGAGGAACCGGAGTTGTTGCCTTTGGGCGACTTCTCGCGTTCTTTGTAGCTCTCGACTTCGGCTCGGCTGGCCTCTTCGCCAACGGCCTTGATAGAGAGACCGACCTTCTTCTCGTCCTGGTTCATCTTGACGATTTTGAACTCGTGTTCGGAGTCCACATCGAGCGCAACGGGCTTGCCGTCGGGGCCGACCGCCTCGGAGACGTGGCACAGGCCTTCGACTCCTTCAGCGATCTCAACGAAGGCGCCAAATTGCGCGGTACGCAGGACCTTGCCCTTGATGACGTCGCCAACGCGATGCTGCGCGAAGAACGTCTCCCAAACATCGGGCTGGAGTTGCTTGACGCCAAGCGACAGGCGGCGATTTTCGGGCTCGACGCCGAGAACGATTGCGCGAACCTTCTCGCCCTTCTTCAAGACCTCGGACGGGTGCTTGATGCGCTTGGTCCAGCTCAGGTTGGAGACATGCACCAGGCCGTCGATGCCGTCTTCGATCTCGATGAAGGCTCCGAAGTCGGTGAGATTGCGCACGCGGCCTTCGATGATGGCGCCGGTGGGATACTTGCCCTCAAGCTGCTCCCATGGGTTCTCCTGGAGCTGCTTCATGCCGAGGGAGATGCGGCGGTCGTTCGGGTTGACGCTGAGGATGATGGTGTCGACCTCATCGCCGGGCTTGACCATCTTCGACGGATGCTTCATCCGTTTGCTCCAGGTCATCTCGGACACGTGGACGAGGCCTTCGATGCCCTGTTCGAGTTCGATGAATGCGCCGTAGTCGGTGACGGAGAGAACGCGGCCGCGAACCTGCGCGCCGATAGGATAGCGCTCGGTTGCGTCGAGCCACGGGTCAGGCGTGAGCTGTTTGAAGCCGAGGGAGACGCGTTGCTTGTCTTTGTCGAACTTCAGCACCTTCACCTGAATCTCGTCGCCAACATTGACGAGGTCGCGCGGGTGGGTGAGCCGGCCCCAGCTCATGTCGGTGATGTGGAGCAGGCCGTCGAGGCCGCCCAGATCGACGAAAGCGCCGTAGTCGGTAAGATTTTTGACGGTGCCGGTGAGGACGCTGCCCTCTTCGAGGGTGGAGAGCGTGACCGACTTCTTGGCGTTCTGCTCTTCTTCGAGCAGCTCTTTGCGGCTGATGACGACATTGCCGCGCTTCTTGTTCAGTTTGATAACGCGGACTTCGATCTCGGTGCCGATGTAGCCGTCCAGATTGCGGACGGGGCGAACCTCGACCTGGGAACCGGGCAGGAACGCCTTGATGCCGATGTCGACAGTCAGACCACCTTTGACGCGGCCGAGAACCATGCCCTTGACGGGAGTTTTATCGTTTGCGGCCTGCTCCAGCTTGTCCCAGACCTTGTGGCGGAGAGCTTTTTCGTAGCTGACCAAGTAGCCGCCCTCGGGCTCTTCCCGCTCGACCACAACCTCAACTGTGTCCCCGGCCTTGAACTTGGGCGCGCCATGAATATCCAGCACCTGTTCCAGCGGGATGAGACCCTCCGATTTGAGCCCGATATCAACGACGACGTGCTTGTCGGTGATCTTGACTACGGTGCCAGTAACGACGACCTCTTCGACGGTCAGGTTCTGGGCGGCAGCGGATTCGGCGGCCTGCTCGCGATCAAAATTGGCGAGGGCCGCGGCAAAATCGGCTGCGTCGTAGTTCAGATCGTCTTCGGATTCGTCGGCAGCAGCGGTGACCGTGGCAACGGTGCCATGGTCTGCTGCTGCGTGCGCCGCTGCAGGTGCAACATGCTTGGCGGTCGGGTTCGACGCTTCGTGAGCGGTCTGATTCAACTGGGTTGAGGACCCATGGGCTTCAGCTGAGGACTCATGCGGTTGGGTTGAGGTGGATTCGTTTGACAGGCCAGTGTGATCGGCTGTCGCTTCGGGCGCCAGGACTTCCGTTTCGGTGGTCAGGGGTTTGCTCTCGTTAGTGTTGGGATTGTGGTTTTCTAGCATGGTGAATGCGGACTCCGGGATCCAAGGACTCTTTCCCTCTCAGCGGCGCGTGGGCGGGAACAATCAGCGCTGGAAAAGAAACGCCGGCTGCTCTTTCTTCCCGCAACTGCATTGGCAGGATGGAAGGAATCAGGTCTTACAGAGGAGCCATTGCACTTGGGTCCCACACGCAACAGCTCACTAGGTAAAGCATAGAACTTTGCATAGAGTCCGTCAACAAAAGCGGGTTCCACGCCCTGCATTTTCATCACCGGGTCATCCTGTAACTTGAGTTCACTTGAATCGTATGGGGGGTTGGATGCGCTGGAGCGCCCTCGCGTACCATACACCGCGAAAATAATTCGCCCGGCTCCCCCCAATGATCTGCGTTGCGAGCCTGACGAGCCTGTACGAACGACCGCGAATACCGCCAACTGACAAAGAGTGAAGACGCAGTGCGAAGGAAGACGCGCTACGCTCGATTTGTCCGGCGAAGGACGATTCGACCGCATTGATAGGCACCATAGGCCGAAAGCCCGGAAAGGAACAACAGACCGGCGGCTCTCAGACACCACCGAATCGCTGCTCGCGAGCCGAAAGAGGCGAGCCAGAGATCGAATGCGCACCAATACAGGAAGTAGAGGGCCAAAAGGGAGGCGAGCAGCATGACGATTGCGAATGCGGTCCGTTTCATTCGACCATCGTAGCGTCTGACCATCCTAATGTCTGGCCATCGTAGCGTCTTTCCGGCAGAGCGGAATGGTTTGGTAACAGGCTCCTGATGCCTCCGCTATACTCGGCGGATGGACCACTTGTGGACGCCGTGGCGCTACAGCTACGTCACCGGGGCCGACACGGAGGCCCGCATCGGTGTTCCGGCCGCTCTTAGCGCCTGGCCACCCACGCCTGACGAGGACAGCCACTGCCTCTTTTGCAACATGATCGCAGCGGTCGACTACGCGATTGCCCAGGGGATGGCGCGTGAGACTGCCGAGAAGGCCGTACACATCATTCATCGCGGTACGCACTGCTTTGTGTGCCTGAACGCCTATCCCTACTCCACCGGTCATGTGCTGATCGTGCCTTATGAACACCTGGCTTCGCTGGCAGCTGTTCCGACCACTGCGGCGAATGAAATGATGCTCCTCGCCCAATGTGCCGAGCTTGCGCTGCGTGAGGTCTACAAACCGGGCGGCCTCAATATGGGCCTAAACCTGGGCGAAGCGGCGGGGGCGGGGATTGCCGATCATCTCCATCTGCACGTTCTGCCACGCTGGTTGGGCGACACGAATTTCATGACGGTCACTGCGGAAACCCGTGTACTTCCCGAACCGCTGGATGTAACATGGGAAAAGCTACGGCCACTTATTAAATTTAAGACAACTAAGTCGGCGCCATCTCCATCCAATTTGATATAGCACACAGACGTTGCAAGCCTCGTCCGGTATCGAGCTATCGAGGGCTTCCCCCATGGCAATTTTTCAACAGAATCTTCCCGCATCTGTCCGCCTCGGCGCGGCGGCCGCGTCTGAAAATCGCGGTATGCCGGCGACCGATCGTCGTCCTTACCTCGTCACTGTTCCTCCCCGCAAGCCGGTGGCTTCCGTGCGACCAGCCGCGGCGTCGACCCGTCAGTTCCTTGCACTTTTTCCTCATGAATCTGAAGATGCTCGCCTGACCGGCGCTACTCGTTCGCTCTATCGCCGGCTTCTGGCGCTGAATCTTCCCCGTCCGGCGGTTCGCGTTGAAAATGCGTCGGAGCTTCGGGAGACGGCTGAAGTGCGGTTCACATTGGGCGATATCAGAATCGCCTGACTGGCTTTAGGGGCTTTTTCGAGATACACCAAGACCTTGCTTCTACGGAGCAAGGTCTGCTTTTTTAATTTCCAGATGCGGTTGAAGTTCAGGAGGGTCCGGGCGGCGTGGCCGGCGCACTCGCCGTCGCTTTGGGAACCGAATCGCGGTCGCGGCTTCCCGGCCCCGGCACACGGGTCGCCTCGAAGCTCGTAATCTTCCATGCCCCGGACGGCAGACGCTGATAGACCCGGGTGTAGCGAAACGTTCCCTGAATGGGCGCGCCGTCATTGGTTCCTTCGACCTCCGCGCGCGAGGTCACGATGGCAATCGATCCGATCAGCTTGACCTGGCGGTCGCCCAGAACGAGCCTGGTGAGCGCGACCTTGTGCATGCGCATCCGGTCCAGCTGCTGCATCTTGGTATTTACCTGACCAGTGATGGAGATGCCGATGTAATCGTCCGACAGCAGTTTATCCATGGCGCCGACATCGCCGACCAGCTGGGCCTGCCGCCACTGCTCTTCAAGCGCCTCCACCTGGCGCTTGGCATCGTGCTTTTTCTCGTGCAGCGGCTGATTATTTGCGGCGCAGAAGGCCGGCGCAGACCATCCCATGGCCACAGCCGCCAGCAGAACCGTGGAGGGCATAAGCATGCGTCGAATTGGACGGCCACCTGACGGCATTGCGTACCGGATACTAGACTGATCTAACGCGCACAGTCAAAACTACTTTAGTCGTACGCGTCTCCTGGTATCATAAGACGCAGGAACTGCTTGAAAAGTCCAGAGAAAACGCATCAGCAGATGGCCGAGAGGTTCTCCAGACAGCGTTCCTTCATCTTCTGATACAGACCCCCGATAGCATCCTGATGAAAATGCGGCGTCGCCCGATGATGGTCCAGGGCTGCCTGATCCGCATACTGCTCATAAATCAGCACGGTGCAGGGCTCGCCCTCGACAAAATGAGGAATATAGCTCACGCAACCGGACTCTGCCCGCGATGCGGCGGAAAGCCGGCACAGTATCTCGTGAACGGCGTCGCGATCCGCCTGGTCGAACGTCATTCGCACGGTAAAGCTCAACATGATCGATCCATCGTCTCCAGGTAATCCTTACGCTTTCAGAGCCTCATCAAACCCGGCCAGCATAATCGTCTGATCGCGATCAGGACCGGTCGAAACCATGCCGATCTTCGCGCCCGATTCCTTTTCCACAAACTTCAGGTAGTCCTGCGCGAGTTGCGGCAGCTTGTCGAACTCGGTGATTCCCTCGGTTGAAGTCTTCCACCCTTTCATCCTGGTGTAAATGGGCTCGATTGCGTTGTAGCCGGGCATGTCGGCGGGAATCACGTCGGTCAGCTTGCCGTTGATCTTGTAGCCGGTGCAGACGGGAATCTCCTCGCACTCGTCGAGCACATCCATCTTGGTGACGACCAGCCACTCGGTCCCGTTAATCATATTGCTGTAACGGAGCAGAGGCATATCGAGCCAGCCGCAACGCCGCGGACGGCCTGTGACTGCGCCGTACTCCTGTCCACGCGCGCGCAGCAGGTCGCTGGTGGAGTCGTGAATCTCGGTAGGGAACGGACCTTCGCCCACTCGCGTGACGTAAGCCTTGGTCACGCCGATCACTGTGCCGACCCGTGTCGGACCGACGCCTGTGCCGGTCACAGCGCCGCCTGCTGTCGAGGACGAAGAGGTAACGAACGGATAGGTGCCGTGATCGATGTCGAGCAACGCGCCCTGCGCCCCTTCGAACATTACATTTTCGCCGCGATCGAGCGCCTGGTTGAGAAGCACCGCGGTGTCGGTCACAAAAGGAGCGACCTGTTCGGCTGCTCGAGAGTACTCCTCGTACATGGTCTTCGGGTCCAGCGGCTCGGTACCAAAGAGGGCATGGGCGATGGTGTTTTTTTCGTGGCAGGCGTTCTCGATGTGCGTCCGCAGCAGTGCCGAGTTGAGTAAATCGACCACCCGCAATCCGCTACGATGCATTTTGTCTTCGTACGCGGGGCCGATCCCGCGGCTGGTGGTGCCGATCTTCGTGCGACCGGGAGCGTTCTCTGCCGCCAGTTCGATCATGCGGTGGTAGGGCAGAATTACCTGCGCGCGGTTGGACACAAATAACTGACCATCCACGGGCAATCCTGCGTCTTTCAATTTCTTCACTTCATTCAGAAAGGCCATCGGGTCCAGCACGACGCCGTTTCCGATCACGCCTTTGCATGCGGGACGCAGCACGCCGCAGGGAATCAACTGCAAGACAAACTTTTTACCCTTGATGATGACGGTGTGCCCGGCATTGTGGCCACCAGCATAGCGGGCGACGACGGAGAACTTCTCCGAGAGCACGTCGACAATCTTGCCTTTGCCTTCATCGCCCCACTGGGCACCCAGAATGACCGCTGATTTGCGTTGATTCACGACGAATGTGTTCTCCGAGGAATGGTTGGCTGGCTGGCGCGGGTCCCATGACGCGAGAGCACGCCAATGTCCATCATATCGCGTTCTCTATGGCTGCACGTAGTACCCGCTCTGGGTGCGAGCCGTCAGCCCGGGAGCCGCGATCTTTACTTCGATCGCGTGATACTCATTAGGCTTTTCAGCTGTAGCGGCATCCAGCGTCAAGGTATAAAACACGTCGGCGTCGGCGACACAGCGATCGATCTGTCCGGTTATATCGTTGCTCGCGGTAAATACCAGACCTCCGCTATGTATGGCGAGCACCTGCAAAGCAAGGTTGCCGAGCAGCACCTGCTTTGCCGCGGTGATTGGCTTCAGGAACTCCCTGTAATAGAACGCCTGGATTCCGCCGGCGTCGTCCGCTCCTTGCGGATTGACGTTGTACAGTGTGATCCGCTTCTGACGCAGCGCGGTTGAGATCGAAACGATCGACGCCAACAGACCCGCGCGTTCCTTGTCGCTCAACTCAACCCCGGGTCCGGAGAGGATAGGCCAGCCGGGGCTGATCCAGATGACCATCTTTCTCCCGGGAACCTCCGCCTCCCTGGCAAGCAGCGAATTCAAGGTGTTCAATGACAACTGAAATCTTTCCAGCGCGCCATATACCCCCTCGCTGCGCCGGATCGAGCGGAGCCCGGTCTCATGCTGGTCGAATGTTGCCAGCAATGCAGTGCCATCGAGCGAGGTCGCATTCTGAATCTCGGTGCCCGAATCGGAGAAGAAGGCCATCGAGGTCGGATGAGCGAGCTTCCCGCCATTCTGTAGTAGAAATCGCTTGATCTGATCCCGCTCATAGGCCACTCTGCCGAAGTTTGTATTCACTTCGTCGACCAGGAGTATGAACTGCACGGGTGTTTCAGGTTGAGCATTTGCAGCAGCAGGCCCCTGGTCACCGCCGCTGGTCTGGAAGGAGAGGACCGTCCGCGGATGTCCGTTGTCGAGGACGGTAAAATCCTTCTGCTCGAGTCCCTTCACCGGCTTGCCCGACTTGTCTGTCACGACGACATCCAGCACGAGACGACGATCGGCAGTATTGGGCGTCTGCAACTGTCCTGTTGGGTAAGCTCCACCCTGCTGCTGCGCGAAGGCCGCCGACGAGGAGAAGGAGAGGCAGAGCAGCGACGCGACCGCAAGATATGACATCTTCATAACGATCTCCCAACCCCGGCAAAGCAACGCTCAGGGCTGCACATAGTATCCATCTCGTGTTCGGGCGAAGAGGCCTGGCGCAACCTTTACCTCGATGGGGTGGTACATGTCCGGATGATCGGAGGGCGCAGGATCGATCGCGAGCGTGTAGTAGGCGTCGGCGTCTGCAAGACAGCGATTGAGCTGATCGGTTATGTCATTGCTGGATCGAAGCGCCAGGCCGCCGCTTTGTCTTGCAAGAACCTGCAGCGCCAGATTGCCGGCCTGCGCCTTTTTTGCCGTGGCAACAGGTTTCAGGAATTCCTCATAGACGGAGTCCGGCGCGGTGTCCGCATTTTCAACTCCAACGGGATCGATACTGTACAGCGTGATGCGGGCGAGGCGCAACGCGGTCGAGGCGGAAACGATGGTCGCGAACATGCCTTCCCGCTGCTTGGGATTGAGATCGACGCCAGGCCCGGAGAGCAGGGGCCAGCCGGGACTGATCCAGATAATCATTTTTCTTCCGGGGACGCGGGATTGTTTGGCGGCGAGCGAATTCAATGCATTGACGGAGCGCTGAAACCGCTCTACTGTCCCATAAAATCCACCCGACTCCTTGGACGAGCGAAGTGCAGTGACGTGCTGATCGAAGGAGGCCAGCAAAGCGTTTCCATCGCGAGTAGAGGTTTCATCGACATCGATGCCTTTGTCGGAGAAGAAACCCAAGGAGACCGGATGGTTTGTTTTTCCGCCGTTCTGCTGGAGAAATTTCGTGATCTGATTCCGTTCATACGCTACCTTGCTGAACGTGGTATTGATCTCATCCACCATAAAAATGATTTTTACAGGAGGATCGTTGGGTTGAGCATCAACCACTTCGCCTGCAATCGCGCGAAAGGCGACAATCTTCTGCGGCTGTCCGCTGTCCTGCACTGCGAAATCCTTTTCTTCAAGACCCTTTGTGACTTTTCCGGATTTATTGGTCACCACCACATCCATGACGAGGTAAGCTTTCCTACTGTTGGAGGATTGCGGTTCGCGTGGTATCAACGGCGGATTGGACGGTTGCTGTGCGAATCCAGGAACCGAAACTGCTAAAAAGCACACGAACAATATTCCGCCCCGATACTTCACGTTCATAGGATCTCCTCGATGTCCCTGTTAATCCAGCTGCGTTGGAAGTCAGACTCATTGGCGGATGCAAAGGGCACCATGGAAGATAGACGGTCCAGTCCGCGTCGTTAGTCTAAACCAGCATCCTGACGATGCGACACAGCGATATTCCGGCATTACCCTGGTCTTTTTTGGTAGCCTAAGCCGCAACTCTGTCGTTATTCTCCTCGGCAGGCATATCTGCTGAAGCGGAGGAGCTACCGCTAACGCCGTTTTCTCGCGCTTCACCATTCGGATCTGTCCATGTCCGCATCCCGCCTGCTTTACGGTCTCACGGTCTTTCTCGGCGCATTTCTGCTGTTTCTGGTTGAGCCCATAGCTGCCAAACAGCTCCTGCCCACCTTGGGCGGCTCATCTGCCGTGTGGCTGACGTGCCTGGTCTTCTTCCAAGTCACCCTGCTGCTCGGTTATCTGTATGCTCACTGGCTTACACGGGAGGACGCGCCCGGATGGAGGCGGCGACTCTATCTCGCCTCGCTGATTGCGGCCGTTCTCCTGCAGGCCGCCCAAAAAAATCAGCCCGGAATTCATGACGGCGAATTGCTTTATGGCTTCGATCACCCAATGACGATGATCTTCCGCGATCTGGCGATCTCGATCGGTTTGCCCTTTCTGCTGCTCGGCGCCACCAGTCCGTTGTTGCAGTTGTGGTTTCTTCGCACGCACGGTGGAAGCGTTCCATACCGCCTCTTCGCATTATCGAACGCAGGTTCGCTGCTCGCTTTAATCGCCTATCCCATCCTCGTCGAGCCGAATTTGACGCTCAACCATCAGCGCACCCTGTGGTCTTTTGGTTTTGTCGTCTACGTGGGCCTTTGCATCCTGCTCGCCTTGCAAAGCAAAACGCTTCAGCAGCCAATTTCTTCGCGGGAGAAACCGATCGCCCTGCAAACACGCACCTTCACAAGGTGGCTCTGGTTTCTTCTTCCCATGGCCGCCGCGATGCAGTTGAGCGCGGTCACCGCGCATCTCACAGTCAATATCGCCGCCATTCCTCTGCTGTGGATGCTTCCACTTGCCGTTTACCTTCTCACGTTCATCTTCGCGTTTGAATTTCCTTCGCTCTATCGGCGCGGCGTGATTGTTCGACTGCTGGTCGTCATGCTTGCCAGTCTCGGCTACGCCATCTCGAAGACGGATGTCAGTCTTCCCATTGGCATCGCCATTCTTTTTTTCCTGGCTGAATGTTTTCTCGCCGGTCTCTTCTGCCACGCTGAGACCTACGCCCTGCGACCTCAGCGGGGTTCCGAGTCGACTCTTTTCTATTTGCTGATCGCCGCTGGCGGAGTCGCCGGAACTTTCTTCATCGGGATTGCCAGCCCGCTGATCTTCTCTGCCAACTACGACCTTGCCATCTCGTTTTTCGTTACGGCTGCGCTCGCCGTCGCAGTCACCTGGCGTGATGGCTGGGCCCAGCGTCTGCTTTGGTCGACCGCCAGTGCGCTTCTTCTATTTTTCGCAATCATGCTTCACACCGCATATCGTCGTGAAGCAATCCTCGAGGTGCGCAACTTCTACGGCACTCTTCGCGTCAAGCAGTTCGCCGATCCGAGTGGCGACACGGAGCGCATGCTTCTCAACGGAACGATCCAGCATGGCACGCAGATCTTCGCGCCCCATCTGAGCCAGGTCCCCACCTCGTACTACGCGGTCGACTCCGGCATCGGCCTTAGTTTGCGTTTCTGCTGCACGGCCCAAGACATCAATTTGCCACGCCCGCGCAATATCGGCATCGTCGGCCTCGGCGTTGGAACGCTGGCGGCCTACGGACACCGTGGCGACCGCATTCGCTTCTACGAGATCAACCCGCTTGTTCGGCCGATTGCACAGAACCTCTTCACCTACCTTCGCGATTCAGGCGCGCAGATCAGCTTCGCAGATGGAGATGCCCGGACGTCACTTACACGTGAGCAGCCACAAAATTTCGACGTCCTGGCGGTCGATGCCTTTTCGAGCGATGCCATTCCTCTGCATTTACTTACCACCGAGGCGATCGCACTCTATAAGCGGCATCTTGCCCCCGGCGGCATCCTTGCGTTCCACATCTCTAACCAGTATCTGAACCTCGCGCCGGAGATCGCTCAGCTCGCCATCGCCGGGAACATGCAATCGAAGCTGATCGACACTCCGAGCAATGACTCAGACGGCTCTTACCGTGCCACCTGGGTCCTTCTCACCAACAGCCCGACCTTCTTTAAACGTCCTGAGATCGCCGCTGCTATCGATACTGTGCCCACAATACCGGGCTTGCGTCCCTGGACCGACGACTACTCCAGCCTGCTGCCCATCCTGCAACTTACCCATCATTAACTTACTTCGCCCACGCTAGTCCGTCCGCTCCTTTGCCGCCATCGATCAGCCTTGCAACCTTACCTTGCTTCAGATCGATCGCGGCAATCTGGCCTTTGAAGTTGCACGCTACGTAAGCGGTCTTGCCATCCGGCGCCATGAGGATCTCGGCGGGCCCGTCCGGAACGTCGATTGTCTTCGCGACCTGCATCGTATTCAGATCGACGACGGCCACCTGCCGGGAAGTCCGCAGCGCGACCAGCAGCCAACGGCCATCGAGTGTCGGCGCAGTCCCATACCCAATGGCAGGCAGAGGAACCCATGTCTTCACCTTGTTGGTCGCCGTATCGATTACCGCAAGCTGCGGCTTGGTCTGGTCCGCAGTAAATACCATGCTGCCGTCGCGCGAGATCGCTATCCGCTGCGTCGTCTTTGAGATTGGGATGATGGCCAGCGTCTTACGCGCCTTTATGTCCAGCACAGACACCGTTCCCGGCCCGACGTTTGCGGTATAGCCTCGCGAACCGTCCTGCGATAACACCAACATATGCGACTGCTCCTGCCCGGTGGGTATGCTGCCCACGATCTTCAGCGTCCTGGGATCGATGATGCTGATCGATTTATCCAGCTCCGTCGTTACATAGAGCATGCCGCTGTTGCGATCGTAGATCGCGCAATGAGGCCGCACGCCACGACCGAAATCGATCGTATGGACGACTTTGCGGCTGGCTATATCGATTACGGAGATCTTCGTCCCATCTGTACCGGGCTTGCCCACGCCGGAATCGCCATAGATCGGCACATAGGCGAACTTTCCATCAGGCGAGGCCGCTACCTCATGGCCGGTCACGCCCTCCACCGGCACCGCGGCCACCTGTTTGCCGGCGGACGGGTCGATCAGGCTAAGGTTGTGGTCAGTCTGATTCGCGACAAGCAGCATCGGCGGCTGAGTCTTCTCGCCACCGCTCTGGGCATAGGCAACGCCAATCGCGGCGGTTATCACGCAACATGCCATCATCGAACGCAGGAATAAAGATGTTGTCATAAGGCGATCAGTATATCCGCGAACAGCCTTTGCAGCGTCATTTCTCGTTGAGCGCCCAGGCCTCTCCGATCATTGGGACCGGATCGGTTCCCTGCGACGAATGGACCAAGATATCGCAATGCGGTATGGTCCATTGCGCGACTCGCCCGTAGCCGAGTCGCAGCCGCGACTCCTCCAGCTCTTTCGGCGTGAAGACGTGAAACGGCAGCGAGTAGCGTCCGTGGTCTTCCAGCGTGAAGAAACCTTCCCTTTCGAAGACGGAGACTTTGTTCAGCAAAATCCATCGCGGCTTCTCGGGAAGGCGCGCGACGATCTCCTCGATTGTCGCCTCTGCGTATTGCATGACGCCCGAACAAAGCAGCACATCACAGGCTGCGGTCTCTTCAGCGCGCTCGAAGAATTGCAATGCACGCATCTCCGGCGAAAGCCTGCGTCTGCCCTCCCTCACCATGGCCGGCACATCGACGACCTGCCACGTCAGATTTACCGGGACATCGAGCATGGTGCGAAAGGCATAAAACTTGACACCGATATGGCCGCCAAAGTCAGTCACAACCTGCAGTTTGTTTTCATGGATCAGTTTTTGCAGGAAAAAGAGCACTGGCCAGTCGAAGACGTGGATGGTCGAGAATTTTTCGATGTTGTGCGACACCATGATCTCGTTATCGAAGCTCGCGCGCCGGCCAGGTGGCACCATGCTCTGTGCCTCTTCGCTGGATCGATAACGTCCCCAGTATGGGGTTTTCTGCTTGCGAAAGAGAGAATTGGCCACACCGGAGCGATGCAGTTGCCGGAAACCCGGGATCTTCCAGAGGTTGTTGGGAGAAAACGAAGAGCTTTCGGACATTGGGATGGCTCAATCTCCTGCTTAAAGCAGAATCATAGCTGCTCTCTTCGAGAATCCTCTCGCGAAATCGTGCGGTATCGCAAAGCACAACTGCCCTGATGTGTCTGCGGCGCGCGAACACACACTCATATACTGGCAGCAGGTCATGCCCGAACTTCCCGAAGTCGAAACGATAGCCACCGGCGTTCATACGCGCGTTCACGGTCAAACGATCCGCTCGGTCTGGACGAGCAACAAACCTCAAACTTTCAAATCCCCGCCCGATGAGATCATCGAGGCTCTCACCGGCAGCCGGATCGAGCGTGTTCATCGCGTGGGCAAGACCATCGTCGTCGATCTAATCCGCAAGAAACAACCTACGCAGTTTCTGGTTCATCTGGGCATGACGGGCCGGTTGCTGGTCTCTACGCCAGACACACCCGTCCCCCTCCACACCCACGCGATTCTCACGCTCAGCAACGGCAAGGAGCTTCGCTTCATCGATGCCCGTCGCTTCGGTCGTCTCTCTGTCGTAGCGCCCGACACAAAGTACGAAGGTCCGGGAGCCGAGCCGCTCACCATCCCTCCTGAAGACTTCATCGCGCTCTTTCGCAACCGCAAGACGCCCATCAAAGCCGCGCTGCTCAACCAATCGCTGCTCCACGGGGTAGGCAATATTTACGCCGACGAGGCGCTGTTTCACGCCGGCATTCGCCCCACGCGCCATGCCGGCCGCCTCACCCGCGTTGAGCTCACCCGCCTGCGTGCGGCATTGATCAAGGTGCTCGCCGAAGCAATCCAGTTAGGCGGCTCTTCCGTGTCGGATTATGTCGATGCAGATGGCGTCGCCGGATTCTTTCAACTTCATCACCAGGTCTATTCGCGCACCGGCCAGCCCTGCCGCGTCTGCGGAACGCCCATCAAACGCGTCGTAATCGGCGGCCGCAGTACGCACTATTGCCCGACCTGTCAGAAGTGACCTTCCGACCGCGGACGACCACGGATCAAAAAAATAATGACAATCCAACTCAACGAGCTCCTGGATTCGTTCCTCGCTCTAGCACTTCGATCCGCTCTTATCCGCGCCAATCCGCGCTCGATTTACCGCGCCGCAGCCTGCTCCGCGCAGACTGCCGCACCGATTACTCTAATCTCTGGGCTGTCCTCCACGATCTCCAGCGAATAGCTCTGCAGCGGACTCATCTTCACCATCTGCTGCATGAAGTCCTTCAACATGGGCATGTCGACGAACCGCACATTGAATCCGGACAGAAAGATTTTGCCTGGCCCGGACATGTGGATTGTTGTCGCGGAAGCTGCTGCGAGCGCCTTATGCCATAGCCGCTTGAACTCCAGACAACGGGCATCGCCGTTTTTGGCTTCTTCGAAGACCTCCTCGGGCTCCATATCCAGAAACCGCAGCCGCATTGCGCGATGGCCCATGATGCCTTCCATATGCCCGCGACCGCCGCATCCGCAAAACCGCTCCTTGTCATCGAGCGAGACCACTGTATGGCCGCCCTCCCAAACCCCCGGAGCGAATGGATAGCGCCCGTAGCCGATTCCCACTCCCAGCGTCCACACGCGAATCATGCTGTCAAGCTTTCCATGCGCCGAAGCCAGACCAGCGGCCATTCCATCGGCATCGTTCAATGCCGTCACTCTTGCGTTCAACCCGTGGTTGCGCAACTGCGCCGTCAGCCGCTCCTCGATCCGCGCGCCCTTCAACTGCGGCAGATTCGGGGCCTCCTCCACCACGCCATTCTTCACCAATCCGGGGAGCGCAACGCCAATCGCCGCGAGATCCCGGGCTCCATTCGCTGCCAGCAACACCTGTTTGCAGATCTCTTCGACCAGGGCATCGGCGTGCAACTCCACCAGTGCATCTTCTTCCTCGTGCTCGTCGGGAAAACGGCGCACCGCGCCCGCCAGACTGTGGTCCACCACCAGCCCCGCCGAGATTCGTTCCGATAATGTGACCCCGATTGTCTTTGCCATAACTCTCTGGTCCTCTACCGCTCCTGCCCGCCCGTGCCCGGTGCAGCGCAGTTATTCGAACTTGCTGACGCGGTTCAATCCATTGAAAGCCGCAACTTTATAACATTCCGCGAGCGTTGGATAGTTGAAGACCGTGTCTACAAAATAATTCAGCGTTCCGCCCAGCGCCATTACCGCCTGACCGATGTGCAGCAGCTCGCTGGCTCCCTCGCCGATGATGTGCACGCCGAGGATGGCGTGGGTCATGCGGTGGAAGATGATCTTCAGCCGCCCGGTGGTGTCGCCGCGAATCTGTCCGCGCGCAATCTCGCGATAGTAGGCGACGCCAACCTCATACGGCACATCTTCCTCGGTCAACTGTTCTTCGGTCTTGCCGATGAAACTGATTTCGGGGATGGTATAGATGCCGTAGGGATAAAGGCCCGGATTCGACAGGATATTGTCGTCTCCAAACGCCCTGGCCGCCGCCACGCGGCCCTGCTCCATCGATACGGATGCCAGCGACGGAAAGCCGATCACATCGCCTACGGCAAAGATGGTTGGCACCTTGGTCCTGAAATCCTTGTCCACCGGGATGCGTCCGCGTGAATCCGCTTCGATTCCCACCGCCGCCAGATTCAGCTCATCCACATTGCCTTGACGGCCGACCGCGTAAAGCAGCGCGTCGCCCTGAACCTTTTTTTTGCTCTCAAGATTGGCCACGACGGTGCCGTCGGGCATCTCTTCGACCGACTCCACCTCTTCATTCAGGCGCATGGTCACGCGCGAGTCCCGCAGGTGGTAGCTCAAGGCCTCGACGATCTCCTGGTCGGCGAACTCGAGCAGCCGCGGCCGCCGTTCGATCAGCGTCACACGTACACCAAGCGCAGAAAACATGCAGGTGTACTCTACGCCGATCACACCGCCGCCTACGACGATCATCGTCTTAGGCAGGTTCACCAGCTCCAGCACCAGGTCGCTGTTGATAATGCTGCGGCCGTTGATCGGAACTTTGGGCGACGACGCCGGCTTGGTTCCTGTGCCGATCAGAACGTTCTTCGCTTCGTAGACGGATGATCCGCGTGAGTTCGTCACCTTGACGTGAGTCGCATCTTCAAAACTCGCTACACCGACGAGCATCTCGATGTTGTTACGCGAGAGCTGCGCTTCGGTCACGTCGATCTCGGTCTTGATGACGTGTTGCACCCGGAACGCCAGATCCGCCATCGTGATCCGTTCCTTCACCCGGTAATTCATCCCATAAATGGACTTGTAGTTGTACCCGGAGAGATGTAACACCGCCTCGCGCATCGTTTTGGAAGGAATAGTTCCGGTACTGATGCATGCGCCGCCAACCACTTCACGCATCTCGACCAGTGCGACCTTTTTGCCCAGTTTGGACGCGTAGATGGCAGCTCGTTGCCCGGCGGGGCCGGAGCCGATGACGATCAGATCGTAAACGCTACTCATAGTGGCACATACTCACGGACGCCCGACCCAGCAATATGGCGGCCGGGCTCCAGTCCCGTTATCGGCCCAAACACGACAGTGGATGAGGCCCAGTCTTTGGACGTTGTGCGCATTCGCCTCGATGTTTTGAAGCTACCACACCGGCGTTGACGCCTCTACCTCGACGCTTTGGCAACATACACTTGAAGCATGTTTCGCTATGCCATTACCAGCCGCGCGCAGTATCCAGGAGAGGAGAATCAAAGGCAGGCTGCACTCGTCCGGGAAACCTCACGGTGGGCTGCCGAGGGCATCGATTTCATTCAGCTTCGGGAAAAAGATCTTCCCGCGGCTGAGATCGCTGCTCTGGCACGCGAGATTCTGAAAAGCATCGCCCTGAACGCCGGTACAGCGAAGCTCCTGATCAACTTCCGCGCCGACATCGCCATCGCGACCGGGGCGCACGGAGTTCACCTCACCGCGAATCGCGACGAACTTACGCCGGCTCAGGTTCGGGACCTTTACGCCTCGGCCAAACTGCCTGGACCGATCGTGACGATTTCCTGCCATACCCTTGAGGAGGTGCAACGAGCGCGAGAAGACCGCGTCGACGCCATCCTCTTTTCGCCGGTGTTCGAAAAGGCACTGACGGGGGGGGGCATCGTTCATGGGCAGGGGCTGGAGCGACTCCACGCCGCTTGCCTTGCTGCCACTCCTGTCCCGGTGTATGCGCTGGGCGGCGTCACGCGGCAGAACGCTCCAGCGTGCAGGGAGGCAGGCGCCGCCGGCATTGCCGGCATTCGTCTCTTCCACGCCTCTTAGAACGTTGTACTCACCGTCAGACGGAAGGTTTTGCGCGGTTCGCGCAAAATGTAATCGGCGCCGTAAAACTGGAGGGCCTGCTGATAACTGAACTGCCCGGCGCCGTTTGTCGGGAAGTAGCTCTTGAACGTATTTACATTATCCGGACCGGAGTTCGGCACCGCGAGCTTCTGCGGAATGTCCTCATAGAGCCGTAGCGGATTGTACGCATAGAAGATGCGGAACGGGGCATTGACGATTGGGAGAATCACCTGCAGTTCCACGCCGTTCGACATACGGGGGACAAAGTTGGTTCCGGGAACGATCGCCAGCAGGTCGGGAAAAGAGACCGACTTGCCGCCGAAGCAGGCTCCATTCACAATGGTGGGGCAGCCGTACGACGCGCCTGCAATCAGCGATTGCCCTTCCGTGCTTTGCCTCAACTGGCCGCGCTGTGCATCGAAGTCCATACCAAAATCGGTGAAGAACGCGAAGGTCACCTGACTCACAATGGGAATGCGATATTCCAGATTAGCGATAAACTGCGTATCGCCGCCGATCGACACCATGCGATAGATGGGCAGTGGAATGACGACATTGCCCAGCGCAGGATTCGCCGGGTTGAGCGGCACCGAGGTCCCATCCGGGTTTGTCAGGGTGAAGTCGATCTTGTTCGGAATAAAGGTATAGGGACCGACCGACCGCGTATCGAACCCGCGCAGCTCCTGCTCGCCTCCGCTGTAAAAACGGTGCGTCGGGGGGGCCACTTCGCCAGCGAAGCCTGTGATGTGGGAAAGCTGGAGGCGGTAGCCAAGCACATTGTGGCCCTCGCGATTGACTTTCAGGCCCTTCATCGGGAAGAACTGGCGGTAGCTGGCGATCGGTGTGATGTACTTCACATTGCCGCCGACGCCTGCGATCTGCATGGCGACGTTGAAGTCTTTGCCGCGATGCGGCCCGACCGAGCGATCCAGGCTGGAAAACGAGAAGCTGGGCGTAACCACGGAGGTAATGATTCCGTTCAACTGATTCTGTCCCGCGACACCGCTGCGGAACGCAAGCGACTGGAAGACATTGGTCGTGTTCTGGTTGAACGCCGTCACCGACGAACGCGACAGCGAATAGGAGACGCCGACACGAGTCACGCCGGTCCTGGCGAAGAGGTGCCGCAGCGGCTCGCTCGCCGAAAGCGTTAGTCCTGTCGTCGACGTGTTGTAGTTCGTCAGCAGGGACTGCTGGGCCGCCGACAAATTTCCCGTGGCCCCGGTCGTCGACTGAGCCTTGGAGGGATTGAAATCGTATTTAGTGGCGAAAACCTGCGCTCCCACCGAAATCGGCTTGTCATGCAGATACGGCTCGGTAAACCCGAAGCTCACTGTGCGCGACAGGTCGCCGATATTTGCCTGCACGGATAGCGTCTCGCCCAGGCCGAGGAAGTTGTTGGTCTCGTAGTTCAGTCCGACAAAGGTCCCGGTCAAGCCGCTGATTCCGCCGTTCAAGCCAATCGAATTCTTGCCCTTCTCCTTCAACTTCAGCAGCAGATCGACGGTTCCGTCGTCCGAATTCTGGCGGCTCTCCGAGTCCTGATCAACCTTCAATGTCTCGAAGTAGTTCAGCTGGTTCAATCGCAGGATCGAGAGCTCCCACAACTGGCCGTTATAGGGCTGTCCCTCTTCCAGGAGCAGCTCGCGCCGGATCACCTTGTCGCGGGTGATCGTGTTGCCCTGAAACTCAATCCGCGACACATAGAACTTCTTGCCCTCATCAATATCGATATTCAGCGTAATGGTCTTCTTCGCGTCATCGACGCTAGGTTGAGGTGTCCCCACCATATTGATATAGCCAAGGGAGCCATAGGACTTGCGCAACTGGTCGAGCCCCTTGCTGAACAGCGTACGGTTGAAGTACTCGCCATCCTTCTGCGCGAACTGCGCCCGCAAAGCCTTCGTATTCGGGGCATTCTTATTGCCGGTGAAGGTAATGGCCGCGAGCCGGTAGCGTTCGCCCTCTTCGACTGGCATCAAAATATCGATTCGCTTGCCTTTGGAAGGCCGCAGCGTGAATGGGTTCAGACCGCCCGCATCGCGAACGTGTGTCGTCGGGTCGCCGGTCTGGGCCTTGAAGTAACCACGATCCTGGTAAGCGGCGCGCACACGCTCCGTGTCCTCATCCAGCTTGCTCGCGTCGAAAGTCCGCGCAAACAGGTTCTCCAGAATGATCGAGTGCGGTATGCCGATGGGCTTGAGGTTTTTCATCGCTCCGCGCAGCGTCCGGTCGCTCAGATTGTCGTTGCCCTGGAACGCAATCTTGCCCACCTTCACGGTCGGGCCTTCTTTGATCGCAAAGGTGATCGAGACGCCCGCGGGCGGAATCTTCTTGATCTCCGGTGTCACCGTGGCGAACTGGTGTCCGTGTTCGGCCAGCAGATCTTTCAACACCACGACGGCGCGCGCCATCTTGGTGGGGTCATACTGGCTCTCCACCGAGACCTGAACCTTCGCTTTCTTGAAGCGCTCCAGGACGTCGGAGACGGTGACCGCATTCAGTCCCTTGTAGTTGAGGTCGCGGATGGTCGGCTTTTCCTTGACATAAATCACCAACTGCACGCATTTCGACGTGTCGACCCGCTCAATCTGGACATCTTCAAAGTATCCGGTGTTCCACAGCGAATTGAAGTCCCGCTCCACCACCTGCGGGTCGTACAAATCGTTTTGCCGGCTGAACAGCCGCGACAAAATGGACTCTTTGGGAATTCGCCTGTTGCCGATAACCTGCGGCTGACAAAGCGTTTCTACACCCTGAGACGACAACGGTGCGGTCGGCGTGCCCGGAGTCACCTGAGCAACAAGCGATGAGGCTGCAAGCATCCCAACGGCAAAAACGGACGCGGCATGAGCAATGCGGAAGCGGCTGGAGCGCGTGCACACAGGCTTGGTCTTGCATTTCAGGGAGCTTCCGCTCTCTCGATTCACGGTAAAGATACGCACACCCTCACTGCTCTAAAATGACGCTCCGCCAGCACATCAAGCGAAGTTCTGATTATATGGGAGAGGCCAGCGGTTAGCGAGTTCATCCCCCGGGTTTCAGGTCGGACAGTCGGCGCCTAACCCGCGTAAATTCAGTTTTGTTCTCTTTTTGACGAAGCGGCCCGGCAAAAGAACCATCGCGAAATCAACTCTCCAACTCGGCCGCGATGGTAAATTCCTGCGCAGAGCCATCCCAACGCACCGTCAACACATTAGGCTGGCAACACACCTGGCAGTCCTCCACATACTGCTGCTTCGAGCCCGCGGACTGATCCACCGAGGTCTCCACCCACTCGCCGCAGCCTGCACATTGAAAGCCCGATGCGTACATCGCGTGACTCCGTTTTCGAGCTGGGCCTCAGGCAAGCGGTACGGTCTGCACACAGCCCAGAACCTCGGCAAAGACCTCGCTGTTCACGTTTCCACCAGTAATCACGGTCCCTAGACGCTTACCTCCGTGATCGCGGTCTTTCAGCAGCGCCGCCAATCCGGCTGCACCCGATCCTTCGGCGACATTGTGGGTGTCGCTAAAATAGGCTCGCATCGCGGCCTTTACCTCGTCGTCATCGACCATGACCACGCGGTCCAGTCCGGCCATCAGTATCTCCAGCGCCCAGGGGTCCGGTTTGCGGCACGCCATTCCGTCGGCTATTTCGGTCCGCGCCTCGCGCTCCTTCACTTCGCCGGCAACGAAGGACAACGCATAGGCCGGAGCGAGGCTCGAGACGACGCCGACGATCTTCGTCGCCAGTCCCAACGCGTTCCGCGCTGCGATCATTCCACATGCACCGGATCCCATACCGATTGGCACATAGACGGTTTCAAGGTCCCGGCAGGCGGAAAACAACTCCAGCGCATAGGTGGCGACACCGGTGACGATCCGCAGATCGATGTTGGGCACGCGGTGCCATCCATTCTCGCGTGCCATATGCTCGGCGTGCTCGCTCGCCTCCTGAAAGTCCGTCCCGAACTCTACCAGCTCCGCGCCCAAAGCCTGCATGGCCCGGTTTTTCTCTGCGCTGTTGCCGAAAGGCACCACAATCACCACACGAATTCCATGGCGCGCCGCTGCAAACGGGATGGACTGGCCATGGTTGCCGCGAGTCGCCGAAACCACCGTCGTTATCTCCGGCCGCTCCCTTCGCAGCCAATCCATATAGACCAGGCCGCCGCGCGCTTTGAACGCTCCCACCGGAGTATGGTTCTCGTGCTTCACCCAGACCTCGGCGCCGGCGCGAGCATTGATCAAAGGCCAGCTGTACTGCGGCGTAGCGGGCATGCTTCGATAAATTAGCCGCGCAGCAGTCTCAATTTCACTCAGCCCGGGCAGCAATATCTCCATTTCATTCCTTTCGTTGCATCCCGTCTCGTCAATCGACGACTTCTAATTCCGGCAAAACTTTCCTTACCTCAACCAGCGTCGAATAAAACGTAGGTCCGCCGCCAATATCGGTCAGCGTCTCCGAGGTCAGGCGATTCACGTTCCCGCCGCCAACCGACAGCTTGTTCCAATCCAGCCGCGCCGAAACCACACCCGCCGAAACCTGCGCATTAATCAATGCCTTCAGCGCAATGCTTCCGCGCCCGTTGAAGACCTCGACCTCATCGCCATTGGCAATCGCCCGCGCCGCCGCGTCCGTCTGATGCATCTCGAGCACGCCTGCCGTCCGCGCTTCCATGCGCTGATGCGGAGGAAGATTCGCAAATGTCGAATTCATATAGTTGTCCGCCTTGCGTGGCAGAAACTCCAACGGATACGCTCCCTCCGCCGAATGCGCCCGCGATTCCGTGGGAGCGGTGAACATCGGCACCGGCACCAGCTCGCCCCGCCCGCTCGGCGTCTTGAACCACTCCGCCGTACTGAATGGCAATATCTCGCCCGCGTCGTTGACCGGCAACTGCAATGCGATCTGGCCCTCGCGCTCCAGCCGCTCGCGTGTAATTCCTGCGAACCATTGATGGTCGGTGGCGAGAGCCTGGTCGATCAACTCGTCGTCACGGTCGTCGAAGCACGTCTCGGTAAATCCCATTCGTCTCGCGAGTTCTCCAAACAGCGCCACGTTGCTCTTCGCTTCGCCCAGGGGCGCAATTGCACGCTGGCTCACCTGCGCGAACAGATGCCCATACGCCCCCTGCACGTCCTTCACCTCAAGAAATGTCGGCGCCGGCAGCAGAACATCCGCATAGTCTGCCGTATCGGTAAAAAATTGCTCATGCACCACCAGGAACAGATCCTGCCGCAACATCCCGCGCAGGACATCGTTCTGGTTCGGCGCGATTGCCGCAGGGTTCGAGTTGTATACGAACATCGCCTTCACCGGCGGCCCGTCTTTTCTGTTTTTACCAAGCGTGGTCAGTGCCTGCCCCAGCTGGCTCATGTTCACCACACGGGACGGCCTGCCTAGTGGGCTCGCATTCATCAACTCTGGCATCTCGAGCGCCCTGTCGTTGAACGGGAACGATCCCGAGGTCGAGAGCTGCAAGCCGCCGCCCTTATACTTCCACGCTCCCGTCAACAGCGGCAGCATGCAGACCGCGCGCGCCGCCGTGCCCCCATTCTCACTCCTCTGAATGCCGTAGTTCAGCCGGATCGCTGCCGGCCTATTCCCATCCGTACGCCCCGCCATTGCATAGGCCCGTGCCAGACGCACGATCGTCTCAGGCGGGATTCCCGTCGCCGACGCTACACTTTCGGGCGAATATTCGGGACGCAGCGCATGCGCCTTCAACTCGTCAAAGCCGGCCGCGCATCGCGCAACATACTCGCGATCCTCCAACCCCAGGCTGAGAATTACATGCATCATGCCCAGCGCCAGCGCCGCATCAGTCCCGGGATGGATTACCAGATGCTCATCCGCCAGCGCGGCTGTCCTCGTCCGGTAAGGGTCGATGACCACCAGCTTCGCGCCCTTGCGCCGGGCCTCCTCAATAAACGGCCACAGGTGCACGTTGTTCCCATGCACATTCGCGCCCCAAGCGATGATCAGGCCTGAGTGGGCAAAATCCTGCGGCGGCGTTCCCAGCTTCAGCCCATACACGTTCTTCAACGCCAATCCGCCCGCGGTCGAGCAGATCGTCCGGTCAAGCTGCGATGCCCCCAGCCGATGGAAAAACCGCCGGTCCATCGACCCATACCCCAGCTTCCCAATCGTCCCGGCATAGCTGTAGGGCAGCACGCTCTCCGGCCCAAACTCCGCCGCAATCTTCTTCAGCCTGGCGGCAATCTCATCGAGCGCCTCGTCCCAGGAGATTCGCTCGAACGCCTCCGTCTCGCGTCCCTGCGCCAGCGGCCCCTTTGATACGCCCGCCCGCCGTCGCATCGGATACAGCAGCCTGTCGGGCGAATACACCCGGTCCAGATACTTCGCCACCTTGCCGCACAAAAACCCCCGCGTCACCGGATGCGACGGATCGCCCTGCATCTTCACCGCTCGCCCCGTTTTCAGATCGACCGTCACCAGCACGCCGCACGAGTCCGGGCAGTCATGCGAACAAACCGCATGAACCACCTTCGTCGCGCCCGGATGCGTACCAGCAGGTTCAATGGAATTCACGGCCATGCCATGATTTTAGTTCAGCGCGACCGCCCTCACACCCGGCAATCGACGTTGTATCCTTCTGCCAGAACAAAACAGACAAAACAGCAGACTTGTATGTCCCGTCACGTCTCCACCCCATCTCGCCTTGAAGCCTTTTCCGACGGAGTCATCGCCGTCATCATCACCATTATGGTGCTCGAGCTCAAGATCCCTCACCAGGATGGCGTTGCCGGGCTCCGCGCCGTGCTCCCCACGCTCTGTCTTTATCTCATCTCGTTCGCGTTTACCGGAATCTATTGGATCAACCACCACCAGCTCATCCATCGCACAGAAGAGGCCGACGAACTCATCCTGTATGCCAACCTCGGCTTTCTCTTCTGCCTCTCCCTTCTGCCCTTCTTCACGTCCTATGTCCTCGAGAAGAAGATGAACTCCTTTTCCGTAGCCATCTATGTGGCCTCTATGATCTTCACCGGCTTCAGCTTTCTTCTTCTGCGCCTCGCCATCGGCCGCCGCCTCCGCCACTCGGGCAAGCTTGAAGCCGAGGACACGGCAATCCAACGCAAAAACTGGCTCTCCCTCTTCGTCTATCTTGTGGCCATTCCACTCGCCTTCCAGCACCCGCACCTGTCGCTCGGCCTGGTCGCCTTTGTCACCATCATCTGGGTCACTCCCACCGCCGGCATCAAACCTCGTGAAGAGCAGTCCCGTAATGAGCGCGGCTAAATGCCACTTGCCCTCTGCCCCTTTTGCTCCCCCAGGTTTTCTCAATCATCTACTATCAATCCGACTGGACATCACGCGCGTCTTAGGAAACAGTGATCCAATGGCAACATCGAACCAACCAGCCCCTCCTCCGAGATACCCCATGACGCTTCGCCTCAAATGCCTTTCTGCCGCTTTTGTTTTCATGCTCCTCGTCCCAACCCTTCTCTCTGCTCGGCAGCCCGACCCGCTTCACACCGCCAGCCGCCAGGAGCTGAACATCGTGAAGGTTCTCCTCGCCCAGGAGAACGCCTGGAACAAGGGAGATCTCTCCGCCTTCGCCAGTAGCTTCAAAGACTCGCCCGACACTCTCTTCATCACCCATCAGGTCTTCCGGGGCTTCGCCGGCCTGGTCGACGAGTACAAGCGCGACTATCCCAGCAAGGCCGCCATGGGCACCCTCAGCTACTCCGATCTTGAGGTGCACCCGCTCGACGAAAACTTCGCCATCGTCCTCGGCAAATATCGTCTTGAACGCAGCAAGAAGGATGGCGGCAACGCTGAAGGTCTCTTTTCCCTGGTTGTCGAAAACACAGACAACGGCTGGAAGATCGTCCTCGACCACATCACCTAGCCACTGGTCACATTTCTTGCTCTCGGCCTCACACGAAAGGTTAGTCTGCTCTCTCTGAGCCAGTTCTTCATTGACCGGCAGTCGCAGGAGGAACGAATGGGCAAGCTGTCCGGAAAGATCATTCACAATATCTCTCTTGCAGTCTTCGTCATGGCACTCGGGCCGATTTCGTTTGCATCGGCACAGCCTAAGGTAGAGCCCTGCGCCGATGCTCCTCATCGCGCCTTCGACTTCTGGGTTGGTGAGTGGACGGTTACGGCAAAGAACGGCCCCAGGGTCGGTGAAAGCTCCATTCAGCGCATCCTCAACGACTGCGTCATTCTGGAAATCTGGACGGGGACTGGAGGCAGCTCAGGCCAGAGCTTCAACAACTACAACCCACGAACCAAAACCTGGAAGCAGTTTTGGGTCGACGCTTCAGGTGGCCGCCAGGAATATGACGAGGGTGTCTACAAGGATGGCGCTCTTCGCTTTACCGGCCATAATCCGAACGACAAAGGCGAGCCTGCCGAACAACGCTTCACCTTCTTCAATCTCGACCCGAACCATGTCCGCCAGCTTCAGGAGCAATCTACGGACGGAGGCAAGACCTGGACCATCGTCTACGACTTCTACTACGCCCGAAAGTAACCTAGTCGTCGCTCAACTCCCCGATCAATCTTTCCAGCCCCATCTGCATTTTTGCGCTCAGCACGGAGAACAGGAACCCCGCCCCCTTCGCTCGAATCATCCTGATCGTCGCGTCATACCGAAAAACTTCATCGTTCAGCCGGAATATCACCTCCACCGGCGTCCCCGGCGCCAGTCGAAGCCGCGCCTCCGTCTCCACATAGCATCCGCCGATACTGATGTCCAGCACCCGTCCGCGAAACAGCATCCTTCCGTCCGCCACCATCACCTCAGCCCAGGCGTCCACGGCATAACGCGTATGCTTGCGCCGCTCGACGACACCTTCCAGCGCCGTCAATCGCCTCTCGTGCTGCTCGTCGAACTCTTCCGCATTTGATTCAAGCTCAGCCATCTCCATCACCTCACGCCTATAAACCGGCACTTCCCGTCATCGGCGCGGACCGCCAAAACTTAAGCCGCAAATGTTATTTCGACGCTTTCGCTTCGCCGCCTGTCCCATGTATCGTCAACAATGCCAAGGACAACCCTCATGATCAGCTCGTCTCCTGCGATCTCCCGCCGCCGCTTCCTCGCCACCGCCGCATTTGCATCGGCAACTGTCTGTCTCGATCCGCGCACGCTCTTCGCCCGGCAAGCCGCTCCACAACAGCCCGATCCGAACGATTTCCTCACCAGGGCGCGCGCCGCCAACGCCAACAACAAGATCACGGCCACTCCCCTTCGCCGCAACATCACTTTCCTCGGCGGAGCCGGCGGCAACATCGCCGTCCTCACCACCAAAGAGGGCAAGCTGCTAGTCGACTCCGGCTACGCCTCCTGCCAGCCCCAGCTCACCGCCGCCCTCGCCGCCATCAACGCCGATCCCATCCAGGTCCTCATCAACACTCACTGGCACTTCGACCACACCGACGGCAATGACTGGATGCACTCCGCCGGCGCCACCATCTGGGCCCACGAAAACACCCGCTACCGCATGAGCACCACCCAGAACATCGTCGCCTACAAGGCCATCATTCCGCCCGCTCCTACCGGCGCTCTTCCCACCATCCTCTTTACCAGCTACCGCACTCTCTCCGACCACACCAACACCCTCAAGCTCACCCACTACGAGCCCGCCCACACCGACACCGACCTCTCCGTCCACTTCACCGAAGCCGACATCCTCCACTGCGGCGACACCTTCTGGAACGGCTTCTATCCCTTCATCGACTACTCCAGCGGAGGCAACATCAACGGCATGATCCAGGCCACCGAACAGAACCTCGCCACCGCCGGTCGCGACACCATCGTCATCCCCGGCCACGGCCCGCTCGGCAACAAGGCCCAGCTCACCAAGTTCCGCGACATGCTCGCCGGCGCCCGCGACAACGTCGCCAAACTGAAAAAAGAAGGCAAGTCCCTCCACGAGACCATCGCCGCCAAACCCACCGCAACCTTCGACGCAAAATGGGGCAAAAAGCCCGACGCCTTCATCGGCTACGTCTACCAGGGCGTCTAACCCCAAACGTACTTCATCGCCCAAGCAAAAGGGGCGAGCAACCATCGCCCGACCCAATGTTTTTGCGCCGAAGACGCTTCCCGCCCTACGCGCAGTAGCGCCCTAGGCGTAGTAGCTCAAACGGTCATGATCTCTTTTTCCTTGGCCTTGCAGAGATCTTCGATCCGCTTGATCTCCATATCGGTCAACTGCTGCACCTCATCGCTCGCCCGCTTCTCATCATCGGCGGAGATCAGCTTGTCCTTCGCGGCTTTCTTGATGTGATCGTTCCCATCCCGCCGGATATTGCGAATCGCCGTCTTATGGTCCTCCAGCGTCTTATTCAACTGCTTCACGACATCCTTGCGCCGCTCCTCGGTCATCGGCGGCACCGGCACACGAATCACCTTGCCGTCACTCATCGGATTCAGCCCCGTCCCCGACATCCGGATCGCCTTCTCGATCGCCGACACCATCCCCACATCGTAAGGCTGCACCAGAATCAGCGTCGGCTCCGGCGTGCTCATCTGGCCCATCTGCCCAACCGGCGTGTCCGTGCCGTAGTAGTCCACTTTGACATGGTCGAGCATGTGGACATTGGCCCGGCCCGTCCGCGCCGACAGAAGATACCCGCGGAAGTCCTCCACCGTGCTCTCCATCTTCGTCTTCAGCTGCTGATGTGTTGCCTTCAACGCCGGATTCCCGGCCATAAACGATGCCATTCCAATCTCCTCTGGTGCAACCGATATTTTACAGAGACGTTTCCATCCATGCGAGGAAAGCGCAACGGAAGTTATCGCCAAGACACACGTTCCCCGGCCGCTCTTGCCCCAGCGGCCCGATCACACCTGGGTCTTCAATCGCCGCAACCTTCGGCAAGCCTCCGCCAGGTCCTTATCCTTCTTCGCAAAACAGAACCGCAGCAGGTCCTCACCCTTTCCCAATCGAAAGAACGCCGAACCCGCCACAGAAGCCACTCCCGTCTTCGCCAGCAGCGCTCTTGCCTTCTCCGCCGCTGTCGCGCCGGGCAGGCCCTCCGCCGAAGCCAGCACGTAATACGCCCCATCCGGCACATGCGGCCTCATCCCCGCCTCGCGCAGCGCATCGACGATCATCGCGCGCTTCCCTTCATGCTCACGCGCCAATCCGGTATAAAACTCCGCCCCCAGCTTCTCCACTCCATCCGCGCATCCCTGCTGCAGCGGAGCCGGCGCACACACGTAGGTCAGATCGTGAAAGTAGCCAATCGATCCTAACCACTTCGGATCGGCAATCAGATACCCCACCCTCCACCCCGTCACCGAAAACGTCTTCGAAAATCCCGACATCAAAATCGTCCGCTCCCGCATCCCCGGCAGCGTCGCAGGGCTGATATGCTTCGCTCCGCCATAAATAAAATGCTCATAGATCTCATCCGTAAACACGAACAGATCGAACTCCTCGGCAATCGCCGCCAGCCCCTCAAGCTCCTTCCGCGTAAATACCTTCCCCGCCGGATTCGACGGCGTATTGATCACCATCCCGCGCGTCCTCGGCGTAATCGCCGCCCGCACCGCATGTAAATCCAACCCCCAGTCCGGAGCCTTCAGCGCAACCGGCACTGGGACAGCCCGAATCGAGCGAAGCGTACTCGCGTGATACCCATAGAACGGCTCAAACAGCATCACCTCATCGCCCGGATTCAGCAGCGCCATCACCGCCGCCTGAAACGCCCCGGTCACGCCGTTCGTGATCAACACCTCGCGGTCGGGATCAACAGTAATCCCCAGCGTCCGCTCCACCTTCCCCGCAATCGCGTGCCGCAACCGCGCAATGCCATCCATCCGCGTATAGATATTCAACCCATCGCGAATCGCACGAATCGCCCCTTCGGCCACCACCTCCGGCACCTCGGTATCGCACACTCCCTGTGCCAGGTTCACTCCACCCATGCGGTCGCACTCCTGCGTCATCGCGCGAATCTCCGACTGCACCACACGCGGCGCCAGCTCACTCAAAGAAAGCTTCCTGGAAAGACTTTCGGTCTTCATGAACTCCATTCTAAAAGGTATCCCGTAGGGTAACCTCACCGTTCCTGTTGATTGATGCCGTAAAGGGTGGCGTTTGAGCCTGTATAAGCTGTTCTATCTGAGGGAGTGCTCGCCGAATAGCTATACCCATCTCGCTGCCTGCGAGATTGTTACGAGAGAAATAAAACATTCGCACCCCATTTGTGCGAACGGCTTCCTTTTCAAGAAAATTACTCCTGATCCGCGCATCTGTAGTGAGAAGACACCACCCACGTTGTGCGATGATCGGTAACCACTCAGTATCTGGGCACCCTGGTGCGAAGTGGTCTAGATGTTTTTCGCAGACGATGCCACGCTCTTCGATAGCTTCGACTATGTGGCTATTGCGGCAGTGATTCTCATCAAGAAAAAGAACGAGCTCAGTTATGCCGCTTTGCCCTTGTTCATCTCCCATCGAATAGCATCCTCAAGGACGGCAGGCATTACGTTGTACTCACGCGCCAAATCTGCGACCGAATCACGTGCATTGAATCTGCCCACGATAACGGAGGTAGAAATTCCCGTTCCAGCTAACACAGGCTTTCCAAAGGAGACTGTAGGGCTGATGGATATATTTTTAGGCTCGCTCTCGCGGTCCGCTACAACGAATGGATAAAGTCGTGCCACTCTTCCTCTATCGTCGCGTTGGATTCGATGCAAGTAGAGAGAAACAAACTCGC
>DATAVY010000008.1:0-9954 GCA_036267495.1 Edaphobacter sp.
AGTTGAACCCTTGCGTGTTCCCACTTTCCCACATTGCGCTCCCGGATCTCGCCGTCAACGTACTCGCGGTCAGGCCGGTAGCTGGTCCGGAGATACTCCATCACCGAAGTTTGGGCCACGCTTGCCATGGACTCAAGTCTAACCTCGCTTCGAATCTCAAAACCCACTAAAAACTGCTGGTTAGACTTTTTGCTGCTCTTTGCTCTTCGTCACCTCTCCGGTTGACTTGACAAACCTTCCCCCCAAAAAGGGCCGCCCGAAAAACCGGCCATCGTTTCCCCCACCCGAACCACCCCACTCGAAGTCCGGACCTATCCACAATCATTCGAAGACTTTGCCTACTTTTGGCCGGGTGGGGGTGGTACCCGCAATCCAAGCGAATCCTCCGCCGGACATGCTAAACTCACAGGGTTGCGCCTCGTCGCGCACCGAAAAATCTGCACAGGGGTAACTCATGTCCGGCCACTCAAAATGGGCGACAATTAAGCACAAAAAAGGCGCTCTCGACGCCAAACGCGGCAAGATCTTCACCCGCCTCATCAAGGAGATCACGATCGCCGCCAAGCAGGGCGGAGGCGATCCCGACGGCAATCCCCGCCTCCGCGGAGCCATAGCCGCCGCCAAAGCAGAAAACATGCCCGCAGAAAACATCAAGCGCGCCATCCAGCGCGGCACCGGCGAGCTCGAAGGCGTCTCCTACGAGGAGATCACTTACGAGGGATACGGCCCTGGCGGCGTGGCCATCATCGTCGAAGTCCTCACCGACAACAAAAATCGCGCCGTCAGCGAGATCCGCCACGCCTTCTCCAAAAACGGAGGCAACCTCGGAGCCGAAGGCGCAGTCGCCTGGATGTTCACCAAAAAAGGCGTCATCGCCATTGCGAAATCCGCTGCCAGCGAAGACAAGCTCACCGAAATCGTCCTCGACGCCGGAGCCGAAGACCTCTCCGACGAAGGCGAAAACTGGGAGGTCCTCACCGACCCCAAGGACTTCGAAGCCGTAACTGAAGCCCTCAAATCCGCGAAGATCGCACCCGAGCACGCCGAGGTCACCAAGATCGCCTCCACCTATACCAAACTCGAAGGCGCTCAGGCCAACGCGATGATCCGCCTCCTCGAAGTTCTCGAAGACCTCGACGACACGCAAAACGTCTACTCCAACTTCGACTTCGATGAAGCCGCGGTAGCAAGTGCCTGACGAGAGACAAACAGTCGCCGGCACCAAACGGCCGCCGTCCACCGGCGGCCTTCTTCTGTCACTCAACACCGGAGCTCTCAGATTGACCCACAGATTGACCCACAGCAGGCATCGCATCCGCGCCACCCTCGCCATCTCCACCATCTCCGCCATCGCCCTTCTGCTCTCCATCCCGCGATGCGCCTCCGCACAAACCGTCGTCCACAACGACCTCACGCCCTTCCACGCCGGCTCCGACCATCTCCCCTTCGAGTTCGGCGTCCTCGTCCAGGGCGGCAACGGCCTCACCGAAGACCGCGACGGCTTCAAGTTCCTCATGGCGGGTGTGCACGCCGGCAAAGTCCTCGCCGCCAGCCACGGCCACAGCGCCTTCCGCGGCAACTTCGAGTACGCCGTCGAAGCCTTCCCCTTCTGGCAGTCCTACACCCCCAAATTCGAGCGTCCCTTCTGCACCAATCCCATAGGCGCCCCGCCGAATTGCACGCCATTCTTCACGGTAGGCGGTACCTTCACCGGGGCCTCCATCACGCCGATCATCCTCCGCTGGAACCTTGCCGGTACAAAACACTTTTCCTTCTGGGGGCAGGCAGCAGGCGGCCTCCTCTGGACCAATCACAAATACCCCGCCTTCGGGGGCCCACCCTACAACGAGCAGAACGACGGCCCCAACGCCGACGCCAGCGTCTTCAACTTCACTCCCCAGGGCGGCGTCGGCGTCCACTACTTCGTCCATCCCCGCCGCTCCATCGACTTCAGCGCCAACGGCGTCCACATCTCCAGCGCCTCTCTCGGCGACCGCAATCCCGGCGTCAACGCAAGCGTACAATTCTCCCTCGGATACACCTGGTGGAAATAAAACAGGGAATAGGGAGTAGGGAGCAGAAAAAACGATGATTGCAACCACGCATTGATTTCACGATCTTAACTGGAGAACCAAACAGCTTGAACCATTCCGGCTTGTCTTCTACTCCCTATTCCCTAGTCCCTATTCCCTGCTTTTATGAACTCTGAAGCTATCATCGAATGCGTCCCGAACTTCTCCGAAGGCAACGACGCAACCAAAGTCAGCCACATCGTCGCCGCCATGCAGGTCGAGGGTGTTCGTCTGCTCGACTGGTCTCTCGATAAAGCCCACAACCGATCCGTTGTCACTATCGCAGGAACTCCTATCGGTATCGTCGAAGCCGCCGCCCGTGCTGCAGGCAAAGCCGCCGAGCTCATCGACCTCACCAAGCAGAACGGAGTCCACCCGCGCATCGGCGCCGCGGACGTCATCCCTTTCATCCCCGTCAGCGGAGCCTCCCTCGCCGAGTGCGCCGTCCTCGCCCGCCAGGCCGGCCTCCTCATCTGGCGTCGCTACGGCGTTCCCGTCTACTTCTACGGAGCCGCCGCCGCCCGCCCCGACCGAGTCCAACTCGAAGACGTCCGTAAGGGCCAGTTCGAAGGTCTTCGCGATGCCACCCGCCGCGACGCCGCCCGCCGCCCCGACATCGGCGGTCCCGAACTCCACGAAACCGCCGGAGCCACCGCCGTCGGAGCTCGCAGCTTCCTCATCGCCTACAACGTTCACCTCAAAGGTCCCGACATCTCCGCCGCCCGCGCCATCGCCCGCGACATCCGCGCCGCAAACGGAGGCCTTCACGGCGTCAAAGCTATCGGTGTCTTCGCCAATGGCCGCGCTCAGGTCAGCATGAATGTCACCGACTTCAACCTAACCCCCATGCGCCACGTCCATGCCACCATCCAGCACCTGGCGCAGCGCCACGGCGTCCTCATTGACGACGCCGAACTCATCGGATTAATTCCCGAAGCCGCCTATGAGCCCGATTCCGAATGGGTACGTCAAATAACTGGCTTCGATGCCGACGGAAAGGTTCTCGAGCGCAGACTTCACGCACCCATCGCATGGCCTGAACTCTAGGATTCAGGTACCACAAAAGTAGCATTCGTATACAGAACACCTCCCCATAGGTGCTTGCAAACCGTCTCATATTCACGGAACAATAGTGTGGTGACGCTACACTGGAACAAGCTCAAGGAGTCAAAGGCACTAATGAAAATCACCCGGCAAAACCTCCTCACTGCCGTCGCCGCCCTCGCGACGGCCATGGCCCCGGCCTTCGCATCCGCCGCCCAACTCTCCAGCGACGCCAAAGCCGCCATGCCCAAAGACATTCAGCAGCTCATCGTCGTCGATTACCACGCCATGCAGAACTCTTCCGCAGCCATGGACCTCAAAGACCGCATCCTTCCGCCTGAGCTTAAGCGCCTCGAAACCGCCCTCAAGAGCTCCGGCCTCAAGGTCGATCAGGACGCCGACGTGCTCGCCTTCGCCGCCTTTCGCGATCCTGCCGGTCAGGGCACTCGCATCGTCGGCATCGCACAGGGTCAATTCCACACTCGCGAAATCATGGCCAACTTCACCAAGAATAAGGTCAAGCCCGAAGTGCTCCGCAATACCAGCATCTACCCTATGGGTTCCAATGGTATGAGTGTGGTCTTCCTCAATCAGACCACCATGGTCTTCGGCGACAAAGCCGCAGTCAAAGAAGCAGTCGACGCACGCGACGGTATGGTCCCCGACTTCCTCTCCAATGGGGACATGGTCAACGATATGGCCACCGTCGACACCAAAGCGGTTTGGAGCCTGCTCGACGCCAAGGGCACCCAGGCCATGATGAAGGGCGTCCTCGGCGACGCCGCGCAGCTCGCCGATTACGACACCGTCAAGAACCGCATGAAGAGCAGCCGCTACACCATGGACTTTCAGAACGGCGTCAAATTCGACATGGCCGTCGTCATGTCCGACACACTCACTGCCGCCACCGCCGCCACGCTCATGAAGGGCGTCTCGATCATGCGCAAGACCTCAGGCTCCCCACTCGAAAAATCCGCCCTCGACCAAACCACCATCGACTCCAACGCCGGCACCCTCACCGTCTCCTACTCCTCCTCAGACAGCCAGTTCGCCAGCCTCCTTACTTCGCCGCTGTTCCAGTCCGTAGTTCGATAACCAAAGCGAAAAGCAGAGCTCGCACAGAAAAGCCCGATCTTCGAAATGGCGAAGACCGGGCTTTTTTAGACACATTCTGCCGTTTGCCGTTCCTCCTTACGGATTGCTTAGCGTATTCGGCGTACCAGCCGGCACCGCAAGTTGCAGTTGGAGGAAGTTTTTAACATCCAGCGTGCTATTTCCCAGAACCTCGCTGTATGCCTGTCCCGGTTTCACCGTAAAAGCATTGTTGTTCCCCGAAATATTGCGATGGAAATATTGAAACAGCTTCGGGGCTCTCTCGCCGCCCAGCAATGTCTGCGTGGCAGACAAGCCATAAATCAGTGGATTCACATTGCCAAGTCGGCCGCCATTCAGCTCGATCGCAAGTGCCAGCACTGCGGCAAACTCCGGTGAAGAAGAACTGGTGCCGATCACTTCAAACAGATCGCCGCCAATCCAGATCAAAGCGCTGCTGCGAAGAACCGTAGAGCAATCCTCTTTGGTTGTGTCCACTTGAGTTGAAGGACAGCCGCCCATCATCAGCGAAACATCCGGCACCGCACGCTTTCTACTGCCACTCGTATTCACCAGCAACTGGTACAGCGGCTTGTCGAACACTGCGCTGAGTCCGCCTCCCGAGCCCCACGTATTGTTGTTCACGCTCACGATCTGTTTGCCAACCCGAAACCTCGCTGGCAACAGCGGATCGAAGTCCGCATTCTCAATCGAATAGACAGCGTCATCCTCGGTCGGTGTCGCAGTCGTGCCAAGATTCGTCCCGCCTACGCCAGTCACATTCGGATCGGACGCAGGATTTTCTACTCCGGCGACGAACGATGTCCCATTCGTCGGGTTGTTCACAAACGCCGCAGACAGGCAGGGAACTCCTCCAGAGTCGCCCGAGCTCGCCACGAAAGTAATGCCTTCCGCGTTGCCCTGCTGGAAAAGCGCGTGGAACATCTTCAAAATGCTGGTGAAGTCTACGCCGCCGTTATAAGCCGCGGTGAAATCCAGCTCGCACTCCCCGAACGACGAACTCACAACATCGACAGTATTGTCTTCATCCACTGCCGCATATCCATCCGCAATCGACGCATCGCTCAGGTCTGGAATGTTGTAGATCGTCTCCGTCGCGCCCGGTGCTGTCCCCAATGACATCTGCGTGTCGAGAGAGGCCTCGCCCGCCGCATCGGTGTTCGGGTCGAATGCACCGCTCCCTCCGTCTACGGCGCGCACCGTCACTGTGGGAACCGGCAGGTTCGAGTGCGTCGAGTAAGCCTGAATCAGATCGATCCCAGGCGCGAGCGGCAGATCGGAGTTAAACGTCATTGCCAGATCATTGGGATCGATCACCGACGAAATCACGATTCCGATGTGCGATCCAACACCCGCAATCTGTTTCGGGCGCCGCGAGAACAAGGGGTTAACCACGGTCTGGAAGGAAGGAAGTTGATACGCTTCGTTCAAGTCGTTCGGGTAGTAAAGACTCTCAAGACTGCTCAACCGGAACGCCGGCTTGACCGCCATGACACTCCGCGCCAGCTTCACCGAGTGCACGTGCGCCGCAAGGCGAGTTGTGAACGCCGGAACCACAGCGCCCGCCGAGGCCAGCGCCGCGGGCAGTGTCAGATGACCTTCAGCCGACGCGAACTTCGTCTGTCCATTGCTCATCTGCGCCTGCATCATGTGGATTGAGAACGTTCTCTCAACCGCGGAAACAGACCCCTCGACCTCAAGGTACTGCGTGTGTTCCGCAGTAATCGTAAAACCCTGCGACAGCAAGGCTGCCGTTACTTTCGCCACATCCGATCGACTTGGCCCGAACCGGGACTTGAACTCCGCCGGCGTCAGCCAGCGATGATAGTTCGCCGAAACCGGATCGGTTTGCTCAGCCAGAAGCTTCTCGAGCGCGTCGCCTTGCGTCAACGGAAGATAAACGCTGAAGTGCGTGACCGCGTTTGGATCGGCCGCTCCGGTTGACATAACATGCATTGCGTTTGGCGAACTGTTCATCTGCGAAAAGCTCATCGTCGTTAGCATCCCGAACGCCACGACACTCATTGCAAGCGAATGGATTTTCATTGTTCCCTCGATTTGTTGGTTTGCATTATTGGATCGGGGCGAACGAGTCACTGGCCCGTGCAGGTATCGCCGCTCGCGACAAACTATACCCAGCCGCGGCGCCGTTGCCTAGGCGTCGCCGCGAAATAGGCCAAAAATCGCTTGCCCCGGACCCAGCCGGGACCCTCCCCGTCCCCTGCGGATTCATCACGCGTTTTGTCTTGTGAAAAAAAATTTTGCCGTGAGAAAAGCGACAAACATTTCCTTCTGCCCAGGGGCCAACCGAATTCGCTCAGCAGGGCATCTGCTATGCAAGTCGAGGAAGATTTTTCTTCGATTCCTTATCGCTAACCCAGGGAGATGCCCATGCTCAAACGCCTAGTTGTACTTGCTGCTTTGGCTTTTACCACTGCTGCTGTTGCCCACGCCGACTCCATCAGCGGTTTCTTCAACGCTAATGGAACAGACTCTTTTTCCAACTCAACCATCACCTTCTCGCCCGGAACTTCAACAGTACAGGGAGCCATTGGCGGCACCTTCGCCACCTTCCTGACAGACGGCAATCCAATTACCTTCCTCACCGGTCCTCTGCCCTACTCTCAGGGCTCGAATATCCCCCCCGGTGGCATCCCCATCCAGCTCTTCTCCACTACCGAGGGTGGCGAAACTTTCGCCTTCGACATCACCGGCTATAACGCTAACTTCGTCAATAACGGAACGCTCGGATGCACTGCCGGTGCTACCTGCCTGCTTGCAACCGGCAACGGCTTCTTTACCGGAACCGGAACGGTGGACTTCACCTCCAGTCCCGGCACCTTCGTCTTCACCTCGCAATTTCCCCCGGGCCAGACAGTAGGAAGTCTTACCACCTTTTCCGCATCAGCATCTGCTGTTCCCTCAGCGGTTCCCGAGCCGGCTTCGCTTGCCCTCTTCGGTACCGGCTTGCTTGGAGTCCTCGGCATCGCTCGACGCAGACTCACGGTCTAACGTCTTGCAGCTACAGCAAAGTGGGAGCCGCGCCTGGCTCCCGTTTTGTCTTTTCCGCTTCCGTCGCATTCACCACTGAAGCAAAAGCAGCTCCGAACAAAATGCCGGTCCCATCGCCCCCATCATGCTGTAACACCCCGGACTTCCCGGACGGTTCATCAGAAAATCCTGCATCACCGTCAACACCGAAGCCGACGACAGATTCCCGCGCTGCCGCAGGCTGTTCCACGAAGCCGCCAGCGCATGCGGCGGCAACCCCAGGCTGTTCTCCATCGCCTTCAGCACCTTCGGTCCGCCGCTATGGAAGATATAGCTGCAGATGTGCCCCATGCTCAGATCGTGATCCGCAAGAAAACCCTCCACCGTTTTCCGCAACTCCGTGTTCACCAGCTCGGGAACGTCCGCCGACAGCACGATATTGAAGCCGCTCTGATTGATGTTCCATCCCATCAGGTGTTCCGTATCCGGATACATCGTCGAACGCGTAGCCACCACCCGCGGACAAGGCTCCTCGACGCTGGTCGGCCTCTCCGCCAGCGCCGTCTCTTCTCCCGCCAGCACCACCGCCGCCGCGCCGTCTCCAAACAATCCGCACGCCACCAGGTTCGCCATCGAATAGTCGTTCTCCTGCCACGTCAGAGAGCAAAGCTCGACCGACAGCAGAAGCGCATATTGTTTCGGATACGCTCGAACGTAGTCGGACGCGCGCGCAATCCCCGCCGCTCCCGCCACGCAGCCCAGCCCGAAGATCGGAGTGCGTTTAATATCCTTCGGAAAACCCATCAGGTTCACCAGGCGGGCGTCGATGCTCGGGCACGCAATCCCCGTCACCGAAGTAAAAAAGATCGCTGAGATATCCGATGGATCCAGACCCACCGCATCGAGCGCCTTCCGGATCGCCTGCTGTCCCAGCTCCAGAGCTCCCTTGATCCAGAGATCGTTGAACGCACCGAAACCGGAGAGCGTTCCCAGCGTCTCCAGAGGAAACATAATATGGCGGAAGTCGACGCCGCAGTTGGAATGAAGCCGGTTCATGACACCCGGAAGCTCCAGATTATGCAACATCCGTTCTTTCAGAGCTTCGGTGATAACTGCCTGCGGATAACGATAGGCAGGAAATGCCGTGCCTACAGAAGCAATACGCATGATGGAACGACCTTCTTCGTTGGGTGCGGAGGGACGTGTGCAATCGCCGATAACGAACAATCGGCAGGGTATATAGGCTATGGCAGGAGGTCGAACAAAGCTGTAGGGCTGGACTGCATCCAGGGCACAGGGGAGGCCACTCGGGGCGATAAAACGAGTATAGATTAAAAGGTTGCCCACTCCAAGCGTTTTTAAATTAAATCAGAAGGCCACCCTGTGAAAAAAGCGCTGACGCATCGTCTTCGCGGCGCGAGAAGGAGCCGGTCTAGTTGAATACCGACGCTTTACGTTACTTTGAAATAGCCGTTTCGTCATAAGGAAGGTCTATGAAGATTGGTCGTCTCCTGTTTCAACTCCTCTTCGTGGCAATAGCGTGCGGTTCAAGCTGCCAAAGCCAAGCTCGCCCCGGCTTCGATGCCCGTCGACTGCTGACGGGTACCTTCCACTATCGGGACTACACTCGCGAAAGCCCGGACGGGCAGAGCGTGATTAAAGTCGAAAAAGTGCCAGGTGGAACTTCCTATGTCTTCTCGAATGTGGCGAATGGTTCATCGAGTCAGCATTGGCGGGCGCTCATCTCTCCTGACTTCACTCCGCTATCTGCAGACCTCACCTTCGGCAGTGGCGCTGCCGCTCGCAAGGTGTTTTCCCTCTCCTATCAATCTGCCCATGTCTCCGGTTTCTTCGTCCCGGAGCCCCGGGTGTCCGGCTCAGCGGCCCGCCCGGTAAATGAGAGTGTCGCCCCTGACACCGTAGATCAAAGAGTGGATTGGGCGGCGGTGATGTCCCTCAAGAAATACATTCCCTCGCAACGAATTCTCTTTCACGTCTACGATCCCAAGGCCGGCAACTCTACAGTTGTGGCTACCGTAATCTCGCACGAAACCATCCACGTCGATGCCGGAACTTTCCAGGTCGCCAGAATTGTCTATCAAATCGCAAAATCGACAGGCAGCGAAATTTTTGAGGTCTTCGTAAATAGTGCGGCGCCGCGTTTTCTGGTAAAGGAAGTCTTTCCCAATGGCCTCATCAGTGAACTGGTGAGCAAGGAGCCATGAGCCTAGCTCCCGCAAGATGCAGTGCCGTTATCCCCAAGCGTGGTCGGCATAGTGAGATTCAAATGGTTATGATCGACTGGTAGTCGAAACTCCAGCTTATGAAGCAAAAAATGGACCTCTCGGGAAGCGCGAATAATACCGCGCAAACGCCTCAATTCATTGATCTTGTGAGATAAAGTTTTTTCTTTTGCCATTTTCAGCCCAGAAAACGCATGTCAAGCCCCGAAGACACCTAAATTACTCAAACAAAATGGAATATAGTTGCAGGTTAGTTCCGCTCCAACCGCTATAATAGATAGATAGATCAAAAACAGGCAGCAGGGGAAGGTGCGGCCCTTGATAACTTTGAAGTATAAACTCTCTGGAAAGAAGACTTTAGACTAACACGTCTTTATTATCAGGAGTTTACAAGCAAGGTCCAAACCTAAGTCGCTTTTAATCAAGACTTTGCACAGATTCGGGCCATTGGGGGAGTACCTCAAAAAGCGAGAACCACCCCAAAGACATTT
>DATAVY010000009.1:0-5061 GCA_036267495.1 Edaphobacter sp.
CGCGTCCTCTCGCTCCTCGAAGGCGGCTTCCACGACGTCCGCATCCTCGTCGTCGGCGACCTCATGCTCGACCGCTACATCCTCGGCGAGGTCGACCGCATCTCCCCCGAAGCCCCCGTCCCCGTCCTCCGCCACGCCCACCGCTACGAGCGTCCCGGCGGCGCCGCCAACGTCGCCATGAACCTCGCCGGCCTCGGCTGCCAGGCCCTCCTCGCCGGTCTCTGGGGCTCCGACGCCGAGCAGCGCGAGCTCGCCGCCGCCCTCGAAGCCGCGCACATCGACACCACCGGCGTCGTCACCAGCTCGCTCCCCACCATCTCCAAAACTCGCATCGTCGGCCGCACGCAACAGCTCCTCCGCCTCGACATCGAATCCCGCGACGCCCCCTCCGCGCAGGACCTCGACAACCTCCAGGCCCGCGTCCTCGGCCTCGTCGAAAAGGTCCACGCCGTCATCCTGTCCGACTACGCCAAAGGCGCGCTCACGCCCGATCTATGCGCCGCTGCCATCCGCACCGCGCGCCGCCTCAACGTTCCCGTCTTCGTCGACCCCAAAACGCCCGACCTCTCCAGGTACTCCAACGCCACCATGGTCTGCCCCAACCTCACCGAGCTCTCGCAGGCCACCGGCGTCTCCACCCGCGATCTCGACGCACTCCTCGCCGCCGCCGAACAGCAGCGCGTCGAGCACGGCTTCGACTACCTCACCGCCACCATGAGCGAGCGCGGCATCCGCGTCCTCTCCGCCGCCGGCAGCTTCCACTCGCCAGCCCGCGCCCGCGAGGTCTTCGACGTCTCCGGCGCCGGCGACACCGTCATCGCCACCATCGCCGCCTCCATGGCCGCCGGCCTCAAGCCGGAAACCGCCGTCGACCTCGCCAACCTCGCCGCCGGCATCGTCGTTGGCAAGGTCGGCACCGCGCCCATCGCCCACCACGAGCTCATCGCACTCCTCACGCCCTCCAGCAAACTCAACGCCGACGAAAAGATCCTCGACCGCCAGCGCCTCGCCGCCCGCATCGCCGACTGGCGGGCCTCCGGCGAGACCATCGTCTTCACCAACGGCTGCTTCGACCTGCTTCACGTCGGCCACATCACCCTGCTCGAAGACTGCCGCAAATTCGGCACCAAACTCGTCCTCGGCCTCAACTCTGACGCCTCCGTCTGCCGCCTCAAAGGCCCCACGCGCCCCATCGTCGCCGAGCTCGAGCGCGCCCGCGTCATGGCCGCCCTCGCCGCCGTCGACGCGGTCGTCCTCTTCTCCGAAGACACGCCCCTCGAGCTCATCCGCGAGATCCGCCCCGACGTCCTCGTCAAAGGCGGCGACTACACCATCGAAACCGTCGTCGGCCACGAAGACGTCCTCGCCGCCGGCGGCCGCGTCGAGATCATCCCCACCGTCGAAGGCTTCTCCACCACCAACATCATCCGCAAGCTCACCAGCCAGGACCCCGCCCGCTGACGAGCGCAAGCCGGCGATTTACTCGGACGAGATCAAATGATCAAACAGGGATTGCACCAGCCCGCGTGTGCTCTTCTGAGAGAGTTCTGGCCCAAGGATTCTCTGCGTGACTGCCAGACCATGAGCGAGATTGATGATCACCGTGATGAAATCATCGGGGTTCCATTTCGAAGTGACTTCAGGAGATCGCAAGAGGTCCCTGACAAGCTCGCTTCCGTCGCGAAGCTGCTGCCGATGCACTTGAACAAAGCTTTTGCGGATACGTTCGCTGCGAAGAGCGCCGACCTCGAATTCAGCACGAAGCACGATCCAGTCATGATCCGTCATCAGATCGGCAATGGTGTCCCGCATTTTTTTCAGCCGCTTCCTGCCTGAAGGCTCTCCCTTTAGTAGAGACCGGAAGATATTCATGTGGCGCGCCTGTTCCTCCTGGATCACGGCGACAAACAGATCTTCCTTGCCGTCGAAGTTGGAATAGAGCGCGCCCCGGGAATAGCCGGCATCCTCGGCGATCTTCTCCGCTACGGCGCCGCCAAGCCCGTAACGTAAAAAATGCCTCCGCCCCACGGCGATCAGGGTGGCACGGGTCTGCGCTCTGCTCTCCTCGCGCGTCAGCCGCTTCCGGGGTCTTGTGCCGCTCGCCGGCATTCGAATCCTAAGCTCCCTTCGTCATTACTCAGCGATTCATGCTTGAAACTCAATGAACACGCCGCATCCTGATACGAAGATAGCTTATTCTTCTCGAGGCTCGCATGGGACAGCCCACATCCCGAAGGGATTCCACCCGTGGCCGGCTTCAAACTCCGTGAAACATTCGAAGGACCACGACCACTGCTGCGGCCGCAATCACCATGATTGTGAAGATCACATACCACAGGTATGCCATGGGGATGTCTTCGACGTCGTCCTTCACTTTGGCTTTCATATTCGTTCATTCCTCCTTGGGTCACCGCGGCCGGAGACGGGAAGTTCGCGGTGATTTGATGATTCCCGCCTCGCTGAAGACTCAAACCTGGTCAGAGGTGAGACCATCCTCGCCGCATCAGCATCAGTCCCATGACAAGACACGCGACTGCGGTAATCCGCAACGTCGGGACGCACGCCGATGCCAACCACGCGAGGCGTGCAGGACAACCGTCCTGACTGACCTTCAGCAGGATTCCCCACATCCCCGATGCGACGCAGACGACGCCCAGTGCAAGGCACACCCACTGCTCGACCGCAACAATCAGTTTGAATCGAGAGTCCTTTTTCTCACCCTTCTCATTTTTCTTCATTCCCCGTTCTGCGCTTGATGTGCGCGCATGATCGAGGCGGCCGGCTTTATCAGGGCGGCCGCCGCCATGAATCGGAGACATGTTCCTGGCCGCCAATGCCCGGCCCGTGCCTGTGTCGATCTTCATCGGCCCCTCCTGCGATCGCCCTTTACATACAATACGCTTTCAGATACAGTTTGTCTCTGAGTTAAATTTGCATGCCACCCAGCAACATTGTGATGGAAAGCCGGCTGAGCTTGATTCCTGCCACGATCGAGAAGCTTCGATCTAACCCGGAGTTGCGATCCTGTCTGAATGGGCGCAATTCGGCTTTCTACATAGCAATGTCGGAGGCCCTGGCCAACGCGGTAACTCACGGCAACGGTGGCGAGCCCTCAAGAAAGGTCCACGTTTGTTGGACCTGCGAGCCTGGCGGAGGCTTGTCGGTTCTGATCCGCGATGAAGGGAGCGGATTCAATCCGGGGGATATCGAAACACCGAAGGACATTGAGAACGACCGTAATCGTGGCATTCGTCTGATGAGGTCCTGCATGGACGAGATTCAGTTTCGAAACAACGGCACCGAGGTCTATATGCGCATGAATGGCCGCCAGCTGCCATAAGTCGGTGAAATGGAACCCTCCACCGGAAAAGGAAAGTGATGGCGGCAGAAAGCACTGACAGCGGACGGTGGAAGCCTCATGTCAACCCGTGGCTCATCGCTGCGACAGTTGCGCTGGCGGCCTTCATGGAGGTTCTCGATACCTCCATTGCCAACGTCGCCCTTCCGCATATTGCCGGCAATCTCGGCGCCAGCACCGACCAGGGAACCTGGGTCCTCACCAGCTATCTGGTCTCCAACGCGATCATTCTGCCGGTGGGCGCCTGGGCGTCGAGCGTCATCGGCCGCAAAAATTTCTTTCTGCTGTGCATCACCATCTTCACGGCGGCAAGTTTTCTATGCGGCATCGCTCCAACGCTTCCTATCCTGCTTATCTCGCGCGTACTTCAGGGCGTCGGAGGCGGCGGCCTCCAGCCTATGGCGCAGGCCATCATGGCGGATTCCTTCGAAGAAAAAAAGCGTGGCCAGGCCTTCGCGCTCTACGGTCTTGTGGCCGTGCTGGCACCATCGCTCGGGCCCACCATCGGCGGCTGGATCACCGACAACTACTCCTGGCGATGGATCTTCTATATCAATCTGCCTGTCGGCATACTCGCGTTCGTTCTGGTCAGCCGCATGGTTCAGGATCCGCCCTGGATCAAACCCGATCCTGCCAATCTCCGGAAACTGGATTACATCGGCCTCGGACTGCTCAGTGTGGCCATGGGTGGCATGCAGATCATGCTCGACAAGGGCGAAGAGAACGACTGGTTTGCCTCCAGCTTCATCCGCATCTTCTGCTTCCTGTTCGTTGCCGGGATGATCGGCCTCATCTGGTGGCAGTGGCGGGCCAAAAATCCCATCATGAATCTGCGGCTGTTCAAGTACAAGAATTTCGCGATCTGTTGTTTCCTCATGATTCTGGTCGGCGGCGTTCTGAACGCTGCAACCGTACTTGAACCTCAATTCCTGCAGCAGCTGATGGGCTACACCGCCACCCGCGCCGGCGAGGCGCTCGCCGGCGGAGGTCTTGCCCTGCTCGTCGTCATGCCCCTCGCAGGAGCCGCTACGGGAAGATTTCCCGCGAGAAACATGGCTGCCTTCGGTTTCGCCTGCTTCGCCGGCGCGTTCTATTACACCTCCACGCATTTCACGCTCACCATGACCTTCGGCTTTGCCTCGTGGTTGCGAATTCTGCAGATGTTCGCGATCCCGTTCGCCTTCATCGCCATCACCACCGCGGCTTATGTCGGGCTTCCGAAAGAGGCGAGCAATCAGGTCTCCGGGATCATCAACTTCGTTCGCAACGTCGGCGGCAGTATCTTCATCGCCGCCACCGGAGCGATCGTCACCAACCGTTCTCTCTTCCACCAGGCGCGCCTGCAGGAGTACATGCAGCCCGGCAACCGCGACTACGTCAACCGGGTCAACGCGCTTACCTCTTACTTTGGCGGAAGTGGCAAAGGGCCCGGTCCCGGCTTCATGGCACGGGCTGCCATCTATCAGCAACTCAACCAGCAGGCTGCAGCGCAGGCGTATCAGGACATCTACCGCCTGCTCTGTTGGATGGCCATCGGCATGGTGATGTGCGCCTTCATCCTGAGCAAGAACAAACCCGGACAGGGCGCCGCTGCCAGCGAAGCCATGCACTAACTCCGTCCTCTCCGTCTCCGCCTCAAAGGGCGCGTGGCCCACTCATTCCTGGACCACCACATCTTCCTGACCACCACATCCTGGTTGCCC
>DATAVY010000010.1:0-3985 GCA_036267495.1 Edaphobacter sp.
AGGAACAAGCATTTTACGCACCAGGTGACGGCTCTTAACATGGCTTAGATGTAGCACAGACACATCATCGGTGGTGCGGAATTGTTGACGGCCTCCACGTCGCAAGGCTTATACTGCGGGTATGGCGCGGTCCGACCGACCTGGAGCGCCAGCGAGTGAGGTGAGTCTTCAGCGAATGCTTGAATGACATTGCGCTCGGATCTGCTACCGGGGGTCCACCCGGTGCGCCGCCTGGTGAGGCGGTGGGGCAACGCGCGATCTCTCGTTTACTACAAATGCCGGGACGAATTGGCCGGGCGACGCTGGATGACCTGGTTACCACGTTTTTTCCGTCGGACTGCAGGGCTTGTGGTGGGCCCCTGCTTCGAGCTGATCTCTCTCCCGTTTGTGATCGATGTATCGATGCTGTGCGGAAGCAGTCGATGACCCTGTGCGATCGCTGCGGGGAAGCGCTCGACATGGAGGGCGTTCGCTTTGCAGGGCAATTTCCCGCCGAGGGATTATTGTGCTCGCTTTGCCGAATGGCGCCGCCGGAGTTTGAGCGAGCTGTGGCTTACGCGGTGTATGAAGATGAAGTGCGCGAGATGGTGCATCTGCTGAAATACGAGCGAATGAGCATCGTCGCCCAGCCTCTGGGCATAATGTTGGCGCGTGCCGTCGAGATGCTGGAATTCGCGCCAGGCACAGAGCTGCTGGTGATCGCAGTACCGCTGTTTCCTTCGAAAGAACGGCAGCGTGGTTACAACCAGGCAGTATTGCTCTCCGATGCAGCGCTGGCCGAGTTGAAGAAGACCCGGCCGGAGTGGAAGCTGCAGACGGCCCACAATGTTATTCGTCGAGTGAAGGACACGCGCAGCCAGTTTGAGCTGACGCCAAAGGGCCGGCGGCGCAATCTGCAGGGAGCGTTCGCGATTGCGGACGGTTCGATGCTGATTGGCCGCGAGGTCTTGCTGGTGGATGACATTTATACGACCGGCGCGACGGCACGGGCCTGTTCGCGGATTCTGCGAGCGGCAGGAGCGCGCAGGATCTGGGTCGCAACGGCGTCGCGCGCACAGCCGGAGATGGTGGACTTATGGGACGCTTCCTCAAACACGGCAGTCTGGGACGCCGGATAGAGAAAAAACTTGGAGAGCTGGCGCGAGGTACAGGAATAAAGGGACCGGAGGATTTCAAATGCAAGCGGGCAAGATGCGAAAGCAAGGGCAAATCGGGAAGCGTCACGCGGGACATCCAGCCGCGCACGGACGTGTTGTCGCCGAGGTGGACGTACGGATTGGCGTCTTTCGACAACCGGCGATGCAGACCCCGGTGCTTGTGCTGAATGCGTCCTATGAGCCGATCAATATCTGCGGCGCCCGGCGCGCTCTAGTGCTTGTATTGAAGGGGGTGGCGCGGACCGAGGAGGAGCAGGGCGCCGTTCTGCACGCCGCGAGAATGCGAATCGCCATGCCGAGCGTGATCCGGCTGCTGGAGTATCGCAGGATTCCGCACCAGACTCGCGCGCTGAGCAGGAAAAATATTCTGTTGCGCGACCGGAACTCCTGCCAGTACTGCAGCGTCGTTCTGACTGCCGGTGAGTTGACCCTCGATCATGTTGTTCCGCGCTCCCGGGGCGGCCTTTCAACCTGGGAAAATCTGGTTGCATGTTGCCATGATTGCAACCGGAAAAAGGGCAACCAGATGCTGCATGAGCTGACGGACATGAAGCTGCAGAGGGAACCGCGTCCATTCTCGCTCCATACCTCGCGGCACATCATGCGAATGATCGGATCGGCAGATGCGGCGTGGCGAAAGTATCTTTATTTCGAGGCTGAGCCTGCGGCTTAGGCTTGATTGGGCCGAAAAAATTAGAGCGAGGCCAGCGAGGCGAAAATAGCCTCGATCTTTTGCTATCAAATCGCAGGTTAAGCCCAAGAGCGATTGAAGAAGCCGAGAATGCGCTCGCCGCGGCTGCGCACGGCCTGGAGCGCTACACCGCCAAAGGGATGACAGCGAAAAAGCCAAAAGCAAATATGCTGTTCTTCGCTGCACCCAATCAGAATCATAAACATAAAAGGCAACGGCAGTCGCGGCGTGGGTGTGCGACACTGTCGCGTATGACTCTTCCTTCCTGTTTCTCATCGCGGATTTTAGCGGCTGGTTCGTTATGTGCGTTCGGACTGGGGTTGTTTTCGTTTTCGGCAAAGACTGCCGTCGCACAGTCGCCCGCGGCTAATGTGCCGAGCATTGATCAGGCGCTGGAGGCGCAGACGGTGTCGGGCGCGGCTCTCTCTCCGGATGGGCAGCGGGTGGTGTATGAGCTCTCGCGGACCAACTGGAAGGACAATGCATTTGAGCGCGATCTTTGGATTACAGGCAAGGACGGGATTGCGGACCGCGAAGGACACGCGCGTCTGCTGACAGCGCAGGTGAAATCGAGCAATCGAGCGCGGTGGTCTCCGGATGGGAAGTGGATCGCCTTCGCATCCGACAGGCCGGGACAGGTTGCGGAGACCAAGGCGGATACGCGGCAGCTCTACATCATCGATCCGGCGGGCGGCGAAGCGCGCCAGGTGACAAAGCTGGAGGATGGCGTGGATGAATATGAGTGGGGGCCGGACTCCAGGACGATTGCATTTACCACAAGAGATCCCTTGTCGAAGGCGCAGAAGGATCGCGCGGAGCGCTATGGAGAATACACAGTCATCGACGGCGATGAGCGCATGACCCACCTTTGGACAGTCGATGTGACCGCTGCTGCTGTGGCAGCTCCGGCGACTAAGCCACAAGCCGGCGCCGCGACAACCGCTCCGCCGTTCGGAGTGCCGGAGGCGCACCGGTTGACAGAGAGCGAGGAGTTCACCGTTCAGGGATTTTCGTGGTCGAAAGATGGGACGAAGATCGCGTTTACTGCTGCCAGGGACCCGGAATTGAAGAACGGCGGAACTGCGACGATCTATGTCGTTTCAGTCGCCGACAGGAAAGTGACGAAGCTGGTATCGACGCCGGGGCCAAACAGCGATCCGCATTTCTCTCCGGATGGAACGCAAGTGGCCTTTGCCACATCCGATGGCGCGCCTTTCTTTTTTTATGCGAACCAGAAGATTGCCGTAGTGCCGGCCACGGGTGGGACCCCGAAAGTGGTGAGCGGAAACTTCGATGAAGATGCCAGGCTGCTGGACTGGAGCGAGAATGGAATTTATTTTTCCGCGCTGAAGAAGACTGCGGATCATCTCTATCGGTTGAATGTGGCGACGGGCGCGGTGGAGCAGGTGACGCATCCCGACGATGTTGTCGCGAATGGGTTCTCTTTCTCGAAGGACTTCGGCCACATAGCCTATCGCGCGGCGATGCCCAACTCCGGCGGAGAGATTTACGTCGCCTCGACTTCAGGCAACGGTGCTCCCGTACAAATCACCCACGTAAGCGATGCGATGAAGCCGTACACGCTGGCAAAACGCGAAGTCGTGAGCTGGAAATCGGGCGATGGCGCGACGATCGAGGGAGTTTTATTGAAGCCGGCGGACTTCGATGCCAGGAAAAAGTATCCGCTGCTGGTGGTGATTCACGGTGGACCGACGGGTGTGGACCAGCCGGTGGTAAACCCGGACCGGTATTATCCGACCGAATTGTTTGTAGCCAGGGGGGCGTTGGTGCTGCGGCCGAATTATCGAGGATCGGCGGGATATGGCGCAGCGTTTCGCGCACTGAATGTCAGAAACCTCGGCTTGGGCGACTACGCCGACGTCATCTCAGGCGTTGACTATCTGATCGCGCAGGGTTTCATCGACAAAGATCGCGTGGGCTCGATGGGCTGGAGCGAAGGTGGATATATCTCTGCGTTTATTACGACATCGAGCGACCGGTTCAAGGCAGTCTCTGTCGGCGCCGGCATCTCCGATTGGATGACCTATTACGTGAACACAGACATCACTCCCTTTACCCGCCAGTACTTGAAGGCAACGCCCTGGGAAGATCCGGAGATTTATAAGAAGACTTCGCC
>DATAVY010000011.1:0-27585 GCA_036267495.1 Edaphobacter sp.
GGAAAGGGAGAGTACGGATCCAGCCCATAATCCGAGCCCAGGGGCGTCACCGGATAGTGATGAATATCGTCCAAAGCCTTCAACCCCAGAAAAGCCATCGTGTACGGTTTTTGCGAGATCGTCGAATCGATCGTTCCGTCCCCCACCAGCCGCAGCGTATCGATATCCGTATCCATTGTGATCAGCAATCGGTCCGTGGCACTCCTTCGCTTGAACGCCTCTGCCACATTCGAACCAGACCTGGAATCCAGGCAGACGAACGCATCGATCTTCGCCGCACCGGTCCGGGCAAGGTACACCCCCGCCTGGTCCAGCGCAGTTCCCGGATCGGCCTTGATATCGAACACCTCGACAACTTTGATTCCGGGATAGCTGTCGAAGACGTCCTTATAGCCCTTCAGCCGCTCGTCCAGATTCGGCTGCCCGGGGTTGGTGAAGAACACGACATTTCCCTTGCCATTCAGCCGCGCGGCCACGCGCATCCCGCCCAGCCGTCCAGCCGCCAGATTATTGGTTCCGATAAAGTACAACCGCTTGCTCTCCGGCGCGTCCGAGTCCATGGTAATCACCGGAATGCCGGCCGCAATCGCCGCATCGATCTCCGGCGTCATCAGCTTCGCGTTTGCAACCGAGACAAGAATGCCCGCCGGTTTCCTCGCCACCATCGCCCTGAACTCCTCCACCTCCGCTTGCGGGTTCAATCCTGCCGGCCCACGTGTATCCACCGACACCCCATATTCAGCGCCGGCCGCGGCAAAGCCGTCCGCAGCCGTCTTCCAGTAAGGCACTGCCGTATTCGTCGCAATCAGATAATAATGCTCATTCTTGCTGTGGCGTGTACACCCCGTAAGCAGCGGAAGTGCCGCCGCCAGCAACGCGAAGCAAATCATTCTCTTCGACATAATCAGTCCTCCTCCAGCCAGATTCGCCTGCCCGAAGTCGCACCATACCGCCTCATCGGGCAGCAACGCAGGTCACTCCTTCCCGCGGGAGCAAGTACCGCTCCAATAGCTGAGATGCCGAAAGCCGCATTCCACTAAAATCAATTCAGCATGGTTCTTCCCTTCGTCCGCGAATTCCTGGCGGACCTGGAGCACTCCGAGGCTTTCGAGCGTGTACGCCGCCACCTGAGCGGGGGCACGGGGCGCCGTCGTGTCTCTGGCCTCACCTTCACCGCTCGAGCTCTCTATCTTCCGTTCTTTGTCCGTGCCGCTAACGCCCCTTGTGTCATCGTCGTCGCCGACAATAAAGCCGCCGAGGCCCTCCACGCAGCCGTGCTCAACGCCTGCGAACTCACCGGAGCCCTGCCCGCCGAATCCGTCCTCCGACTCCCGGCCCACGACGTTCTCCCCTTCGAAAATCTCTCGCCTCACCCCGAGATCCAGGAAACCCGCGCCGCCACGCTTTGGAAGATCGCCACCGCACAAGCTCGCCTCGTCATCGCCCCCGTCGAAGCCGCCTGCATGCGCCTCTTCCCCCGCGACTACTATCGTTCCCTCACTCTCCACCTCAAGCTAGGCGAAGAATATATACCCGACATGCTGGTCGAGCACCTCCTCTCTGTCGGCTACACCAAAGTCGACGTCGTAGAGATGCCCGGCCAGGTCACCCTCCGAGGCGGCATCATCGACGCCTACTCCCCCGAGATGGATCGTCCTGTCCGCATCGACTTCTTCGGAGACGAGATCGAATCCATCCGCAAGTTCGATCCCGAAAGCCAGCGCAGCAGCTCGCCCCTCGACGACGCTCTGCTCCTGCCGCTCACCGAAACCCCCGTCACAGACAAACTCCTTGCCGCCATCAACGCCCGCCTCACCCGCGCAGGCAGCGCAGGCGCAGCAACCGAGGGCGGCGAAGAAGCCACCGAACTCCTTACTCACGTCAGCACCCGAACCGGAGAAGCCACAATCTTCCCCGGCTGGGAGTTCTTCGCTCCCGTAGCCGGAGCCAACCTCACCCTCCTGGACCTCCTCAGCGCCTCCAGCCCTACAGCTCCACGGGTCTTCCTCGAAGAACCCGCAATGGTCAAAAATCAAGGCGAACGCTGGTGGAACAAAGTCGAGCAGCGCCACGAACGCTCCGGCATCGGCAATCTCGTCCGCCCCGAGGACATCTATCTCTCCCCCTGGGACCTCGATGATCGACTTCGCAAATACTCCGGCATTGAGCTCGATCAACTCGGCGCAGTCGACATCCTCGACGCTGACCGTAGCGATCTCTCAGAAGTCGACTTCGCCACACGCCCAACCATGCGCTTCCACGGCTCCATCCCCGCGCTGATTGACGCGCTCAATGCGCTCATCAGACAGGAGGCTCGCATCCTCCTCACCGCGCCCAACCAGGGTGAAGTCGAACGTCTTGCCGGTCTTTTGCAGGAGTACCATCTCCCCTACCGCCTTGGTTCCCGCAGCGAAGCCCACGGTAGCGCCAACGTCTACAGTGAATCGAGCTATCTTGCAGGCGATCTCCGCACGCCCGTTATTGTCAAAACCGCCATCGCCGCCGGCGTGCAGATTCTTGATCTCGATAAAACAACCGCCAGCCAGCTCATCATCTTCGGAGCTCAGGATTTATCTGACGACGCCGACGTCTCCGCCCGCCCGGTCCGTCGAGGCAAATCCAAAGCTGCAGCCTTCATCTCAGACTTCCGCGATCTGGCAGTCGGAGACTATGTCGTTCACGTCGAACACGGCATCTCTCGTTATTGCGGCCTCCGTGTCATTGAAGAAGACTCCGGCATCCCCCTCGAACTCATGATCCTCGAGTTCGCCGACGAAGCCAAACTCTACGTCCCTCTCACGCGCCTTGACCTCATACAAAAATATCGCTCGTCCGAAACTGGTCCGCCGCCGGAATTAAATAAACTAGGCACCCAAGGCTGGCAAAAAACCAAGGCTCGCGTTAAAAAAGCCATGGCCGATATGACGGCCGAGCTCCTCAAGCTCTACGCCCAGCGCAAGGCCGCGCAAGGCACACCGTTCTCTCCCGACACCAACATGCAGCACGAATTCGAAGACGCCTTCGATTTCAATGAGACCGACGACCAGCTCACCGCGATCGCCGACATCAAGCACGACATGGAATCCACCCAACCTATGGACCGCCTCCTCTGTGGCGACGTTGGCTACGGCAAAACGGAAGTCGCCATGCGCGCCGCCTTCAAAGCCGTACAGGACGGAAAACAAGTCGCGGTCTTAACTCCGACAACCGTGCTCAGCTTCCAGCACTACGAGTCCTTCAAAAAGCGTTTTGCCAACTTTCCCGTCAATGTCGAGATGATCTCTCGCTTCCGCACCCCCAAGGAACAAAAAGTCATCCTCGAGAAAGCCGAACAGGGAAAAATTGACATACTCATCGGCACCCACCGCATTCTCTCCAAAGATTTAAAGTTTCAGGATCTAGGCCTTCTCGTCGTCGACGAAGAACAGCGCTTCGGAGTCCGTCACAAAGAACGCCTCAAGCAGATGCGCGCCGCCATCGACGTCCTCTCCATGTCCGCCACTCCCATTCCCCGCACCCTGCACATGTCGCTGATCGGGCTCCGCGACATGTCCGTCATCGAAACCCCGCCGAAAGACCGCATGGCAATTCAGACCATCGTCGCGAAGTTCGACGAAAAACTCATCCGCACCGCCATCGAGATGGAGCTCGAGCGCGGCGGCCAGATCTACTTCGTCCACAACCGCGTAGAAACCATCTACGACATCGCCTCAAAAATCCGCGAGTTGGTGCCGCAGGCTAGAATCGTCATAGGCCACGGCCAGCTCCCCGAAGCTGAACTGGAACGGGTCATGCTCGCTTTCATGAACCACGAGTACGACGTCCTCGTCGCTACTTCCATCATCGAAAATGGCCTCGACATCCCCCTCGCCAACACCATCATCATCAATCGCGCCGACCGCCACGGCCTCTCCGAGCTTTATCAGCTACGCGGGCGGGTGGGCCGCAGCAATCGTCGCGCATATTCCTACCTGCTCATTCCGCCAGAAACCGAACTGACCGAAATTGCACGCCGCCGCCTCGCCGCACTCAAAGAGTTCTCCGATCTCGGCGCCGGTTTCAAGATCGCCGCACTCGACCTCGAGCTTCGCGGAGCAGGCAACATGCTCGGCGGCGAACAATCCGGCCACATTGAAGCCATCGGGTTCGAGCTCTACACCACCATGCTCGAAGAGGCCGTCCGCAAAATGAAAGGCGAAGAGGAGCAGCCAGCCCATGCCACCACCACCATCAATCTCGGCATCTCCGTCCGCATCGACAACGACTACATCCCCGAAGAGAACCAGCGCCTGCGCATGTACAAGCGCATCGCCGGCGCACAAACCCAGGCCGATCTCGCCGATGTACGGGCCGAACTGCAAGATCGCTACGGCACCCCACCGGAAGCCGTCTTGAATCTTCTGGCCGCCGGAGAAATTCGTCTCCACTGCGAACAACTCGGTATCTCGCAGCTCGACCGCAAGCGCGCCCAGGTCGAACTTCCAAATCCTAATGGCAATAAACGCCAGCCGATTAAAACCTTCGTCGAGATGCTCCACGTTAAGTTCGCAGCCGTCAACGCTGGTCCGGACGAACTCGCCAAAGCAGCCATCGACCCTGCCACATTGATGAAGTTAGTCAGCCGCAACGCCAAACGCGGAGCTCAGTTCACTCCGCAAGGCACATTACGCTGGCCACTGCCCTCCACCAAAGCCGAAGGCGTCCTCTCCGAAACTCGCGCTCTGCTCGACACCCTCGACACAGCGAAATAGAACTGTCGCCAGTCCCCAAATCCAGTATCATTCTCTTACCGGGAGGAGCGAATGCACGATACGATCCATGTCGGCGAGATGAGCGTCACCTTCCTCAAGACACGCCACGAAACCGGCGACGCTCTCGACCTCTTCGAACTCACTGTTCCGCCCTTCGCGCGCATCCCGCTCCCTCACATCCATCGCAAATACGACGAGACCATCTTCGGCGTCAACGGCACCCTGACTTGGACCCTCCGTGACAAACTCATGCAGGTCCGTCGCGGCGCCACTCTCTTTATTCCCCGCGGCACGCCTCACTCGTATGCCAACTGTACTCACCTGACCGCTCGCATACTGTGCCTTCAGACCCCCGGCGTCCTCGGCCCCGAGTACTATCGCGAAATCGCCTCCCTCTTCCGCACGGGCAAGCATCCCGATCTTGCTGCCATCGGCACCGTCATGAGCCGTTACGGCGTAGTCCCCATCTCTCAGGACACACACATCCCCCTCATCGGCCTCGAGAGTTCAGCGGCTGGCTGACCAGCTTTTTCCCCAGGACGCACAACGGATCAGCGCCAGGCCGTACACTTTCTTATCTATGAAGATTGCAGCCCTTCTTATAGTTTCTCTTTTAACCGGAAATTTCGGGGCCACGCCCGCCACTGCTCAACACCTCTCCGCCGACGGCGCTCTGCAAACCTTCAACTTCCTCGCCGGACAGTATTTCTCCGACGTCTACTTCCACTTTGCGCCCACCGCGGGCACCTCTGCGGGTCTTCATCAATACGATACGCAGCTTGAGGATTACTCTGCTGCGAACATCCAGAAGGAAATCGCAGCCCTCCACTCGTTCGAAAAGAGAGTAGAAGCCGTCGATCCCAGCGCCCTGGACGCCTCGGTCGCGGGCGATCGCGAAATCCTTCTCAACAACATCCGCAGCCAACTCCTCACCCTCGAAGTCATTCGCCCCTGGGAGAAGAATCCCGACGTCTACTCTTCGGGCATCACCGGCTCGGCCTTCGTGATCATGGAGCGTCCATACGCATCGGCCGACATTCGCTTGAAATCCCTGGTGGCCCGGGAAAAGCTGATGCCTCAGGTTCTGCTCGAAGCCCGCAAAAACCTCAAGAACCCGCCAAAGATATATACCGAAATTGCCCTCGAACAGATCGATGGTCTCATCAGCTTCTTTCAGACCGACGTTCCATCTGCCTTTACTGACGCGACTGACATCGAAACCAGAGCCGCCTTTGCCAGCTCCAATGCCACCATCGTCGACGCACTCAAGTCCTACGGCGCATGGATGAAGTCCGACCTTCTTCCTCGCTCCAATGGAGACTACAAACTAGGTGCCGAAACCTTTGCAAAAAAGCTTCGCTACGACGAGATGGTCGACATACCTCTCGACCGCCTCCTCGGCATCGCCTTTGACGACCTCCATAAGAATCAAGCTGAGTTCGCCCGCATCGCCAAAGAAGTCGACCCCGCGAAGACGCCACAACAGGTCCTCGCTGAGTTGGCCTCCATCCACCCGCAACCTGCCGACCTGCTCAATACATTTCAAGCCACCTTCTCCAGTCTCATCACCTTCATCGACACACATCACATCATCACCATTCCCTCCCCGGTCGAGCCTACCCTCGAAGAAACGCCGCCCTTTATGCGTGCCACCACCCAGGCTTCAATGGACCCGCCCGGCCCCTTCGAGACCCACTCCACCAAAGCCTACTTCAACGTCACCCTGCCTGAAAAAGGCTGGACGCCCGAGCACATCGCAGAGCACATGGCCGCTTTCAACGTCGGCACCGTCGTCAGCACCAGCGTCCACGAAGCTTATCCCGGCCACTACGTCCAATTCCTCTGGATGCCGCAGTTTCCCTCTAACATTCGGAAAATCCTCGGCGCCAATACGGACATCGAGGGCTGGGCTCATTATTGTGAGCAGATGATGCTCGAGCAGGGTTACGGACAGCCCGGCACCGAGGCTCCAGGCGCTCCTAAGATCGACTCCCGCGAAGCCCGGCTCATTCACCTGGGGCAGCTTCAAGATGCCCTCCTGCGCGATGCCCGCTTCGTCAACTCCATCAAGCTCCACACCGGCCAATTCTCCTTCGACCAGGCTGTCGATTTCTTCGTCAAAGAGGGCTACCAGTCCCACTCCGTCGGCCTCATGGAAACTAAACGCGGTACTGCCGATGCCACCTATCTCTACTACACTCTGGGCAAGCTCGAAATCCTGAAGCTTCGCGCTGACATGATGAAGAAGCAAGGCAGTTCCTTCAACCTTGAAACCTTCCACAATAACTTTATGCGCCAAGGATTCGCCCCCATCAAAATTATCCGCAAAGCCATGCTCCACGACGACTCACCCGTTCTCTAATACGAGTTGTTCCTGAACCGCATCTCATTCGTATGCGGTCCGCACTGCATCAAAGCGAGGCGGCCTTTGTGCCATCCGTTCTGGCGTGTTCACTAAAACTCTTTGTTACGATTGAACCTAGACTTACTATCTTCGAGAACCCGTCCAGACAATGACTCCTCAGAAAATCCGAAAAGCAGTCTTTCCCGCCGCAGGCTTAGGTACTCGCTTCCTTCCCGCTACTAAAGCCATGCCTAAAGAGATGCTTTGTCTCGTTGACAAGCCGCTTATTCAGTATGGCGTCGAAGAAGCAGTGGCCGCTGGGTGTAACGAGATCATCATTATCACCGGTAGGGGCAAGTCCACGATGGAAGATCACTTCGATGGCAGTCCCGAGCTCGAAGCCAACCTCGCCGCAAAGAATAAAACGGCTCTCCTCGAAATTACGCGTGCGGTTTCCAAACTTGCTCGCGTCACCTACACTCGCCAGGCCGAACCTCTTGGCCTGGGTCACGCCGTCCTTATGGCCAAGGAACTGGTTGGAGACGAGCCCTTTGCCGTTCTTCTTCCCGACGACATCGTTGATTCCGCAATACCCTGCATGAGACAAATGGTCGAAGCCTTCAACGAGACTCAATCCACGATCCTCGCCTCCGAGGTTATCGAGGGTCCGGCGATCTCTGCCTATGGGGTTCTCGATTGCGTTCCTGACGTGAGAAATCCACATTTGCTGGAAGTCAAGAACATGGTCGAGAAGCCTAAGTTCGAGGATGCTCCCTCGAAGAACGCAATCATCGGGCGGTACATTCTCACACCGCGTATCTTCGAGATGCTGGAGAGCATTGCGCCTGGCGCGGGTGGCGAACTGCAGCTCACGGATGCTATCAAGGCGCTTCTCGGGCACGAAAAGGTCTATGGCTTTCAGTACGACGGAAAGCGACATGATGCCGGCGACAAACTGGGCTTTCTCAAGGCTACGGTTGAGTTCGCTCTCAAGCGCGACGATCTTGGGCCGGCTTTTCGCAAGTGGCTGAAATCGTTTCCGCTTTAATTTGCGATTCGCAGACAAAAGCCCTGCCGGAGCAGGGCTTTTTATGTTTGAAAATGACGATGGATTATACGGGGACCGAGGTGAGGTCGGCGGGATCTACGTTGACGAATCGGCCATGCTGGCCCTTGTTCTGGAAACGTACGATGCCGTCGACTTTCGCGAAGAGAGTGTCGTCTTTGCCACGGCCTACGTTGGCGCCAGGCTTGAGAGGGGTGCCACGCTGCCGGACGATGATGCCTCCGCCGAGGATTGTCTGACCGCCGAAGACCTTCACGCCGAGCCGCTGGGCATTTGAGTCGCGGCCGTTTTTGGAAGAACCTAAACCTTTTTTATGTGCCACTCGATAACCTCTTTCGCGCTCCCCTCATGGGCTTGTGCGCTGATGGTGAAGCTGAGAAACAAAAATAAAAATTCCTGCGGAGAAGCTTTTATTTCGCTTCTTCCTTGAAGCTCCTGCCATTGACGAGGATCTCGTTGATCTTGACCTCGACGAAGTTCTGGCGGTGGCCCTGCATCTTCTTGTACTGTTTCTTGCGCTTGAGCTTGAAGACGAGGATCTTGTCGCCGCGGCCTTCGCCAACGACGGAGGCGAGGACCTTAGCTCCCTTGAGGTCAGACTCGAACTTGCCTTCTTCGCCGCTGACGGCGAGAACATCGGAGAACTCGAGCTTGCCGTTCTTGTGACCGGTGGTTTCGATCTTCAACTGCTCGCCGGGGGAGACGAGGTACTGTTTACCGCCGGTGCGGATGACTGCGTACATGGCTAAAAACCTCAAGCGTGGCGCCGGTGGCGCGGCCGCTTTCTTCCGAATATGTTGTAAGGGGCGGAGACAGAAGACCTGCATCCAACCGGCTGGCACAACCGCTCGAACTAACCTGAGCGAACCTCGTTGATCCCTGCGTCCTCTGATTCCGAAGACTGACTGCCAAGACCCGAAGCTGCAGCGCCAAACCTTACGAGTATATCGTGGTTGGAAACTGTGGTCAACGACAGGCGCGCTGGATGCTCCTCCCATGCTGGTTTCGATGTTCCTTTGGTCAGTCCGGCTGGGGGGTACCCCCCATTGCCCGCGCGTAAAATACTTCGTTTCTTTTACTTACGGCCTGTCGACCTCTCTAAAATATTACAAACAAAGAAGTTGCGTCCAAAATATTGCAAACGCAGGAGTTACGGGTGTTGAAATGGATTCCGCGGCCTTTTTTTTTGGCTCTACTTTAAGTATAGCAGTTTGAGCTAACTAAAATGCCAAGCGGATGTTGATGATTTACTGGGAGTTAGGTGGTTTTGGGACTTGACATGCGATTTCTGGGCCAAAAACGAGAAAAATAATTTTGGGTGGGTTCTTTTGGGGATCAAGAGATTGCGCGCAGACTTTTCCGAAGGCGATCGGGGTCGTGATCGGAGAGCAGATCTTCAACCGCGCGGTGGGTACTCTTCCAGGCGGGAAGGGCTTGCACGAGCAAGCTTCGCCCCTGTGGGGTCAGCTTCATCTGACGGGTGCGACGGTCGGCCGGGTTTACGGTCAGAAGAAGGATCCCTATCTCAGGAGTGAGTCAATGAAATGGAGACGGAACGCTCTCAAGGCTGTTGCGGTACGAGCATTGGTTGTTGTGATGGCCGCTGCGTGGCAGGCGCAGGCGCAGGATGCGAAGACGCCGTATCCGAAGATGGCTCCGGTGGATCAGTACATGATGGAGCGAAGCGCCGAGATCGCGCTGGCGCTGAGCGCTGCTCCTCCATCCATTTCGCGCGATGCCGAGGTGATGGCGATGGGAGGGCATGGAATATGAGGTCGCGGTGAAGGGCAGGAACGGATTCGTGTGCATGGTGGAGCGTGCGTGGATGAGCGGAGCCGACGATCCCGGTTTCTGGAATCCCAAGCTGCGGGGTCCGATCTGCCTCAACCCGGCGGCCGCGCGATCCTACCTTCCACGCACGATCAGGAAGACCGAGTTGATCCTGGCTGGACGATCCAAAGACCAGATGTTCGGGGATGTCAAAGCCGCTTTGGACAAGAAGGAGTTGCCGGCGCCGGAACCGGGTGCGATGTGTTACATGCTGTCCAAACAGGGGTACTTGAGCGACAGTGATGGGCACTGGCATCCCCACCTGATGTTTTTCGCTCCTCTGACGGATCCTGCTGCGTGGGGCGCGGGGTTGCCGGGCTCGCCGGTTATCGCGTTCAAGGGCTCGGAGGGAATGACCGTGTTTCTTATTCCGGTTGGGAAGTGGTCGGATGGGACGGATGCTTCGATGGGTGGGCACTGACGCTCGGCGTAGCGGCTCTTTGAAATGCCTGGAATAAGGGCCACGAGTCTTGTCAGTTGCTAGAGGGAGCTTCGACGTGGTCGATGATCAAGGTCTGGGTTGGAGCTTTCGTTGGTATCAATTTCAGGCCGAGTTGTTCTTGAATCGCGGTAAAGAGTCCGGGAAGATCGGCGTTCGGGTTCGTGGTATCGTCCGGGGTCCACCTTAAGGTGAAGGCGTAGTCGCCGGGCAGTTTCGTTTGGTCCAGGACGATGCGATTCTCCATTCCGGACAACACGGAAGCCAAACCGTCGATCGACATGCTGCTGCAGACGAGCTGCCCTTGTCTTGTTGTGTAACCGGTATTTTTGGTGGATGGACTTAGCTTCGGTCCGCCCTTGGCGACCACCAAAGCGTAGGCCGGCATCTCTTTGGCGCCGTTGTGCGCGCGCAATTGGAAACGGTCTGCCAACAGGGATTGGAGGCGACTCTCGATGAGCTTTTGCTCTGCGTCCTTTTCCGCCGGAGTCGAGGCTGGTGGCGAAGGATCGTCCATCTTGGCAATGATGTCGAAGCGTGCGGAGCCAATCCACGCTGGCGCACCTTCTATCTGAAAGTCGTGGAGCTCATATGCGTTCATGATGATGAATTTCAGGGAACCGCCGGTGATGGTGAAGCTGTCTTTGCCGGGTCTTATCTGCATACTGAGATTTTTCGGATCGCTTGGCCTGATGGAGACCACGTCAAAGGTTGTTGCAGGAGTTAAAGCTGAAACAGATTGGTGCTGTGAAGGGGCAGAAACCTGATGGGCGTTCGTGAATGGAGCGAGAGTCATCAGAGCGATCGGCAAGAGTCGTACTATCCCCATTTGATCCTCCGAGGTGAAGTATAGCGGTTTGGGTGTATCGGAATTTTCGCTGCCGCGAAGATGGGATATCCGGTCGTGGTGGTGCGGTTCGATGTGGCCGCCCGTCCACTCCGGCGAGTGGCTTACGTCGTCGCTATGCGTGCCATTTCGCTTGACGCGAGAATTTATTCGCCGCCGAATCCAGAGTCATAGTGGACGGCAACAAGCTGTTCCGCCAGCATTGATTTGAGTAAATCTTTCATGGCAGATAGGTTGATCTTTCCACCTGTCCAAGCCACATAAGCGGCCTCGAGAGCCCTATAGTAGGGGTCTTTCTGGATGGAGGTAGTACTCCACCATATCGACGACTGCCCGAAACTGTCGGACGCCATTTTCGCCTTCGATCCGACCACGTTCGATCGGATCGGTAACGATCTCAGCCTCAGACGCAAAACTGTGCCGCGTCTGATCACCCATTACCGTCCCTTGATCTCCGCCTTAATCCGCTCGTCGGCTTCATCGATCATCTCCCGAGTAATGAGGTCGTTCTCAATTTTCGTGTTTCCATACGCAAAACTACGGCGTCGGGCTTCACGCTCGTCCTCGGAAAACGGGCGATGACGAGCAGCATCAATGAGTTGTTCAAGATTGTCGGACATGATGTTCACCCTACTCTTCGACCTTATCACCAAGCCCTCTGGATTCTCCATGACTGATAACGGCAGTGCCGCATCCATTACTGAAAACAATTCACTTTGGCATTTCGGGGTGGAACTCGCAGCCGAGGAAGAAAGGGTGGGTGGGATTCTCGTGATCGCGATCTTGATGGAATCGGGGTTGATGCCGGGAATTTTGTCGCCGGGACGGTGGAGTATCGGGTTGTGGTGGTGCGGTCAGAGATTCTGTTGGCGCAGATGCCGGAAGGAGCAAATATTCAAGGATTTCGTTGAAGAAACGCAGACGGGCGGTTCAGTTTGTGGGAGACTGTTTCTGCTGAGGTCTCTGAGGTCTCCTATGAAGAACTTATTTGTATCTGCTGCGATTCTGGTTGGGTATTTGGTGACAGGCGGAACGATGCGGGGTCAGAACATTCCGGAGCATGCTCCGGATGGCGGGACGACTCAGCGGGTGCAGAGCATTGACATACCGACGATTGCGAATGCGCCATTTTCCGCGGTGGTCGTGACGGAATGGACCAAGATACTGCCGGACGGCAGTTCGGCGCTGGTCAAAAACCATAGAACAGTCGCTCGGGACAGTATGGGACGGGTATTTGAGGAGCGGCGGTTCTTTACCCCGAATGGGGATAAACAGGAAACCGTGCTCGAACAGACGAACTACAAAGACCCTGTGCTGCACCAGTGGATTGTCTGTGTCCCGAACCGGCAGGTGTGTTCGGTGTACACGTACAACTGGCCTACGACGGTGTCTCTCCCGAAGATGCCGGCGGCGGCGCAGAATGGGATGAAGTGGGAGGACCTTGGGAAGAAGACGATCGACAACGTTGAAGTTGTGGGATCGCAGGAGGTGATGACGATTCCAGTGGGCGCGATCGGGAACGAGAAGGCTCAGCCGGTGGTGAAGGAGTTCTGGTACTCGCCGCGACTGGGGATCAATGTGACGACGAAGCGATTCGATCCTCGAGCTTCGGCGGTGCAGAACTTTTATGTGACAGCGATCAATCAGGGTGAACCGGATGCGGAGTTGTTCCATCTGCCTGCGGGTTATCGAATGCTGGATATGGATGCGCAGGCGGGGCCGGGTCAGAACCGGATGCAAGGCGCGGTGCAGAAGCGCTAGAACGCGGCGGCGGTGGTGTGGAGGTCTTCGAGCCAGAGGGCGAGATCCAGTTTTCGCGTGGTGAGGTGGCGGCTCGCGATAAGGCCTAGAAGGGCATCCTGGATCTCGGCGGGAAGGTCGGCGAAGGGGTAGCCGGCGTGGGTGCGGGCGATGATGTCGAGCTCGTCGAGGCCGAGATGGTAGTCGAAGGCGAGAAGAGGGGCCGGGGCGAAAGAGATGGCATCGCAGGATCTGGCGGAGAGGACCGCGTCGAGCCGGGTAGCGATATCTTTGGCGTTGGGGTGGAGAATGCGCGCGGCGATGGCCTGCAGGGTAGCGAACTGCGCGGAGCTCAGGTTCTGCGCGACATAAAGTGTGCCGGTGTCGATGAGCTGTTGCAGGCGAAGGCAGGATGGGGACTCGGTGACAGACCGGGAGGGGGTGAGATTCTGGTACTCGGCACCGATGGCCACGATACGACTCTCCTGATGCTGCATGGCTTTACGTTCGTGTCCTTATTGGACGCTGGGAGGCGGAGGAAAAGTCTCTTTTGGGAAGGCTTGATTCTCCCCCAAAAGTGTTATACCGGTTCGACTGTCCTTATGCGGCCTGTGGAAATAACCGGTTTATCTGGATATCTCAATCAAGACCGTTCGAGGCTCATCTCTTGAGACCTCGATCAGGTGTACTCAATGCGTGGGCGGAGAGTCGTCGCCAAAGAGTAGGTGAGCGAAATCGATGAAGCGGTCGCGCCATTCCAGCCAGGTGTGGCCACCGGTAGTCTCCACCGCGGTGGGTGACAGGCCACGTTGTTTCACCCAGGCGATGAAGCTGCGGTTGGAGGGGAGCAGAGGATCTTCCGTGCCGCAGGAGATCCAGACGAGGCTTGGCTTCGGTGGGGAGTTGAGGTTTGGGAAAAGCTGCAGGGCCCGGCGATCGTCGAGGAACGACAAGGCTGAACTGAAGGCGCCGATCCAGGCGAACCTGTCGGGGTGATTCAGGCCGATGACGAGCGACTGAAGTCCTCCCATGGAAAGTCCTGCGATGGCTCGGCTCTCGCGATCGCGACGCACGTTGTACGCCGATTCCACCTGGGGAAGGACTTCGTTGAGGAGAGCGCGCTGAAATCGCATGACGCTGGCGGTGATGGCGGCGGGGTTCTCCCACACTTTGATGCCGGTTTCGACGAAGCTCATCTGGCCGTAGCCAAGGGGCATGACGACGATCATGGGTTTTGCGTTGCCGGAGGCGATGAGGTTGTCGAGGATGAGGTGGGCCTGTCCGACCTGGGTCCAGGCGATCTCAGAGTCCGACCAGCCGTGCAGAAGGCAGAGCACGGGGTAGGAGATGTCTGCTTCCGCATCGTAACCGGGAGGCGTGTAGATCACGTAACGGGATTGGTTGGATGGAAGGCCCTCGACGGCGGTGGTGGTGTAGACGTGACTGTGGACGGCGCCATGCGGGAGGTCTGCCGGTTCCCATAGCTTCGCCGGTGTGCCGGGTATCAGTACCATGGACGCACCGAGGATGAGACTGGGCTTGGAGAGCGAGTTTCGAGGATCGGGTTCGTCGACGCCATCGACGGAGAAGGCATAGGAGTAGAGAGCGGGCGGAAGCGGAGAAGTCGTGACTGCCCATAGCCCGTCGGAGCCTTTCGTAAGGGGAAGGAGGTCTGCGGCGATGTCGCTGACTAACTCCACGGTTTTGGCGTTGGGCGCATCGAGGCGGAAGGTAATCGAATGGTCGGGATTGAGCTGATGCGAGTTGTAGACCCTTTCGGGCGCAGGCGCTATGGGTCGATGATGGGTTTGCGAGTTCGTCGGGGGTGATGCGTGTGATGGCTCGGGCTGGGTCATTCGGTCAGGAGAAGAGCGAAAACCATTCTAGGGTTCGATGGTGCGGGAGTCCATCTAATCTCGCCGGTGCAGCCTAGAGGCATATCATCGTGGAATGACAGAGTTGGAGCGCAATGCTATCGGCGGGCGGGTGTTGCTGCTCTACGACGGCGTGTGTGCGCTGTGCAATGGGGTTGTGAAGTTCTTGATGGGTCACGACAGGCTGGATCGATTTCGTTATGCTCCACTGCAGAGCGAACTTGGGCGCGAGGTGCTGGCGCGCTTCGACATTCAAGGCTTTCCTGATGGGGTTGTATTGATAACCGGCGCGCTGACGGACGCAGAGCGCATTTACCGGCGTTCCGATGCAGTTGTTGAGGCATTAGACCATCTTGGCGCGCCCTGGAAGCAGATGGGAGTGATCCTCAGGTTGCTTCCGCATTTCCTGCTTGAGTGGAGTTATGGCGTCGTCGCGCGTTCGCGTTACCGGCTGTTTGGCCGCTACAACACCTGTCCTGTGCCATCCCCCGAAGAACGTAGCCGGCTCCTCGGCGTCTACGAGTAATCTGGGTTATAGGGCTGTGAAGATCGTACTGCTAGACTGAAATTCTTCGTTTAGCGACAGACTATGGAGCACGACCTTGCCGGATGAGACCTCCCCCACGCCAGATTCGACCGCGACGCCAGCGGCAGCCACACCCGATCCTTCGCTACGTGCTGTGATGCAGAAGAGAGTCACCGGCGCGGCGCAGACCGCGAAAGAGGCGGGACACTCTCCTTCGACAAAGAAGAGCGTCAGCTACGCCGATGCGGGAGTGGATATCACCTCGGGCGACCGCAGCAAGCAGCGCATCAAAATGCTGGCGCGCAAGACCTTCAACCGGCAGGTGCTGTCGGAGATTGGGGGCTTTGGCGGTCTGTTTGCGCTGGATCTGGAAAAATTTCCGAATCCTGTGCTGGTTTCGTCGGCCGACGGCGTGGGAACGAAGCTCAAGGTGGCTTTCGAGCTTGGGATTCATCACACCGTGGGGCAGGACCTGGTGAATCATTGCGTCAACGACATTGCGGTGCAGGGCGCGACGCCTTTGTTTTTTCTTGACTATCTTGCGACGGGGAAGCTGGAAGACGAGGTGGTCGAGAAGGTGGTGCAGGGCATCAGCGAGGCATGCCGGGCGAATGGCTGCGCGCTGATTGGCGGCGAGACGGCACAGATGCCCGGCTTCTATGGGGATGGCGAGTACGATCTTGCGGGCACCATCGTCGGCGCGGTAAGCCGCGACAAGATTATTACCGGGGAACATATCCAGATTGGCGATGTGCTGGTCGGGTTGCCATCGAATGGCCTGCATACCAACGGCTATTCGCTGGCGAGGAAGCTGCTGTTCGAAGTGGCGAAGTATGGGCCAGACCAGTATGTGAATGAGTTGAAGGACAAGACCGGCGCGGCTTTGATGCGAACCCACCGCAGTTATCTTTCGGTGATCAAGAAGCTGGCTAGCGCCGAGGTTGTCAGCGGCCTGGCGCATATTACCGGCGGCGGTATCACGGACAATTTGCCGCGCATTCTGCCCAAGGGTATGGGGGCGTCGGTCGATCTTGCTTCGTGGCAGCCTCCACCGCTGTTCGGGCATCTGCAGCAGCTCGGCAATGTGGCGCGGGATGAGATGCTACGCACCTTCAACATGGGCATTGGATTGATTGCGGTGATTCCCGCGGAGAAGATCAAGAAGGCGAAGGCGATTCTGAATCGCGCGAATGAGCGGCATTGTTTGATCGGTCGCGTGGTGCGAGGTGAACGGAAAGTCAGCTACGCCTAGTCATTTCCTTTGTGATGCTTGCCTCCACCGATGGCGAGATCTTCTTTTACATTTGGGTCGTATTCTTTGAGTTCGGCGAGAAGGCCTTCGTCGGAGAGATCGAGCGGGTGGGAGTTCGCCCAGTCCTCTTCAAGCGTTTTTTTGATGCGGTGGATGATGTGGTCGTCGTCGATCTCTATGGCTAATTCACGGCGGCTGTCGAAGCTGCCTGGCGCAAGATTGATGGAGCCGATGATGGCGCGCGCGTCGTCGGCGAAGAGCAGCTTGGCGTGCAGCTTGATGTGCTTCAGCTTATGAATTTTGACGCCGAGGTCCTGCAGGATGCGAAGGCCGCTGACACCTTCGATGAGCTTGTCTTTTTTGAGTTTGTGCGGCGGACGGGCCATGATATGAATCTGGACTCCGCGGCTGTGGGCGCGAACGAGGTGCTCGATGATGGTGGGGTCCTGGTAGCGCTCGTTCTGCAGCCAGAGGGAGTGTTTCGCTCCGTCGATTAGCTGGCCGAGGCGTTGGCGGCCATTGCCGATGCACCAGATGAGATGCTTGTGTTCGGTGGCATCGAACTTGTCGCGATTCCAATCGGCATCAAAACATTGCGCGATCTCTTCGACCTCATGTTTGTGGGAGGTGACGACAGCGTAGTCACGCGTGGTGGTGAGGTTTGCCGTCTCCCAATTGAGAGATTGGACGAAGGCGGTGGTGTCGTCGATGACCATCGACTTTTCGTGGGTGAGGTCGAAGGCCGGGTTGCTGTCGATGACTTGAACGCCTGCGTCAGCGAGGGCTTTGCGGGATGCAGCGTTCTCTTCCTTGCCATCGCGGCGCGCGGGATTGAGCATGATGCGCACGTCGACCCCCCGTTTGCGAGCGTCGATGATGGCTTTGAGGAGCGACGGGTCGGAGAAGACGAACATCTTGACGCGAATGGATTTCGCGGCGTGGTTGAGGGCCTCGAGTATGGGCTGTGCCGAGTCGTCGGGGAGAACAATGAGAGAGCGTGACATAAGGTATTCCTTGGTTCGCCGATGCTGAGGTCATGCTGCAGTGCACTCAGGGAAGGTCGATGGGTGCTGCCGAGATTACTTTATCGGAACGGATGTCCACAAGTTTGTCGGAAGCGTCGCTCACTACTTTATCTGAATCTGGACCATCGTCGAACTGGGTGCGGTGAAGCTCGGCATAGAGGCCATTGCGGGCCATCAACTCGTCGTGAGAACCATTTTCAGCGACGCCGCCGCCTTGAATGACAACGATCTGGTCGGCGTCGCGGATGGTGCTGAGGCGATGGGCGATAGCGATGACGGTCTTGCCCTTCATCAGTTTTTCGAGGGCGTCGATGACTAGTTTTTCGCTCTCGCTGTCGAGCGCGGCGGTGGGCTCGTCTAGCAGAAGGATGGGGCTGTTGCGGACCATGACGCGAGCGATGCCGATGCGCTGGCGCTGGCCGCCGGAGAGGGTGAGGCCGCGGTCGCCGACCGGAGTATCGTAGCCGAGCGGCATGGCCATGATGAAGTCGTGCGCGTTGGCGAGCCTGGCGGCGGCGATGACTTCTTCCTTGGTTGCGCCGGGGCGGCCGAAGGCGATGTTGTCGAAGATGGTGCCGCGAAAGAGTACGGTGTCCTGGAGGACGTAGCCGATGTGTTTGCGCAGGTCCTGGAGTTTGTACTTGCGAATGTCCTGGCCGTCGATGCGGACTATGCCGGACTGCACGTCGTAGAAGCGTGGGATGAGGCTGACGACGGTGGATTTTCCGCTGCCGGTGGGTCCGACGATGCCGACGAACTGGCCGGGTTTGATCTTCAGGTTGAGATCTTTCAGGATGGGATGGTCTGCGTCATAGCCGAAGGCGATGTGATCGAACTCGATCTCGCCGGCGAGGGTTTCGGGTTCGAGACCATTGGGGTCGTCGGGAATGATGGTGTCGGTGTCGAGAATTTCGCGAATGCGCTCGACGCCTACAGTGACCTGAGCGACGGCGTTGGTGGTGGTGGCGAGGTCTTTTACCGGTTTGAAGAACTTCGCGAGGTACGCGAGGTAGACGGTGAGTTCGCCGACGGTCATGGAGTGAGCCAGGATGAGCACCGCGCCGCGCCAGAGCACAATCGCCGTACAGAGGGCGACGGTGATGTTGACGACTGGCGACAGAAGGGCCTTGATGCTGCGGGCCTTGAGTGCTGCGCTGACGGTGGCTTCGCTGACATCGTAGAGCAGGGCTTCTTCGGTCTTTTCCTGGCCGAAGGCTTTGACGACCTGCATGGATTGGAGGCCCTGCTGGGCCACGGCGACGATCTTGCTCTGTTCCTTGCGAACTTCTTTGGTTGCGGATTTGACGGATTTTTTGAACCTTGACACGAAGAGCAAAAGAAAGGGCGTGACGGCGATGGCGATGAGGGTGAAGTCCCAGTTGAGCCAGAACATAAGGCCAAGCATGCAGACGATGGTGAGCATGTCGACCATGATGCTGAGCGTGGAAGAGGAGGCGAAGCTCTGGATGGTCTGGATATCGGTGGTAAGCGTGCTGAGGATAGTGCCGGTGTCATGCGTGCCGTAGTAGCCGAGCGAGAGACGCTGCAGGTGGTGATACATCCGCATGCGGAGATCGTGCGCGACCCATTGGCCGACGTTCTCGGTGTAGTAGCTGTCGATGTAGGAGGCGATTGCGCCGATGATGGCGATGGCGACAAAGGCCGCGGCAGCGATGATGGCCATGCGAAGGCGGGCGGTGTCATCGGGGAGCGGGCCGATGAGGTGTTCGAGCCATGGGGTGAGCTTGTGATGGCCTACGACGCTGTCGATGATGACCTTGAGAGGCCACGGGGTAGCGAGGCTCATCGCCGTCTCGATCAGCATGGCAATGAAGATGCCGATGAGAGTGCGGCGATAAGGGCGGATTAGTCTGCCGATGAAACGGAGCATGAGTCAGTTCCCGGGACGCAAAGCGATTGTAGTATTTGCGATACACAATGGTATCGGAACACCGGGAAGAAAACTGGCATTTGTGACGATGCCGACGGTACGAGAAGGCCAGAAAGTCACGATGCCGGCGCCGGTCGACTTGTGTTCTTATGGAGGCATCGTTCTCCTTTAAGGATGTTATGAAGCTAAGGGTCAGGCTCTGTTCCTCTCTTGTTGCGTTTACCGTATTGGGCGGTCTTTTGAACGCTCAGACAGCCGCGTCTACCGCAAGGAGCGTTCCACAGGACGCTATGGATCACGACCTGCTCGAGGTCACGGTTCCGCAACTGGAGGAGATGTACCGGAACCATAAGTACACCGTCAGCGAGGTGGTGCACTGGTATTTGGCGCGCATCGCCAGATATAACGGCATCTATCGCGCTGTGCAGAATCTGGATCTGCAGGGGGCGCTGGACACTGCTGCGCGCGAAGACGCGGAGGCAGTTGCGGGTGGCAGCAACTTTCATCGGGGCGCTTTGTGGGGCGTTCCGATTGTGACGAAGGCGAATACCAGCATCAAGGGGCTGATCATGACGGACGGATGGAAGGGCTACATGATTCCCGGGCACGAGCTGATCGCGCCCAGGGATGCTACAGTCGTCGCCCGGCTGCGTGCCGCGGGAGCGGTTATCATCGGCCAAACAAATATGCCGGACTTTGCGGCGAGCGATACAAATCGCAGCAGTGCTTACGGACGCACAGGAAATGCCTATGATGTGCGCTTCAGTCCGGGAGGATCTTCGGGCGGCACCGTCACAGCTGTTACCTCGAATATGGCAGTTCTCGGCAACGGGACTGACACGGGCAATTCGATCCGGATGCCGTCGGCCACGAGCTCGGTCGTCGGAATCTTCCCGACGCGCGGGCTGGTGAGCATTGCGGGCATCGCGCCGCTGGACTGGCTGCTCGACAATACGGGGCCTATTGCGCGGAATGTGACCGATGCCGTGATTGCGCTTGACGTGATGGCTGGGGAGGATCCGGCAGATCCACGCACGATCGGTTCTGTCGCAAAGGCCGAGCCTGGGCCCTATACGCGATACCTGAAGACGGATGCGCTGAAGGGAAAGCGGTTTGGAGTACCTGCATTCATTCTCGCCGGGGCTGGGATTCCGTTCCAGGGCATTCTTGCCTCGGCGACGCCGGCTGAGGTAGCCAAAGCGACTGCCGAAGCTGTGATTCCGCTTCGGCCGGAGACGCGCGAGGCGTTTATGAAGGCGATCGAGGGGCTGCGCGCTGCCGGCGCGACCGTGGTCTTCGATGATTCGATCCTGCCTGATAGTTTTGCAGTGACCGTGGCTCGTGTGGGGACTCTTCCTTACATTCGCGAAGGGACGGAGAAATTTCTTGCTGCGTACGGACCGGCGCAATACCACTCGGCTGAGGAGTATGAGAAAGCTGTCGGGTCGTCGCTGCCGGGAACGATCATCAGCACAGGAGACACGAACGACCGCAAGGACTCGTCGAAGATAACGCAGGCATCGATCGAGAGCGATCCGCAGGCGGATGCGAACTACTTCACGCCGCGGCAGAAGGCGATCGATGCCTACAATGCAACGCTGGACCGGCTGCACCTGGACGGTTATGTTTACCCGGCGACGCAGATGCCGCCGCCCGACGAGACGATGCCGCAGGATGGAGGCATCAGCGGAGGGCCGCACAGCGATACGAGCTGGGTGAACATGATCGGCGTTCCGGCTGTTGTGGTTCCGGGCGGATTCTATCCCGGCGGCCTGCCGTTCGGTCTGGAGATTTCAGCTAGGCCGTGGAAAGATGGCGATCTGCTGGGCTGGGCCTATGCGTATGAGCAGGCGACGAAGCATCGCAGGCCGCCGGTGCTGGTCGAGCAGGGACTGCTGCCTGATGCGAGGTAATGCCTCTTGGAAAATCCTTCACAAGCTGACCTAGAATTGAGGAAAGGGAATTCTTAATGCATCGCCTGGGCATCCTCCTCTCTGGCAGAGGCTCGAACTTTCTTGCCATTGCCAAAGCAATCAGTGAAAACCGTTTGTTAGGCGCGGAGATCGCGGTGGTGCTCTCGAACATCGAAGACGCTCCGGGTCTGGCTGCGGCGCACGCGCTTCAACTGCCGGCGTTTGCCATTCCCTCTGAAGGCCGGAAACGCGCGGAACACGATGCCGAGATGATTGCACGGCTGCACCAGCATAAAGTCGATCTAGTCTGTCTTGCAGGCTACATGCGCATCATCTCGCCACAGTTCGTAGCTGCGTTTCCGAATCGCATCCTTAACGTTCACCCATCATTGTTGCCGGCATTCCCAGGACTCGACGCGCAGAGGCAGGCGCTCGACTATGGAGCGAAGGTCGCAGGTTGCACGGTCCACTTTGTCGATGAAGCTGTCGATCACGGCGTGATCATTCTGCAGAAGACTGTCACAATCAACGACGACGATACAGCCGAGAGTCTTTCGGCGCGCATCCTGGAGCAGGAGCACCTCGCCTATTCTGAGGCGATCTGTCGCGTCCTCAGCGGTGAATATGCGATCCAGAAACGCCGCTATGTTCAAATTCCCTTATCGACCATGTGATAGCAGGGCAGAAGCAGATGAAGATCGACGAACCAATCCAGATTGCGTCGCTGGCTCCGATCCCATGGAAAAACGGAGGAGGCATCACTCGCAACCTCGCCGTTGAACCTGTGGACGCCGACTTTGACCACTTTTTCTGGAGGCTCAGTTTTGCCGAGGTAAACGGGCCTGGAAGATTTTCCACGTTTCCTGGAGTCGATCGAAACATTCTCGTCTGGAAGGGGAATGGATTGCTTCTCCACCCGAAGGGCGGAGAGGTCGTTTCGCTTGCTCCGGACGCGGAAGCATATGGTTTTCGAGGAGAGGAAGAGATTGAAGCGACGTTGATCGATGGGCCGACGATTGACTTTAACGTAATGGTGAGACGTGGCCGGTGCACCGCAGTAATCAATCGATATCGATACGAGACGGAGATTTCTCGCGGCGCGCGGCAGGCTTTTTTCCTGTGTGCGACAGGGAGTCTTCGAATGACCTTTCCTCACGGCGAGGAACGTCTACTTCGCGCCGGAGAGTCGCTTCCGGTCTCTCATTTGATCGAGGGCGTCAAACTATCTCCTGACGCGACGAATGCTTCGATGATCGCTGTGCTGATCGATTTGCTCGAACCGGCCTCCGCGATTCCCGTCTAGATCGGCTTGTCCGCTTCTCCCTGTCCGTCGGTTGCATCGCCGAGCGTCACCTTCACATCCATCTTTCGGCGTCCCCGGAATATGGTGAGGGTCACCACATCGCCAGCATGATGCAAGTCCATAGCGGCAGCAAGATCCTGAGTGTTGGTGATCTGCTGCCCGTCCATGGCGATGATCAGGTCACCCCCGCTCATTACCGGCATGTTGCCCAGATATCCTGCCCGCTGAGTGCCGCCATGCAGGCCGGCTTTTTCTGCCGCGCCTCCTGGCAGAACGCGTTGAATGAGAACGCCATAGTCAGCGGCCAATCCGATCTGTTCTGCGATGTCCGGTCCGATGGGCAGGGTGGCGATGTGAAGCGAAGGCCTGCGTATTCGACCGTACTTGGCAAAGTCGGCGATTGCGGCCTTTGCTGTGTTCACGGGAATCGCAAACCCGATTCCCGAGGATTGGTCCGCGCCGTTGTTCGCGATCAGCGTTGTGATGCCGATGACTTCGCCGCGGGAGTTGAGCAGCGGGCCTCCGGAGTTGCCGGGGTTTACCGCCGCATCGGTCTGGATCGCGTTCTCGATGGGATTGTTGTTGGGTCCGCGGATTGACCGGATCGCCGAGATAATGCCGCGCGTCATCGTGCCCGATAATCCGAATGGATTGCCGATTGCGTATACACGCTGGCCGACAGTGAGACTCGTCGATTCGGCAAGCGTGGCGGGTTGCAGATTTGGCGCATTGTTAATCTGCAGCAGCGCGAGATCGTGTCCCTTGTCGACACCAACGACGGTCGCTCTATAGCTGTGTTTGTCGGAGAGCGTGACCTGAACCTTTTGCGCGTTGTCGATGACGTGGTTGTTGGTCAGGATATGTCCCTGCTTATCGAGGATGAAGCCGGAACCCTGTCCTTGCTGCGGCACTGGTCCATAGAAAAAGTCGAAGGCCACCGCTGTCGACGTGATGTTGACAACGGAGGGAAGAGCCTTCTTGTAGACCGCGATGTTCTGCTGCTCCTCGGTGTCGTATGCGGGCGCGGCATCGGCCTGGGTCAATTCGAAGCTGCCCATGGAACCGTTGACAGCTGCGGTATTCGCGCTGGGATTCGTTGTCGGGGGAGCCGCACGGTGCACCCACGGAACAAATGCGCTGGTCGAGCCGACGTGGGTCGTCAGATAGTAGAAGCCAGAAAGAATAAGGACAACAAGGAGAACGGGACGCAGTTTCATCGTAGGCACGACCTGACTTTCCTGGGCAGAGATATCCTGCCGGCAATACGATTGTATCGAGCGATGCGTTCCCCGGTCTGCCTTCGGGTCGTAACTTCCATTCAATCAATACTGCCTATGGTCTGGTGGGCGAGGCGGCTGCGGCTTTCAGGATCGGCCAGAGCTGATCTACCTGCCATTCCAGTTGGGTTAATGCACCGCCGTTGGTCAGCACATAGTCGCACAAGGCGCTCTTCCGCTCATCCGGAATCTGCTGGGCCAGGCGGCGACGCGCCTCGGCCTCGAGTTCAACTCTGCGTTCATCCGTCATCGCCGTATTGGCGGCCGAGCGCGCCACGAATCGCGCGATCTTCACCTCTTCCGGGGCCGTCACCAGGATGAGACGGTCGAATCGGTTGTTCCAGCGCGCGCCATCAACGGTTTGCGGGCCGCCGTGGTTTGTTTCCCCGTAGCTGATTCCTCCGTAGTTGGTTTCGAAGATCAATGCAGACTCGACGATGACGATCGCCTGTGGATCACGTTCGAAGATGGCTTCACTCAGCTCCGCCTGCCGCGCAATGACTGCCGGGTGGACGATCGCGTTCAACTCCTCGACGCGATGGTCTGCGAACGAAATCTTCGCGAGCGCGGCACGATTCAACCGCCCGTCGGGCAATACCACGGCTCTGCCGAAGTGGTTGACGATAGCCGCATAGACTGGCTGACCGGGCTCCATCAGTTCGCGTCCGATCGCGTCGGATTGAAAAATCTGCGCTCCATGGGCTGCGAACAGTTCTGCCGCGGTAGACTTTCCGCTTCCCAGGCCACCGGTGAGGCCAACGCGCAGCATGCGGTTACTTTTTCTCCGCGGAGATTCCGCGGCGCAGCTTCGCAGCTGTGACCGTATTCTGCATCAGCATGGCAATGGTCAGTGCGCCGACGCCGCCGGGGACAGGCGTGTAGGCTCCGGCATTGGCAAACGCCGCAGGGTGAATGTCGCCGACAACGACGGAGCCGCGCTTGGCGAAGGTAGCTGCACGAGCAGCATCGTTTGGGAAATACTTCGCAACCTCCTCGGGATCGGTGATGCGATTGATCCCGACATCGATCAACGTTGCTCCGTGCTGCACCATGTCCGGGGTCACGAAGCCCGGACGTCCAATCGCCGCAATCAGAATGTCCGCCGCTCGAGTGAACTTTGCCAGATCAATCGTCTTGCTGTGGCAGATGGTGACTGTCGCCGAGGCGTTCACCAGCAACATCGCGGCAGGTTTGCCGACAATATCGGACCGCCCCAGGACAACTGCATTTTGTCCCGTCACCGGCAGGTTGCTGCGGCGCAGAATCTCCATGATTCCCGCCGGCGTACAGGGCGCAAGGCCGGGCTGGCCGCTTTGCAAACGGCCGACGTTCACGGGATGAAAACCGTCAACATCTTTGTCAGGCGAGACAGCCTCCAGCAGGCGTTTCGTGTCGACGTGTCTGGGGAGCGGCAGTTGAATCAGGATGCCATCGATGTCGTCGCGGGCGTTGAGATCGTCTACCAGGGCAAGCATCTCGCTGGTGGTAATCGTTTCGGACGGGGTGAGCATTTCGCTGAAGATGCCGAGCTCAGCGCAGGTTTTCACTTTGCTGCGAACATAGATCTGCGACGCGGGCACTTCGCCTACGAGAATGACGGCAAGCCCTGGGATGATTCCGCGTGCGGCGAGCGCCTGGACCTCCGCCGCGACCTCAGCCTTGATGTCGTTAGCAATTGCAATGCCATCCAAAACTTGCGGTGATGTGGTCATCTTCTCCATGGTATCGTGCTCTCTCGCTAAGATAGAGTGATGTGCTCCCTGATGGTGGAGAACCTGCGCCGGCTCGTCTGTCCCGTCTGCCACCAAACCTTGCAGCTTGAGGGCGATGCGATACGATGCCAGGGCTGCGGACGGCGCTATCCCGTCATCGATGGAATCGCCGTTCTGCTGGCGGAACGCTCCACTCCGATTGATAACCGGGACTGAAACTTCCTGCATCCTCGCTTCGTAAAATTCTGCAGGGAAACGCGGGTTTTGAAGTAACTTGTTTTGTTCGGCTTGTCTTAAGACGCCAATCTGTTTTCTGGCGTCTAACAATGAGAGCTGCAGGCTGCAGGAGCAAATCCAGCAGGAGTTGCAAATGACAAAGGCCAAGATTGCCCATGTCGAGAAATTTGCTGAAGCCGATCTTAATGGTCTGCGCGAAGACCTGATGAAGTCTGGCCTCGACTCCTGGCAGGCCGCCGATCTGATCAGCAGCTTTCTTGCCGCTCGCGGGTATGGCGTCTCGACGCAGGATGCCCGGACCGCGGCCTTCCGGATGGAGTCGATCACCTGCTCGCTGCCCTGCCTGCAGGAGGAGCTGGAGAAGATTGCACAGGTGATGTAGCGTAGCCCGTCCCTAATCACATTTCTTTGTTCCACCAAGCAGGTAGCGGCTTAGGGCGCGATGGCTGTTCGATTGAGCGCCGCCTCGCACGGTGGTTTCCACTCCGCAGGGCATAATCAAACTATGCCGTCTCACTGGACTCCAACCGACTGGTCCCAGCGCCTCGCCGAACTTCAGACCTCGGCCGGCGAGCTTAAGGAAGCGCCCTTGCGCCGCGATGTCCGCTCGCTCGGCATGCTGCTTGGCGAAGTCCTCCGCGAACAGGCGGGCGACCCGCTCTACGACGCGGTCGAGGACCTTCGCCGGACGGCAATCGCCCGCCGCGAAGCTGAAACACCGCAACGCGGACCGGCCAACCAGGCGTCGGCAGATGCGCATCTCGAGCACGCCCTGAACCGGGTGCGCACGCTCGATCTTCCCGCTGCCTATCAGCTCGCGCGGGCCTTTGGCTTCTATTTCGAGCTCATCAATCTCGCCGAGACGAACCACCGCAAACGCCGCCGCCTCTCCCACCAGCTCAAGGAGGGCGTCTCTGCGAATACGGTCGTGCGTGGCGACTTGCGCGGAACGCTTCGACGCATGCGCGAGGCAGGCATTGGCGCGGGGGGCGCCTACGAGCTTCTCAGCCGCATCTGCGTCATCCCAGTCTTCACGGCACACCCAACCGAAGTCGCGCGCCGCAGCGTGATGTTCAAACGCCGCCGCATCTCCGATCTGCTCGAACAACTTGATCGCATTCCGGTTCCCGAACCGCAGCTTGAGGCGCTTGAGCGCAACCTCATCGCCGAAATCGCCGCACTCTGGCAGACCGACGACGTACGCAGCGTTCGACCTACCGTACGCGACGAGATCCGTATGGCCCTCGATTATTACGAATCCAGCCTCTTCGATACTCTTCCCGTTCTGTACACCGAGGTCGCCTCTGCGCTTGCCGCCGAATACCCGATCCAAAAAGATACGGATTCAGTTACAAATATCTGCGGCCTCCCTCTGCTTATCCGCTTCGGCTCATGGATCGGTGGCGACCGCGATGGGAATCCCTTCGTCACTCCACAGGCCACACGCGAAGCCCTCGCCATGGCCCATACCCTGCTCCTGACGCACTATCGCCGCCGTCTGCAGAACATCTTCGAGCAACTTGCGAGCTCCACCCAGCAGGTTCCGGTCTCCGCAGAA
>DATAVY010000012.1:0-2480 GCA_036267495.1 Edaphobacter sp.
TCAGGAACGGCGACGTTGCCCTTCAGAATGGACTCGAAGGAGTTGTTGGCGCCGTTGTAGAAGGTGGTCGTGTCATCGACGTTCTGTGAGACATCGTCGCCTGTGAGATCGATGCCGGCGAACAGACCCTTGGACCGCGAATAAGTCAGCAGCTCAGCATTGAGCTTCCAATCCGTTCCCGCCTGCGCGTTGCGGCCCACCGGACCCGCGGAAGCAGCCGCATCGCCGCCCAGCTTGACCTTGTTCTTCAACAGATCCTGGAAGCCTTTCTGATTCACGGCAACCAGAACCAGATCAGTGGCCTGACCGCCGATTTGGAAGCCGAAGCTGCCGCCGGCAATGCGGAAGAAGACGGGAGCACTCCATCCATGTCCGGTGCGGCAGGTAGCGACGCCTTGGCCGTACTGGCCACCCACCACGAATGCACCCTTTTTCATGCTGGGCACTACAGCGATGCAGGTCGCCTTCTTCGTGATCACATCGGGGATCGCTTTATCCGGGGTAGCCATAACTTCATTGATGACGCGTGTTGCCGCATCCAGACGGGCGTCCAGATCGGTTTTGCTTGAAGCGGCAGATGCAGTGACCGCAGTCCCCGCAAAACCAAGTCCCACAACTAAAAGACCAGCGAAAAACTTTCTCATTCGACTCTTCTCCGATACATGCGGACGGTTAGGTCCGGGTTGGGATGAACGTCGCCCGCGGCGGTTCCAACTCCTGGCCGCTGCGGGACTTCGTCAATCTACGTTTTGGTGAGATGCAGACCGTGCCCGGTAAAAGGACGCGCGCGCAGGGAAAAATTGCGGAGAGGAGCGAAAAGGCAAAAAGATGGGTGCGAATGGCGTCTCCGCCTTCCGCACCCCGTTTCCCCAGATCTGCGTTGTTCTGGTAACCATCAGACACTAACTATGGTCACCAGGTCAAATCTGTGGCGACTGTTTCTTCGTTACTTAAGTTGCAGTCACAGCTTCGGGAGGACGATCCCCTGCTGTTTCTGGTACTTGCCGCGACGGTCAGCATAACTGATTTCGCACACTTGGTCGGACTGGAAGAAAAGGATTTGGCAGAGGCCCTCATTGGCATAGATCTTCGCGGGCAGAGGTGTGGTGTTTGAGATTTCTAGCGTGACGAAACCTTCCCATTCCGGCTCGAACGGGGTGACGTTCACGATGATGCCGCAGCGGGCATAGGTTGATTTGCCGACGCAGATGGTGAGGACATCACGGGGAATTTTGAAGTACTCCACTGATCTGGCGAGCGCGAACGAATTGGGCGGAACGATGACCGATTCGGCCTGGACGGTGACAAACGAGCGCTCGTCAAATTTCTTCGGATCAATGATGGCGCTGTTGACGTTGGTAAAAATCTTGAACTCGTCGGAAACCCGCAGATCGTAGCCGTAGGAGGAGAGGCCATAGGAGATCACGCCTTCCCGTACCTGTTTTTCGCTGAAGGGCGCGATCATGCCATCCTGCAGCGCTCGCTCCCTGATCCATGTGTCACTCTTGATTGCCATCCTGCTCCCTTGCCCAATCAGGTGCCGACAGCCTAAATTACAGAGCAATCGAGGTTTCGCGGCACTTTATTCTTCGAATCTGCATCTTAATAGGGCACTATCGAAGATGACAATGCTCGGGCGCCACCCGCTGAACCGGGCTGCCCGTCATCAAAGCGGAACCCCTCTGGAGAATGCCTTGATTAAGCAGGACATCGTGCACCGGGTGATCGAACGAACTGGCCTCCCCCGCAATAAAGCAGAGGCGGCAGTCGATACGATCTTTGAAAGCCTGAAGAAGGCGCTGGCGGCGGGGGAACGAATCGAGCTGCGGGGCTTCGGCGTCTTCAACGTGCGACCGCGCAAGACGGGTATTGGCCGGAATCCGCGCACCGGCGCAGAGGTGACGATCACCCCGGGCAAAGCCGTGCGCTTCAAGCCTGGGAAAGAGCTTCACCTCATAGATTGACGACCACTGAAAACTCCATGTCCAAACCCCACGTCCGGCGAGACTGGCGATCCGGACGAGTGCGCCTGCCGCCGGTTCTGTGGGTTCGCTCATTTAGTCAGTCAGGTTGTGATTCGCCGGCGACCGGATATCCCATCTCTCCAAATGTGACGCCACCCGGTTCCGCTCCAGGACGGTGACAGCTTCTGAGTTACATCAAGCTGATCGCGTCCATGTCGAAGACCAGTCCACTACGGGGAATGCCCGACTTTTCGGCGTATTCGCGGGCTCCGCGCAGGGCGCGGGAAAGCGCCTCGCGGCGATCCGCCTTCAGCAGCAGGTGAAAGCGATACGTGCGTTTGATCTTCGCGATAGGCGCCGCAGCCGGGCCGAGCGCGCGAATGCCCGGAAGCTCCGCGGACTGAAACCATTTGCCCAGCGTGGCGGCCCATCCCGCCGCCTCTTCCATGCGCTGGCTGCGCACCAGGATATTCGCGATCACGCCATACGGCGGATAGTGCAGGAATCGGCGATACT
>DATAVY010000013.1:0-7668 GCA_036267495.1 Edaphobacter sp.
CACATGACAACTGTCACCTCCGATTCCTGACGCGCAACACTACTGCCGCCGCCCGGATCAGCCCATGATCTTTCCTGTAAGCAAAAAACAGGAGATCGATCATGCCGCTGAGCGCAATCGCCTACGAAACCGACACAGCCATCGAAGATGCCCCGGCAACAAGGCACAACCAACCTGTCGCCACACTGACCAACATCACCAAGCGATACGGCAACACCGTGGCCCTCGACAATCTCAGCCTCTCACTCCATCCCGGCGAAGTCGTTGCGCTTCTCGGCCCCAACGGCGCAGGCAAATCCACCGCCGTCAAACTGCTCCTCGGTCTCATCGCCCCCACCTCCGGCGCCACACGTGTCTTCGGCGGCGACCCGCGCAACACCACCACGCGCACCCGCGTTGGAGCCATGCTTCAGGTCGCCCGCATCACCGAAACCCTCCGCGTCCGCGAGCACCTCGATCTCTTCCGCAGCTACTATCCCAATCCGCTCTCCGTCGCAGAGATTCTTCGCATCGCCCAGCTCCAGGGCGTCGAAGATCGTTTCTTCGGCCAGCTCAGCGGCGGTCAGAAGCAGCGCGTTCTCTTCGCCCTCGCCATCTGCGGCAACCCCGACCTCATCTTCCTCGACGAACCCACCGTCGGCCTCGACATCGAATCCCGCCGCGCCCTCTGGCAGCAGGTCCGCAACTTCTCCGCTCAGGGAAAAACAGTTCTCCTCACTACCCACTATCTCGAAGAGGCCGACGCTCTCGCCCACCGCATCATCGTCATCAACAAAGGCCGTCTCATCAGCGAAGGCACTCCCGCCGAGATCAAGCGCAACAGCGGCGGCCGCACCATCCGCTGCCACACCAATCTGTCGCGGGAGTTCCTCCGCGCCCTTCCCGGCGTAACCAGCGTCACCTTCAAGGAAGGCGCAGTCGCCGTCACAGCCTCCGACGCGGAAACCGTTCTCCGCGCAATGCTCCAGCGCGACGAGACCCTCAGCGGCCTCGAAATCGCAAGCCCCGCCCTCGAAGACGCCTTCCTCGCACTGACGAGCAGCTAGCAACTCCAGCATCAGTCTCTAGCCGTCATCCTGAACGGAGTGAAGGACCCCCGCATTTGTCGTTGTTTGTTTTTCCCCCAGGACCCGCAATTTGGCACAACGCAAGCACTGCACCAAAGGAGAACCCAATGTCCACCGCCGCCATCTCCCATCCCCTTCCAGCCACAACCAACTCCGTCAATACCCTCCGCATCTTCCGCAAGGAAACCAGATATGAATTCCTCAAGCTGATGCGCACCAAACCCTTCTCGCTCTCCACCATCGGCTTTCCAGTCATGTTCTACGTGCTCTTTGGCATCGCCAACCGCAACGCCACAGCAGGAAACATCCACATCGCGAAATACATGCTTGGCGGTTATGCCTGCTTCGGTCTCATCGGTGCGTCGCTCTTTGGCATCGGCGTCGGCCTCGCGGGAGAACTCGCCGCCGGCTGGCTTGAACTCAAACGCGCCAGTCCGATGCCCGCCGCAGCCTATCTCTTCGCCAAATGCGCCTCTGCCGTCGCCTTCGGCCTTATCATCGTCGCCATTCTCATCGCAATCGCCGTCTCCTTCGGCGGCGTCTCGCTGACATCCTCAGAGCTGATCAAAATGCTCGGCATGACCATCGCCGGCTCCATCAGCTTTGCCAGCATGGGTCTCCTGCTCGCCCTCGTCGTTCCCGCAAACGCCGCCGCCGGCATCGTCAATCTCATCTACCTGCCGATGTCTTTCCTCAGCGGTCTATGGATGCCAATCCAATTCATGCCGCACTGGCTGCAGGGCATCGCCCCCGCGCTGCCGACCTACCATCTCGCCCAGCTCATGCTCCACATCTTCGGCTACGGAGACGCCATGTCCCTCATCACCCATTGGAACGCGCTCATCGGCTTCACTCTCCTGATGCTCGGCCTCAGCTGGTTCATCTTCCATCGCAAAGAGCAGAACGCCTGACGCGGTACACTTTGGATCACGAGCGACATCTCTATGAGCGACCAATCTGACAAACCGCTAAGCAATGTCGACATCGGCGGCCAACGGAACTCCGGTTACATCTGGCTCGCCTACTCGGTCTTCTTCTTCGTCGATCCCATCCTTCGCCGCAGCGCCCGCCTCTGGATCGAATCCGGCATTATTTACGCCGTCTTCCTCGTCGCCTATATCGCCTACATGCGATCGCGGCGCGTCCGCCAGCGTCATGCACTCCTCATCGTCTTCTATGCTCTCGGTCTTGTCAGTTTTCCAATCAACGCCGGAGCCTCCAGCTTCTTCATCTACAGCGGCGCATTTCTTCCATTCGCAGTCGCATCTGTTCCTGTCCTCATTACCGTTCTCGCCGTGCAAACTCTCGGCCTTGTGCTCGCAGGCCTGTTCCTCCATGTCAGTCTCATTGCCGTTTTGCTGACCGCTGGCGTCATGATCATCGTCGCAGCGGGCAACGCCTTCATCGCCAAACAAAAGCGCGCCGACGTCAAGCTCCGCATGGCTCACGAAGAGATCGAGCAACTCGCTGCCGTTGCCGAGCGCGAACGTATCGCCCGCGATCTCCACGACGTCCTCGGCCACACCCTCTCCGTCATCGTCCTCAAGGCCGAACTCGCCGGCCGCCTCATCGAGCGCGACCCGCAGCGTGCAGCCCTGGAGATCGCCGACGTAGAAAAAACCGCCCGCACCGCTCTCAGCGAAGTCCGCGAAGCCATCGGCGGCTACCGCTCCCAGGGCCTTCCCGCCGAAATGGAGCTAGCCCGCAACACCCTCCAGGCCGCAGGCGTAACCCTCTCCTGCGAATCCCCACTGCCGAAACTTCACGCCGCAGAAGAGACCGTACTCTGCCTCGCCGTCCGCGAAGCCGTCACCAACATCGTTCGTCACGCCCAGGCCACGCACTGCCGCATGCGTTTCACAAACTCCAGCGATGGCCACCATTCCCTGCTCATCGCCGACGACGGCGCTCATCCGAAACTTCAGGAGGGCAACGGCCTCCGCGGCATGCGCGAGCGCGTCCAGTCCCTCGGCGGACGCCTCTCCATCACCGCCGATCCCGGCGTCACCCTCCTCATCGAGCTCCCCCGAACGACAACTCAACGCCAGCTTGCAACGCCGTGTGGAATCCTATGAGCGCACCCAGCGCATCCATCCGCGTCGTTCTCGCCGAAGACCAGACCATGGTCCTCGGCGCGCTCTCCGCCCTGCTCGAACTCGAACCCGATATCACTGTCATCGCTCAAACCGCCAACGGCCGCGACGCTCTCACCGCCGTCACCCGCCTCACACCCGACGTCCTCGTCACCGACATCGAGATGCCGCAGATGACCGGCCTCGAGCTCGCTGCCAGCCTTCGTACGAGCCACCCCAACACCCGAACCATCATCCTCACCACCTTCGCGCGTCCCGGCTATCTTCGCCGCGCACTCGACGCCGGCGCACGCGGCTATCTCCTCAAAGATCGCCCCGCCGCCGAGCTCGCAGACGCCGTCCGTCGCGTCCATCGCGGCCTGCGCGTCGTCGATCCTGCCCTCGCCACCGAGGCCTGGAACGCCGAGATCGACCCCCTCACCGAGCGCGAGCGTCAGATCCTGCAGCGCGCCGGGGATGGTCGCAGCAGCATCGAGATCGCCGCCGAGCTCCACCTCTCCGAAGGTACCGTCCGCAACTATCTCTCCGAAGCCATCGCCAAGCTCGGCGCATCCAATCGCGTCGACGCCGCCCGCATCGCCCGCACCAAGGGCTGGCTCTAAAGAAATTGCGCAGCTCTAAAAATTCCCCTCGCGGGCAACCAAATTTTCCGAACACACCGCGTCGTTCTTCTGCATCCCAATCAAGAAGGAACAGGAGATACTCGATGCGCATCCATGCCAACCGTAATCTGCCCCGTACACTCGCCCTGTGCGGCGTCGCAATCTTGCTCGCAATCGGTTGCAACAAAAAAGCCGACAACACCTCAAACTTCACCAACGCAATCGACAGCTACTACAGCGCGCACCCAGCCTGCCTTTGGCCTGACCCGGTCAAATTTCCCGTACAGGCCGACACCTCCGACGCAAGCAAAACCTCCGGCTACGATGCGCTCGTCGATCAGGGCCTCCTCGTCCGCACCACCGCGGAGAAGAAGCGGCTGATCATCTCCAGCAAGCAGGTCAATAACTACGATCTCTCCGACAACGGCCGCTCCGCCTGGACAGCCGATGTCAATCAACCTGGCTTCGGCAACTTCTGCTACGGCCATCGCAAAGTCAGCAGCATCGACAGTTCCACTCCAACCACAAGCGCAGCTGGCGCCACCACGCAGGTCACCTATCACTACACCCTGGCCGATGCGCCGTCATGGGCTTCCGCAGCCGAAACCCAGACCGCCTATCCTCAACTTCACGCCGATCTCGCCGGCCCCCAGACCGGCCACGCAACCTTGACCAACACGAATAACGGCTGGCAGGTATCAGCTCATACTTCGACCAGCGGTGGACAGATCGTCGAATGAGGAATCTCAGCGCCAATGAAAATCGGAGGAGCACAAACAACGGGCTCCTCCGATTCGGCTTGCGGAAAAGTTACTGCTCGTACTGAATCTCCGCATCATCCGGCCCATTGCGCATCGCCGCCGCAACCGCCGCCGCGGACTTCAGCTCATACTCCTTCGGCGGAACATCCCCGGCAAGATTCTTTACGAAATAATCCCACCGCCGCCGCGTCATGTACTGCGTCGCATAGCCGTAACCATGCGCGACATTAGGAATGATCAGAAGATCGAAATCCTTGTTCGCCTTGATCAACGCCTCCACCACCAGCAGCGTATTGTTCAGCGGCACATTGTTGTCCATCGTTCCATGCGCCAGCAGCAGCTTTCCCTTCAGGTTCTGAACGAAGTTTTGGTTCGCCTGGCTGTCATAGTTCGACGTGCCATCGGCGTTCTTTACCTCCAGCCCGGCCCACTTCTCCGCCCAGTCATCTTCATAATCGCGCTGGTCATGATTGCCGCTCTCCGCAATCCCGACCTTGAAGAAGTCGGGATAATGAAACATCGCGGCGCCCGTGGCATTGCCGCCGCCCGAGTGCCCATAGATCCCCACCTTGTCGAGATCGATCCACGGATACTTCGCCGCCAGATCCTTCATCCCCGAAATCTGATCGGGAATCGTATTGTCGCCAAGGTTTCCGTAGTAAAACTCGTGGAACGCCTTCGATCGCCACGGCGTCCCCATGCCATCGATGCACACAACAATAAAGCCAAGCTCCGCCAGCGACTGCTCATCGCCATGCGCCGCCGCAAACCCACGCCCTCCGCACGAGCCCGTCTGCGGCCCCGGATACACATGGTTCACAATCGGATATTTCTTCGACGCATCGAAGTCCGTCGGCTTGAACATGAAGCCATACAGGTCCGTCTTCCCATCGCGGGCCTTCACCGTAATCGGAATCGGCGCAACCCATCCCGCCGCCTTCAACTTCGCGATGTCCTGCTTCGCCACATCGACAACCACCTTGCCGGTATCGTCACGCACCACCGCCGTCTCTGGCTCCGTCACCGTCGAGTACACATCGACAAAGTAGCGTCCATCTTGCGACGGAGTAATCGCATGGTCCGCATTCTCCGGGGTCAACAGCTTCAAATCCTTCCCATCGAAATTGACGCGATAATAGCGCCGGAAATAGGGATCGCCACCCTCCTTCCCGACACCCTCAAAATAAATCGTCCGCGTCGCTTGATCCACATGCAGCACCTGGGTCACGTTCCAGTCGCCGCTTGTAATCTGGTTCTTCAGCTTGCCCGTTGCGATATCCCAGAGATACAGGTGGCCCCAGTTGCTCTTCTCGCTGAACCACAGCAACTCATTCGTCTTCGAAAGATACTTCCAGTTCACCTTGTCATTGCCGCTCTCATAAAACTTCGCGGTCGTCTCCCCCATCACATCGCGAATGTCGCCAGTCGAAGCATCCGCAATCCGCATCCACTCCTGCTTGTGGTCGCGCGACGTGGAAACAAACGCGAGATGCGCGCCGTCATCGCTCCACTGCACATCGTCCCATCCGCTGCCGCCGCGGCAGCTCACGTCATCGCACAACGTTGACCGGTGTTGATCCGGCGGCATCTTCAACCGAATCACCCTCGGAGAATTCGTAGCCGAATCCACGTCGATGATCACCCGCTCGATCATCGTCACATCCTTATCGCCCACTAGCGGATACTTCCACGCCTTCAGCTCCGGATGTCCATTGGTCGTCGGGATCAGATACATCTCGCCGTCCTTGCGCTGGTCCTGCTGAAACGTCGCAATCTTCTTCGAGTCCGGCGACCACACCAGGATCGGGTTATCGCTCATCTGCCAGCCCGCATTGTCCGTCGCGTAGCCGAAGTCCTTCACCCCATCCGTCGTCAGTTGCGTCTCCTTGCCCGTCTTCACATCGCGAACCCACAGATTCCAATTGCGAATAAACGCAGCCTTCGTCTTGTCCGGCGAAACATCCGTGCCTCCCCGCGCCCGCCCGCCCGGCTGCGCTGTCTCCGCCGGTTTCCCGCCCGGCTCCAACACCTCGGTGCAAACCCCCGCGCCGCTCAGATCGCAGCGAAACTTGCGCGACCCGTTCCCAACCACCACCGTCTTGTCGCCATCGGAAAAACTAATCTCCGAGATCGTCAGATGATGCGCGTCCGCTCTCATCCTGCCGTTGGTCGCCGCCGAAAGTGCCGTCGCCAGCTTCGTCTGATCGAACGCCGGCCCCTTCGTCCCTTTCGCCGGATCGACCACCACGAACGTCACTCCATCCGGCCCATTGTCGCGATACCAGAATCGTCCATCTTCCATCCACGTCGGCCGCGACACTCCGTGATACACCAGCGGATTGACGTTGTACGCCATAAATTTTTCCGCTCGCGCATAATCCTCAGTCGTAAGCTGCTTTCCCTGTGCCCATCCACTCGCCGTGAAACACCATCCCAATACGATCCCCGCAGCCGCCAACAGTCTCTTACGCACAAACATGCTCCAACCCTCCAGTGTCCACACTCTTCAGAAGTGTATGAATGTCGCCTAGTCTACAGTTCGTCGCGCCCTTCGCGATAGGGACATCGCCGTCAACAAACACTTTCTCTTCGAAGCTGTCATCCTGAACGAGTGAAGGACCCCGTATTTGGTGTTTGTTCTTTCTGCGGCAAGATACACCTGCACCTATAAATCGCCGCCCCCGCGCACCTTCCATAAAACCTGCCGCAGAAATCCCATCCACACCGGCACATCGCCCGCCGCAACGCCCATTCTCAACACCAGCCGCCGAATCTGCGCTTCATCACAATTGGCCGGATGCCGCGTCGTATAACCGGTCTCCTTCAGCACCTCAGTGAGCAGCCCCGTCAGCCTCTCCACCTCGCCCCCCGCCGCCCGCGAATTCTCGCCCCCCGCCGCAGCAGACATTCCCGCAGACCGAACCAGCTCATACAAACAAACCGCCACCGCCTGTCCCAGATTCATCGAAGGATGCCGCACCCCCTCATGCTTCTCCATCGGAACCGTCAACAACCAGTGGCAGTGGCTCAGCTCATCATTGCTCAGCCCCGTCTTCTCCGACCCGAACAGCAGCGCCACCCGCCCGCACTCTCTTCCCAGCTCTTCCGCAATCCTTCCACCGGCATCCCGCAGCACATACACAGG
>DATAVY010000014.1:0-22008 GCA_036267495.1 Edaphobacter sp.
GAAGATGCGGGCGGGTTCGCCGTTGTTGTTGGTCTGGCCGGAGATCCATTGGCGGTCTGGACGCGAGAAGGTCTGGGCGGGCTTGTCTTTGATGATGGAGAGGAGGGCCTCCTGGCGGCGATTGGCGTTGGGGAGGTAAAACTCGTCGAAGACGAAGAGGCCGGCGGAGATGAGTAGCGTGACGAAGAGCACGGGCGTGATGATGCGATAGAGGCTGATGCCTGAAGACTTCATCGCGGTGAGCTCTGAGGTGCGGTTGAGAGCGCCGAAGGTGACGAGGACGGCGACCAGAGCGCAGAGCGGTGTTACGTTGTAGAGGATGAAGGGGATGAGGTTGACGAGGTATTCGCCTACGGTGATGAGGGGGGTGCGGTTGCGGAAGATGGGGCCAATGAGCTCGAAGAAGGTGAAGATGAGGAAAAGGGTGGAGAAGGAGAACAGGACGATGGCGAAGTTGGTGGCGTACTCGCGCATGACGTAGTCGTCAAGCAGGAGAGGGAACTGGATGCGGGAGATGCTGCGGAAACGGCGAAGCCAGGTGGCGACGTCGACGTTGAAGCGGGAGCCGATAGATTGATTGCCGCTGGTGAGGCGGGTGATGAGTTTGTTAAGCTCGACGCCGAGCGAGGAAAAGATGCCGAGGGCGATGCCTCCGCGGGACATCTGGTAGAGGAGGATTGCGCCGGCGGCGGCGAAAAGGAGGTTGGCTCCCCAGACGCCGAGGAACGGTGAGAGCTTGCCCGACTGTGCGAAGGCGACCCCAACTGAAGAAAGAAAGTAATAGATAAAGACAAGGACGATGGTGAGGACGAAGCCGGTGGATTTGCCTCCGCGTTTGGACGAGATGCCGAGCGGCACGCCAACCAGCATGAGGACGAGACAGGCGAAGGGGTAGGAGAAACGCTTGTTGAACTCGATGCGGTAGATCGAGGGAGTGCGGCCGTTGGTGGCGGCCTGGGCGTTGGCGCGACGCCAGAGCTCGGGAAGCGAAAGGGCTTCGATGTTGGTGTTGAGGCGCCCGAGATGGGTGTCTTCGGGGGCTTCGGTCTCGATGGGAATGTCGGTGGAGGTAAAGGTGGAGATGTTGTATTGGTCGGGGTCGGTGGCGGAGGTGGTGTGCTGGCCGCCGTTGAGGAGATGGAGGCGGATGGTCTGGGCGTCGGGGGTATTTGGGGTTCCGTTGACGACGACGGCCTGTTCGGCTGTGGTGATGTGGGGGTCGGCGGGCTCGGTGAGATCGGCGAGAAACACGTGATGCCAGAGCGCGGCTCCGGCGGCGGGGGTGACGTCCTGGATGTAGAGGACGCGGTCTTTGAATTCTTCGTAAAAGACGCGGGGCTGAACTTCGAACGAAGCCTGAGAGGACTTGAGGGATTCGCCGAGAGAGATGAGGCCGGAGGCGGCGCGGGGAGCGAGGTAGAGCGAGTTGAAGAGGCCGAGGACGAGGGCGACGGCGGAGACGATGGAAACAATGCGGACGAAGTCGATAGCTCCGATGCCGGCGGCGCGCATGGCGGTGATCTCGCTGTCCGCGGCGAGACGGGAGAGGCCGAGGAGAATGCCGACGAGGACGGCCATGGGAATGGTGACCGTGAGGGCCGGAGGGAGCGTGTAGAGGATGATGCGGGCGACGTCCGAGTAGGAGGCGGAGTCGCGGACGACGAACTCGAGGATCTTGCCGAGGTCGCGGGTGAAGATGATGAAGGTGAAGAGGGCTCCGCCGAGAAGGGCGTGCGAGGTGACTTCGCGGAGGATATAGCGGGTGAGAATGCGCATTGTTTTGCTGCTTAGCGAGGGCCCGCATCAAGTGTATCGCGGGTGCCGCGAGAATCATTTTTGCAAGGCAACTCGCGGATGATTTCGGGAGTCCATCTGTGTGGCACGTCAGTTGAGCGGAAAGTGACGCCGCAGGCGGGGTGCGGCGAAGAGTGTTAAGCGGCATGGAAGTCTTTACCGGGAATAACCACAAAGATTCGCAGACAAAGTTCGAAGTTTCTCCCAGCAACGGCAATTTGCCGGAATTCTCTCCCAGCATGATCTTGCTGGCGGATGACGACCCGGATATTCGCTCGCTAACGCGGACATTTCTGGAACATGAAGGATATAGCGTCTTCAGTTCAGGAGATGCAGAGCGGGCCATTCAAATCTTTCGCAGTGTGCCGACGATCGACCTGCTTGTTACAGATCTGTATATGCCGGGGCAATCGGGCGTGGATTTGGGCAGAGAATTGAAGGCCTTGCGCAGTGATCTTCCGGTGTTGTTGATCTCCGGTGGGGATGTCGACGGCGAGTTCGAGAAACAGACGCGGGCGGAGGGGTGGAATTTTCTGGCAAAACCGTTCCGTTTGCCGGAACTTCTGGCTATGGTGCACCGAATTTTGGCGCCGGTGGAGGCACGGAGGTGGCGAGAGGCAAAACAGGGGATTGCGGCGGGCAGAGTATTGTCCCAGCGCTAAGAGTTGGCGAGGAACCGGTAGCCTATGCCCCGAACGGTGATGAGGTGGTGGGGGTCGGAAGGGTCGTCCTCGATGTAGCGGCGTAAGCGGACGATGAAGTTGTCGATCGCGCGGGTGTCGGTGTCCTCGTGGACGCGCCAGACCTCTTCGAGGATCTGTTTACGGGAGACGATCTGGCCTTCGCGCTCGGTGAAGTAGCGGAGGAGGTCGGCCTCCATGAGGGTGAGGTGGGTGATGCGGTTGGGGGAGATGAGCTCGAGGGTGTCGAAGCGAATGGTGCGGTGATTGAAGGTGTATTCGTCGGTTTGATCCGATAGCGCAGGTGGAGGCGTTTCGGGGGTTGCCGCGCTCTGCCATGCGGTGCGGCGGAGGAGAGATTTCAACCGCACAAGGAGGATGTTAAGGTCGAACGGCTTGGCGAGGTAATCGTCGGCTCCGGCTTCGATGCCTTCGAGAACTTCTTCGGGCCGCGAGCGAGCGGTAAGCATGAGGACCGGAGTATAGCGCTGGGCTTCGCGGAGAGCGCGGACAATGGTGAAGCCGTCGACGCCGGGGAGCATGCAGTCGAGAATGATGGCGGCGATGTTTTCCTTCGGATCTTCTATAGGAGCGAGCAGGTAACTGAGCGCGGCGTCGCCATCGGATTCATGGTGGGTGCGGTAGCCCTCGGCCTGAAGATTGAAGAGAAGACCTTGGGCGAGGTGTTCTTCATCTTCGATGAGGACGATCAATGGCATGGCTGACGGCATTTGTGACTCTGATGGCTACTTACTGTTTAATGTTGCAGCAGCGGCTTGAGTAGGCTGTCGAGACCGTTCCAGGCGATCTGTACGCCGATGCAGAAGAGGATGAAGGCGACGACGCGAAGAACTCCGTGCGCAGTCGACGGAGAGATCGAATGGGCAATCCTGGGAGCGTAGGCGTAGCAGAAATAAATGCTGGCGCTGAGCGCAATTGCGGCAAGCAATAGGCCGGTGTGGGCGAGAACGGTTTCGGCGACGGTACGCTGGCTGGCATGGACGGTAAGAGTGAGCATGACGACAATGCAGCCGGGTCCGGCGGTGATAGGAAAGGTGAAAGGATAGAAGGCTTTTTCCTGCAGGCCGCTGATCTCGGCCCGGGTGATGGCAGGTGCTGCCGCGTCGGCGGCATCGGTCTTGTCTTGACTGGGGGCGCTGTCTTTCTGATTAAGCAGCGACCAGCCGATCATGGCGATGACGATGCCGCCGGAGACTTGCATGATAGGCAGGGAGATTCCGAAGAAGCGGAGCAGCGCGGAGCCGACAAGCTCGATGACTGCCAGGAAGATAACGGTATTGATGGCGATTCTGCGAGCCAGGGCTCGATAGGCTTCGGTCGGAGCGTGGCCTACGAGGCCGAGGAAGATGAGCGCGGAACCGAGAGGGTTGATGAGCGGGAGCAGCGCACTGAAACCCAGAGCGAAATATTTCCAGAGAAGAAACATGAGTTCCCGAAGTGCGATGCTTGAGGTAGCTGCGGTCTTAAGGCGATTGTACCGGGTTAGTTGCGCGGTGATGATTCGGTTGGACTGGCCAGCGGGAGTGTGATGGTGATAGAGGCTCCAAGGCCAGGGCCTGGGCTGGAAGCAATGGCGTCGCCGCCGTGCTGGCGAGCGATGTTGCGGACAAGGAAGAGGCCGAGGCCGGTGCCTTTAAACTTTGCCATGGAGCGGCCGGGGACGCGGTAGAAACGTTTGAAGATGCGCTTGAACTGATTGGGGTCGAGGCCAACGCCGGTGTCGGTGATGGTCAGGGCGACGGAGGTGTAGTTGACGATGGCCAGCGAGCAGCGGACGCGGACGCCTTCGGGGGAGTATTTGACAGCGTTATCGAGGACGTTGATGACGGCGGTGCGGACGTCTTCCGGGATGCCGAGGACGAAGAGGCGGACGGCGCCGGGGACGGGCTCGAGGGCGATGCTGCCGGGCGGGAGGTGATGGCGCTGGAGGGTGATGGCGATGCAGTCGGCGACGAGCGATTCGAGGTTGATGAGGGTGCGGTGTTGCTGGCGGTGTTTCTGGCCCAACTGGCCGGCTTTGAGGACCTGCTCGACGGTGGCGAGGAGGCGATCGGAGTCGGAGAGCATGATCCGGTAGAACTCCTGCTTTTGTTCTTCCGATGTCGCCCGGCGCTGCAGGGTTTCGAGGTAGAGGCGGATGCTGGCGATTGGGGTTTTGAGCTCGTGAGTGACGGCGTTGAGGAAGGAGTCTTGACGCTCGTTGCGGCGGACCTCGCGGACAAGGAAAACGGTGTTGAGGACGACGCCGGCGATGACGAGGGAGAACAAAATGACCCCCAGGACGGCGAGGGCGACGTTACGCTCGTGGAGGATAATCCAGCCGATGTTGAGGGTGATGAGCCCGCCGACCAGGAGTGCGCCGAGCGTGATGAAGAAGGCGATGGCTCCGCTGCGTCGGGTGATGTTCATGGCTTGGAGGAAGTATAGCGGGAGAGGTTACGGTATGATCGGATGCCGATGGATTGGTCCGACAACTTGAGGGGAGATGAAGGATGAGGAAGTTCGATCGCCGTACGGTATTGCGGTACTCGGGAATCGCGACGGCTTCGATGATGCTGCGAGGTGAGCGGTTTGCCCTTGGCGAGGATGCGCCGGTGGCGATGACGGCGGCGGGCAGGGTGAGCGGGAGGGTGGAGAACGGGATTAATGTTTTTCGTGGGATTCCGTATGGGGAAGATACGAAGAGGACGCGGTTCAAGGCTCCGCTGCCAGTGGCGGTGTGGAGTGGCGTGAAAAAGTGCGAAGAGTGGTCGACGCGGGCGCCGCAGTTGACGGGAGAGCGGGCGCGCCGGGGTGTGGCTGGTGAGCAGGAGCGGGTTGGGTTTCATCTGCCTCCGGATAAAGGGGAGCAGAGTGAAAACTGTCTGCATGTGAATGTGTGGACGCCCGGGCTGAGGGATGGGAAGAAACGGCCTGTGCTTTTTTATATTCATGGGGGCGCGTACAACAACGGAACGGTGAACTGCGATCTGTATGACGGCAACAGGCTGTGCCATCGCGGCGATGTGGTGGTGGTGACGGTGAATCACCGGCTGAATGCGTTCGGGTATATGTATCTCGGAGAGTTGGGGGGTGAGGAGTATGCGGACTCGGGGAATGCGGGAATGCTGGATATTGTTCTGGCGCTGAAGTGGGTGCAGGCGAATATCGCGGAGTTTGGAGGAGATACTTCGCGGGTGCTGATCTTCGGGCAGTCGGGCGGCGGGGCGAAGTGCGCGACGCTGATGGCGATGCCGACGGCGAAGGGACTGTTTCATCGCGTGTTGACGATGAGCGGGCAGCAGGTGACGGCGAAGCCTGCGGGGATTGCGACGGAGGTGGCGAAGGATGTGCTGGACAGGCTGGGGGTGAAGTATGACGGGCTCGACGCGCTGAAGGCTCTCCCGATGGAGAGGATTCAGGAGGCGGCGCGGGTGAGCTCGGCGTGGCTGCCGGTGCGGGATGGAGGAGTGCTGCCGCGCGATCCGTTCGATCCGGATGCGCCGGGGATTTCCGCGGGGGTGCCGATGGTTCTGGCGAATACGCATGATGAGACGGTGACGTCGGCTGCAGGACGGACGGGAGTGCTGACGTGGGAGGAGGCTCCGGCGGCGTTGAAGAACAGCGTGGGACAGTATCTGGGGTCGTATACGCCGGAGGAGATTATTCGGCGGTATCGCGAGATCTATCCCGAGCGGGATGCGGCCCATGTGGTGGTGGCGGCGGCGGTGGCGTTTCGCGCGTGGCCGGGGCAGGTGATCGAGGCGGACCGGCGCGCTGCGGATGTGCGCAGCCAGGCGCATACGTGGGTGTACCGGATGGACTGGAAGACGCCGTTTCCGGGGAGTTGGGCGCTGCATACGATCGATCTGCCGTTTGTGTTCGATAATGTTGCGGTGGCTCCGGGAATGTGCGGGGCTAGCCCGGAGGAGCAGGCTGCGGCGCAACCGCTGGCGACGAGGATGTCGGAGATGCTAATTACGTTTGCGAAGACAGGCAATCCAAATTGCAACGCGATCCCGCAGTGGCCGAGTTACGATTTGAAGGAACGGCATACGATTATCTTCGATAACGAGACGCGGGTGGAGAAGGATCCGAGGGGAGCGGAGCGGGTGTTTGCGGCGGGTGCGCACTATCGGCAGCCGGGGACATGATCGTAAGAATTCCGGGCTGAGATATGATTTGCTCGAATCGAGGAGGCGTTTATGAGACGGTGGGGGTTGGTTTTGCTGGGTGCGGCAACGGCAGTTTTTTGCGGAGTGGCATACGGCAGTTTGGCCGAGCAAATGGGCGCGACGGAACGCCCTCTGACGACACCTGCTGTTACGGTAGTCACGGAGCAGACCGGTGGGCAGGTGAGTTTAAAGCCTGGCGCGGTGCTCGAGGTGAGGTTGCAGGCGAACCATACGACCGGGTATAGCTGGATTGTGGCGCCGGTGGCGAATCCTGTGTTGATGAGGCATGGCACGGCAAAGTATGAGGAGCATAACTCCGCAGGCAAGACCGGAGTGGGAGGCGTGGAGGTATGGCGGTTCAAAGCCATAAAGGCGGGAAGGCAGGGTTTGCAGTTTGAATATCGCAGGCCTTGGGAGAAGAACGTTCCGCCTGCAAAGATCGCGACGTACTCGGTGACGGTGGAGTAAAGAACAAATGCGATGCGAGAGGAGAGGCGATGAATCGACGTGAGGTTCTGCAGGGAATGGGCGCAGCGATGATGCTGTCGGCAACGAGCGGGCTTGGGGCTCAGAGCACGGGCGATGTGGGCGGCCCGGTGTATGAGCTGCGCATCTATCACACGTATGAAGGCAAGCTGGAGCCGTTGCTGAAGCGGTTTCGCGAGCGCGAGACGAAGATCTTCGAACGGCTGGGGATGCATGGGATCGGATACTGGACTCCGGATGATGAGCCGCTGAAGGGCCGGACGCTCGCGTACATGCTGCGGCACAAGAGCCGGGCCGCGGCTACGGAGAGCTGGGCGAAGTTCGGCAAGGATCCGGAGTGGGTGAAGTTGAAGGCGGAATCGGAGGCGGATGGCGCGTTTGTGGAGAAGCACGACATCACGTTTATGACACTAACGGATTTTTCTCCGAAGGTTTGAGCCGGGTCAAATTCAAACAGGGAGCCGCTTCGATGGAAGCGGCTCCCTGGTTGCTTGTGGATCAGCGGACGAAGAACTCGGCGCGGCAGCCGCGATCGACCCAAATGCCGCGGCGATCGGTGCCCCAGGTGCTGCCCTGGACGCAGGCCGAGCCGCTGATCTGGCGCTTGAAGCGGATGTCGCGGCGATTGCCGACGTCGCACCAATTTCTGCGGCCGTCGTTCGAGGAGCAGGTGACGACTTGCGGCGGTGGAGGAGGCGGAGGGCCGGGACGGCCGCCGAGGACGAACTCGGCGCGGCAGCCCCGGTCGACCCATAGGCCGCGACGGTCGACGCCCCAGGTGCGGTCACGAATACAGGCGGAACCGCTGATCTGGCGAACGAGCTGGGCATCGCGGGCGCGGCCGATGTCGCACCAGTTTCTGCGGCCGTCGTTCGAGGAGCAGGTGATCCGCGGGCCTCCGCCGTAACCGGGCTGGAAGGCGGCGGCGGAGGCTGAGCGAGCGGGTGCAATGCAGGTTGTTACGACGGCAAAGGCGGGGATCAGAAGAAGCTTCATTATGCGTGTCATCTTGCCTCTTTCGAGATGAAGAGAATCGCTGGTATCCGGCCCGGGAGGTAATTGCTCGATTTGCAAGATGAGGATATTCCGGTGCGAGTTGCTTGTCGAGTGGGTTTGCATTGGAATAAACGATGAAAAAGCCGCCCTCATATCGAGGACGGCCCATCGGATTCTGGCATTGCAGAGCGAGCTAAATAACGCCTGCGGGTTTGGGGTTCTCAGGATCGAATTTCGCGATGAGGACTTTTTCGGCGAGGCCGATCTTCGAGAGGAACCAGATGCCGTAGTAGTTGATGTCGAGCTCGTACCATTTGAGGCCATGGCGCGCGCTGACCGGGTGGGCGTGGTGGTTGTTGTGCCAGCCTTCGCCGCCGGTGAGCAGAGCGACCCACCAGTTGTTGCGGGAGTCGTCCTTGGTCTCGAAGCGGCGCTTGCCCCAGAGGTGGGTGGCGGAGTTTACCAGCCAGGTGGCGTGGAGGCCGACGGTGACGCGAAGGAAGGTTCCCCAGAGAAGCATGCCGATGGCGCCGGCGACCGCGTGGCCGGCCGGGGCAAGCGTTGCGCCGATGGCGAGTTGGAGCAGGCCGCTCGCGACCAGAGGAATCCAGTGATATTTGCTGAGCCAGACGTGGACGCGATCCTTGGTGAGGTCGGGAGCGTAGCGGCCGAGGAGAGCGGTCTCGGAGTGCAGCGCGCGGCCGGAGAGAATCCAGCCGGCGTGGGCCCACCAGGTGCCGTCGTGCGGAGTGTGGGGATCGCCTTCGTGGTCGGAGTTCTGATGATGGACGCGGTGAGTGGCTACCCAGAAGATGGGGCCGCCCTCAAGCGCGAGGCATCCGCACATGGTGACGAAGTACTCGACCCACTTGGGAGTGCGGTAACCGCGATGCGTGAGCAGGCGATGGTAGGCCATGCCGATGCCGACGTTGATGGCGAAAAAGTAAGTGATGACGAAGGCGGCGAGATTTTTCCAGGAGAAGAAGAAGAGCGCAGCGATGGCTCCGACGTGGAAGGCGCCCATGGCGATGGTGGTGATCCAGTTGATGCGACCCTCCTGGTGCTCGCGGCCCATGCGGAGGTCCTGCTTAATCTTCTGGGTGACTTCGGCGACTGCCGGAACTGCATCGGCAAGTCTAGGTGCGGTCCTTACCGTCGTCTCTTCGATTTCGATGGTGCGTTCTTCCAAAGTGCCAAGGGGAGTCATCGTTTCGTTATCCTTATTTACTGCTTAATTAAGGCTAGCAGGGCAAAAGAGCTGGCGTTGTAAGAGTTTTGTAATGCTCCCCAAAGGTGTTACTTGATAGGGTGTAGGGATGAAGAAAATGCGATGTCCGGCGACGGTGGCATTGGGATTCCTGAGTTGTGTGCCGGGGTGTGGGTTTGTGCTGGGGCAGGCGATCGATTTACCGACGAGCAAACAGATTGTGCGACCGGCGCCGGGAAATCCCATGCGATTGAACAGTCTGCCAATGTCGATGGCGGTGTCGCCTGACGCGCGGTATGTGGTCACAGTGAATGCCGGCTACGGCACGTTTGAGTCGGGATATATGCAATCTCTCGCTGTGCTGGATACACAGACGGCAACGATTGTCGATTACCCAGACGCGAGAACGCTGGTGGGGTCCAAGCAGACGCTGTATTCGGGGGTGGCGTTCAGCCGGGATGGACGGCATCTCTACGCGAGCATGGGTTCGACCTCGAACCCCGTCGGGGATGGGGTAAAGACGTTTGGCAATGGCGTGGTAGTTTATCGATTTGACAGCGGAAGGATCGCTCCGGAGCGGATGATCGGAATTCCCCTGCAGCAACTGGCGGCGGGACGGAAGACGAAGCTGGTAGGAGACGTTGACGGAAGTAAAGGCGTTCCGTTTCCCGCGGCCATCGCCGTGGTTGGTGGTCCTTCATCTTCGGAGCGGCTATTGGTTGCGGACAATCTTTCCGACGATGTCCTGCTGATCGATGCGAAATCGGGAGTAGTCGTGAAGCGGTTCGATCTGTCGGAGAGCGATGCAGTGCCGTCGACTTATCCGGTAGCGCTGAGTGTTTCCAGGGATGGCGCACGCGCGTTCGTGGCATTGTGGAACGCATCGGAGGTGGTCGAGCTTGATTTAAAAAAAGGTGTTGTGGGGCGAAAGCTTGCCTTGCTGAAGCCGCAGAGCGCGACTGCGCCAGGGACGCATCCCTGTGCGTTGGAGACTTCGGCGGATGGACGGACAATGTACGTTGCGCTGGCGAACCGGGATGCCGTGGCCGCGGTGAATGTAGATGCGGGACAATTTTCGACGAAGGGATACTTCGATACCCGGCTGCCGGGGCAAAGCTACTTCGGCGCAGAGCCGGAGACATTGGCACTGAACGGCAATGGAAGTCGGTTGTATGTGGGCAATGCAATGACCGATGCGATCGCAGTCTTCGATACAACGAAGCTGACGACGAAGGTTGCCAAGGAAGGCATGGTCGAGCCGACCGGGTTTGTTCCGACGGAGTGGATGCCGATGGCGATGAGTCTCACTGGCGGCAAGCTTTATCTGGCAACGGCGAAAGGAAAAGGAACGGGCCCGAACAATTTTGCGCAGAAACCGACCGAACTGACCAGGAACATGCCGCGGATGAAGCAAAGTTTTACCTATATTCCGACGCTGCTTTATGGTTCGCTGGCGACGCTTGATGTCGCGGAGATGGAAACTCAGTTGCCGCAGTGGACTGCGGAAGTGCTGGAATCGAATCGCATGAAGGCGGCGGCCGAGAAGATCCAGTTTGCCGGCGGCGCGGATCGCATCAAGCATGTGATCTACATTATCAAAGAGAACAGAACGTATGACCAGTTGTTCGGCGATCTGCAAGAGAATGGAAAGGCAGTGGGAAACGGCGATTCGAGCCTGACCATGTATGGCGCCGACATTACGCCGAATCAACACGCAATGGCTTTGCAATTTGGTGTGATGGATAATTTTTACGACTCGGGTGAGGTATCGGGCGAAGGACATGTATGGTCGAATGCCGCGATAGGTACGGATTATCTCGACAAGACCTGGCAACAGAACTACAGCAGAGGACAAAGGACGTACGACTACGAAGGAATGGTGGCGGATGGGTATCCGATTCAACAGAAGATTCCGGATGTGAATGAGCCGGCGAGCGGATATCTGTGGGGAGACCTCGCGCGGCATGGTAAAACGCTCTATCACTTTGGGGAGTACATCTCTTCGACATTTTGCAACGAGAAGAATGTTGCCGGTCTTGTGACCGATTCGCAGGCGGGTCCGATGCTGGGAGAGCAAAAGGTTTGCGTTCCGAAGGAGATTAAGCCAGGCGAAAAGATTCCCGATGTATGGGGCGGGGGAGTGAACCAATGGCCATGGGCGATTCCGCTGCTGGCACAGAATGTGGCGACAAAGCCGGAGCTCGTAGGCCACTTTGCCGAGGAGCAGCCCGATTTCAATTTGAGAATTCCCGATCAGATTCGACTCGCGGTGTTTTTGCGGCACCTCAAGGGATGGATTGCAGACCGGGAGGCGGGCAACGACACGATGCCGAACTTCGTGATGCTGCGATTTCCCAATGACCATACCGCAGGGACCACGCCGGGCGGCCCTACGCCGAAGTCGTCGGTCGCAGATAATGACCTGGCGATAGGGCGTGCCGTGGATGCGATCTCCCACTCAGCATATTGGGATGACACTGCGTTTTTTATTCTTGAGGACGATGCGCAGAATGGCGCTGACCACGTAGACGCTCATCGAAGCATGGCGCTGGTTGTAAGCAAATATTCGCCTAGGGCCGCGGATGGGAAAGCATTTGTGGATAGCCGGTTTTATACGACGGTGTCGATGATTCGAACGATGGAGATGGCACTGGGCCTGCCGCCGATGAATAACAATGACGCCTTTAGCAGCGCGATGGGAAGGATGTTTAGCGGCCCGGGAGACCAGGCGCCGTTCGTGGCGAACTATAGGAATCGCGATAATGGGTTGATCTATACGGCTAATAAGAAGACGGCCCCGGGAGCGAAAGCGTCGATGAAAATGGATTTTCGCCATGCAGACCGCGCCCCAGCGCAGAAGCTGAATCTGATTCTGTGGCGGGACGCGATGGGCGATAAGCCGGTGCCGCCTCAACTGAAGGTGAAGCGCCAGAATAAGAAAGATGATGATGACGATTAAGATTGCGCCGTTTCGATTGAAGCCTTGGTTCAGCGAACGACCATGGGGGAAGCGGGACCTGCGGCCGTGGTATGCGGATACAGGAACGAACGGACTGGTGGGTGAAGCCTGGTTGACAGGGCCGCAATGTGTGGTCGAGACGGGACCGCTGGCCGGGCGGACGCTCGCTTCCATTGCTACCGAATTGGGTGGGGAGTTTCCGCTGCTGGTGAAGCTGCTGTTTCCGGCAGAGAAGCTCTCGGTGCAGGTGCATCCCGACGATGAATGGGCGCAGAGGTTCGGAGAGACACGAGGCAAGACGGAGTGCTGGTATGTGCTGGAGACGGAACCGGGGGCGGCGGTCGCGCTGGGATTGAAGGCGGGCATAGATGTTGCGGCTGTGAAGGCAGCCGTGGCTGATGGTTCGATGGAGAAATTATTGGAGTGGGTGCCGGTTTCCGTCGGAGATATGTTGTTCGTCGATGCGGGGACGGTGCATGCGATCGCGCCTGGAGTGGTGTTGCTGGAAACTCAACAGACGAGCGACATAACCTATCGGCTGTACGACTATGGCCGGTCGCGAGAGTTGCATCTGGAAAAGGGTTTTCAGGTTATTAAGATGAAGACTCAGGCGGGAAAGATCCCTCCGAGAAAGATGGATGGATTCACTCGGCTGATCGAGCAAAAGTATTTTGTGGTGGATCGATTTGAGATTGCCGATGCTGGCGAGACGGAGGTTGGCTTCTCCTCCGGACCCGGCTGTCTGGTTGCGCTGAGCGGGAGCGCAGCAGTTCTTACGGAGCATAGTCGAGTCGAACTCAACGTTGGAGAAGCGGTAGTGATGACAACGGGGAACCCTGTCATGGTTGCGACAGGCTCCGGCGTTTCGTTTGTGCGGTGTGTCGCGCCGGCTTAGTTGAGGAAGACGCTGAGCTCGTTGGCGGCATTGCGCAGCGGAGTAAGATATCGGCTCTGCATCTCGAGGACAGAGAGCCGCGGAGCGTTGCCGCTAAGGTTGAGCGTGGCGACGACGCGACCTGAGGACGAATACACGGGTACAGCGATGGAACGAAGGCCGACCTCGTACTCCTGATCGCAAATGGCATAACCGTTACGGCGAATATTGCGAAGAGTGAGCCGAAGTTTTTCCACCGAGGTGATAGTGCGCGTCGTGTGGGGGACGAGGTTCACCTTCCCGAGATACTGCTCGAGCTGCTCGTTCGGAAGATAGGCGAGAAGAATGCGGCCCATGCTGGTGCAGTATGCGGGGAGGCGGCTGCCGATGTGGAGGTCGACGGCCATGATGCGGTTGACCTGGGTGCGCGCGATGTAGACGATGTCCTCCCCGTCGAGCGTGGCGACGGAGAAGGACTCGCGCAGGGCGGCGGACATGCGCTCAAGAATGGGTTGAGCGGCGCTGGAGAGCGTATTCGACGTGGTGTAGGTGTGGGAGAGAGTCAACATGCGCGGACGCAGTGAGTAGCGGGAGCCGTCTTCCGCGCCGGCAAAGCCGAGTTTGGTGAGGGTGTAGAGACAGCGGCGGACGGCGGCGCGGGAGAGGCCGGTTTTGATGCTGAGCTGCGAGATCGTCATCTGTGGCGACTGCTGGGTGAAGGCCTGGATAACGATGAGACCTCGGGCGAGAGAAGTCATGAAGTTCGGATCGCCGGTATAGATGTCGAGTGCAGACGCAGGGGTAACTTTGGAACCGGCGGGTGGAGCGGGAGGAATAATTGCGGGGGGGGATTGACGGGCGGCGGCGAGACTCATGCAGTTCCCTTTCCAGAGGGCGTCTGATCGAACAGAGGGCGTGTTCGATAGGCGACCTATTAATACGATAAACGCACACACGGATTACTGCAAGAGTGGAAGTGTTTTCTCACTGAAGGCGCAGCGATCGGCAGATATGTCGTTCACTTTGCAAGTGGAAGCGGAGAAATTAGCCTGTATATTCTTCTTCGGCAGTTTCGGCAATGGCTGCGCTCTCGACCCAATGCTGGGCGAGACGATGGCCGGCGGCGACCGCAGCCATGCACAACAGCACAGATAGAAGAATGTTTGCGAGAGCCCGGCCCCACGCGCCGGTCCGCGCCATTTCGAAGGTCTGAAGGCTGAACGAGGAGAAGGTGGTAAACCCGCCGCATATCCCGATCATGACAAAGATGCGAACATTTTCCGAGACGGCATATTTGCCGCTGTGCAAGGTCAACGTTCCAAAGTACCCGATAACAAAGGAGCCGATGATGTTAATCAGAACTGTGCCAATTGGGAAACCGGCGCTCGTATCGAGTGGAATCGCCAGCTTTCCGATGATGAAACGTAAGAGCCCGCCCAGTCCACTGCCAGCCATAACCCAGAGATAAGACATCATCTGCCTCGCTATTCCTCAGTTTAAGAACATCGATTTGGCAGAGGTCATCAGCCGGATTATCCAGGCGGTTTTGGGAGACCTCATTCCCCTTGGTTCAATCGTACAACATGGAAGTGTTCTTCTCTCCAGACGCGCAACTGCGGTCATCGCCGGCACAAGGTTGCGAAATCTTCGTTGCAAACGAGTCCGCCTGATTGGTTTTTGGGTGCGGCTCTTTTGCAGGGAGAGAAAAACAGCCGCCCGATGGTTGCAGGCGGCTGGTGGAGGCATGACAATGACTGACCGTTCAATAAAGTACGGACAGCCGGCCGGACCAGGAGCGCCCTTGTACGGCCAATGGCAGAGTAGAGCGAATGGAGGCGAGGATTGTCAGCGCGTTGTCAGCGGAAAGTCAATTGATTGCATTACCTGGCAACCCTGGAATAAGCGCGAGGGCTCTGCGTCGCCCATCGCATGAGACTTCGCATTCTTGCAAGGTATTGAAAAAATCGAGTGGAATCTGGTGCAGTCCAGCCGATATTCACTTGCATGGCGATGGAATATCGCTAGAACGGAATGTCGTCGTCGGTGATGCCGACGTCGGCGTAGTCCGATTGGCTGGCAGGGGTCCGCTGGTCGTAGCTGGTGCTGCCGGATTTTGAGTAGCCGCCAGCGGAGGCGCCTTCGCCGCTGCCGGACTTGCTGTCGAGAAGACTTAGTTCGTTGACGAGGATCTCCGTCCGGTACTTCTTCTGGCCGGATTCCTTGTCGTCCCAGGAGCGGGTCTGAATCTTGCCTTCGATAAATATCTGGGAACCTTTCTTGCAGTAGTCGCGGACAATCTCCGCGGTGCGCTGGAACGCGACGAGATTGTGCCATTCGGTCTTATCCTGCCAGTTTCCCTGCGCGTCTTTCTGCCGATCGGAGGTGGCGAGGGTGAAGCTGGCGATCGTCATTCCGCCGGTGGTAGCGCGCATCTCAGGGTCTTTACCGAGTCTGCCGAGAAGAAATACTTTATTGACGCCTTTTGCCATTTGGATGCTCCAGGTTATTTTCGCTTTTGAAGGTTGAGGATAGCAGATGAGGGGCTGTGCGTTAGTGGGTCGGGGTTGGATTGGCTGAAGGCGATACCGCTGCCGCTGGTTTTTGCCTGGGCCATTGTTTTGTAATGTTCGTGATGATCTGGTTCAAGGAAACGCCGGTGTTCAAAGCGGTTTCGCTGGCGGGTTCGATGTTCGGCTGCGATGATAATGGTGGGCCATCGCTGGCCGAGCGCGCAGAGACGGGTGTACGCGATGAGGTCGTCGGCGGTGAACTGTTCCGGTGTACGCGTGCCGCAGGCTTCCGCGGCTTGCTTCACCGTGATCTCGAGCGCTTTGAGTTCCGCGTCGGACCAGTTGCGGATGGCATTACGGGTGATCTCGAGCGGATGCATGGCCTGATCGTAAGCCGCCTGAGGCGAAAAGTTGCAGTGTGGCTAACATGGGATTGGATGGGCCGCGGCGAAAGCGGTGAGGAGCAGCGGTAGAAGAAGAATTCGAGCTACTGGATGGGATTGAACCTGTGGGACCACGCTGCTCGCTCCAGTAAAGGTGAGGATATCAGGTTAGCGGCGACGGTCGCCGAAGACCTTGAGCGCGGCAAGGAGCAGGGTTAGAAAACCGGTCGGAAGGCAGCCCATCGCCAGCATCAGCGCGAGCCAGCCGAAGTTGGTGTGGGGGCCATGGTCGGTGACTCCGCCGCCAATGCTGGTGAAGATGAGCGCTGCGGCGATGACGCCGGTGCCGAAGATGACAAGGCCGGTGCGGAGGAGCTTGCGCGTATCTGGCTGCATGGGCATCAGTGAATCGAGGCCTGCATGATGTAGACGATAACTCCGGTGATGGAGACATAGAGCCAGATGGGGAAGGTATAGCGGGCAAGCTTTTTGTGCGCAGGGAAGCGGCCGGTGAGCGAGAGAAAAAATGTGATGAGAATCATCGGCAGAGCAAATACGGATAGCACGATGTGCGACAGAAGCAGCTTCCAGTAGAAGGGCCACCAGGGGCTGAGGCGATTGAAGAGAGTTTCGCCGTGGAGGGTGAAGTTGGTGAGATAGGAGACGAGAAAGATCGTAGAGAAAAAGAAGGCGGTGAACATCGCGGCGCGGTGCTGAGGGATGCGGCGCGAGCGGATGAAAACGAATCCGGTGATCAGTGCGACGGTGCAACAGGCGTTGAGAACTGCATTGAGCAGGGGAAGCGACCGCAGGTGAGCGCCGGTAACGTCGAGCGGGGCGTGGAAGTAGACGAGGTAACAGATGAGCGCGCTGGCGGCGGCGCTGACCAGGATGATTGCGGCGATGATCGAGGATGGAGTGCGGAGATCCGGTCCGGATTTTACTGGGCGTGCGGTGGCTTGCATCTAGAAGAAGAGGCGTCCTTTGGCGTCGAGCATCATGGCGGCTAAGAGAAGCGGGAGATAAATGACGGAGGCGCGGAGCAGATCGCGCGCGACGAGGCGGGAGGCTTCGGATTCGGGGTCGCGGACGATGCGGGCGAAGTGGATGGTGTACCCGAGATAGCCGAGGCTGAGGATTATCGCAGCGACGGCGTAGAGCCTGCCGGTGACATGCAGTGTCGCGGGCCACAGACTGACGGGGATCATGATGGCGGCGTAGAAGAGGGCCTGGATGACGGTGCTCTGTGCGGCATATTGCGTATTGGGCAGGTTGGCGGTGAGGCGGATGCCGCCGCGAGCGTAGTCTTCGCGGTACATCCACCCGATGGCCATGAAGTGCGGGAACTGCCAGACGAAGAGGATGGCGAAGAGCGCGATGCCGGGCCATTCGATGACGCCGCGGGCCGCGGTCCAGCCGATGAGTGGCGGGAGCGCTCCGGGGAAAGCGCCGATGAAGGTGTTGATGGTGGTGACGCGCTTCAGTGGCGTATAGATGGCGACGTAGCCGACGGCGGTGAGAAGGGTGAGTGTGCCGGTGAGCAGGTTGGTCGTATAGGCGAGATACGCGGAGCCGAAAAAGGTTGCCGCGAAGCCGAGGATAAGACCGTGCGTCAGTGAGATGCGTCCAGCGGCCATGGGACGGTCGGCAGTGCGGTGCATGAGCGCGTCGGACTTGCGCTCGAGCGCCTGGTTCAGGGCGCTCGAGCCGCAGGTGACGACGGTGATCCCGATCAGAGCTCGAAGCAGGCCGACGTGAAAGGGGCTGATGCCGCTCTGTAGGCTGCCCAGGTAGTAGCCCGCTCCGGCAGTGATGATGACCATGGTGGAGATGCGGATTTTGAACAGCGTGGCATAGTCGGCGGCCAGCGTGTGAGGCTTCGCCGAGGTCAGCACATGATCGGTTGTTGCGGAAGTAGCCACAGTGGTAGGATAGCGCGTTTGCCCTGGCGAGATGCTTTAGCGAAGACGATTGCGCGCGATTGGATTGCGTGTTCGCTATTCGGCTGACTCGCCGTGCTTGCCCTCGCCGGTTTCGGCTTGTCTGGTCTGCGGGCGGAGGAGGGGGAAGAGGATGACGTCGCGGATGGATTTGGAGTTGGTGAGGAGCATGGTGAGGCGGTCGATGCCGATGCCTTCGCCTGCGGTGGGGGGCAGGCCGTAGTCGAGGGCGCGGACGTAGTCCTCGTCCATCTGGTGGGCTTCGGCGTCGCCGCGTTCTTTTTCGGTCATCTGCTGCTCGAAGCGGGCGAGCTGATCGACGGGGTCGTTGAGCTCGGAGAAGGCGTTGCCGACTTCGAAGCCTCCGATGTAGAACTCGAAGCGCTCGACCCAGTCGGGCTCGTCGGGTTTTTTCTTGGAGAGCGGGGAGACGGCCAAGGGGAAATCGTAGATTATTGTGGGTTGGATGAGGTGGGGTTCTGCAAGAAATTCAAAAATATCTGCTATAAATTTTCCCGCGGACGTTCCCTTATCGATTTCACTCGCAGCATGTCCAAGGATATCCCCGAAATCCCATAACCAGGCGTGCCTGTCGCTATCTGCCGTTTCGTCAGTCGGCTGGCTAGTCCATGTCGCATTTTCTTTAGGTTGGCTCTTATACGAATCCATTTCAATGACGTGGGAATAATCAGCCAGACGCTTTGAGAACATCGAGTCATCAGCAAAATCATCGATGCTGAGTGGATCGAGTTCCGTTGGCCAGAACTTCACGATTGCTTCGCGCATCGAGTAGCGACGCCATTTGCCCAAGTCGATCTCTTTGCCGTTGAAATGAGTAATAGTGGTGCCGTTGACTTCTTTGGCGACGAAGATGATGAGTTCTTCGCTGAGTTTCATCAGGTCGTGGTAGTTCGCGTAGGCCTGGTAGAACTCGAGCATGGTGAACTCGGGGTTGTGGCGCGTGCTGATGCCTTCGTTGCGGAAGTTGCGGTTGATCTCGTAGATTCGGTCGAGGCCGCCGACTACTAATCTCTTCAAATACAGTTCTGGCGCGATCCGCAGGAACAGGTCCATGTCGAGCGCGTTATGGTGTGTGGTGAAGGGTTGCGCGGCTGCGCCTCCGGCGACCTGGTGCATCATGGGGGTTTCGACTTCGAGGTAGCCGCGGTGATCGAAGAAGGTACGGATGGCGCGGAGGATGGCGGCGCGCTTGACGAAGACCTCGCGGACATTTGGGGTTTCGGGTTCTGTGGTGTCGGGCGAAATTGTCGGCGCTTCGGACGAAATGCGGGGGTTCTTCGCTTCGTTCAGAATGACAGCTTCATTACTACTCGGTTGTACGGCGGGTGTTGAGTTCGTCTTGATTGCGCCGGTGTTCATGAAGAGATCGACATAGCGTTGGCGGTAGCGCAGTTCGGTGTCTTCGAGACCGTGGTACTTGTCGGGCAGGGCGAGCATGGCCTTGGCAAGGAAGGTTATCGCGGGTTTGCCGTCTATCGGCTCAACGTGGACGGTGAGCTCGCCGGTGCGGGTGCGGAAGAGATGGCCGCGAACGCCAATGTGGTCGCCAAGGTCGAGGAGTCTGTAGAGGGCGAAGGCGTTCTCGCCGGCATCGTCCTTGCGTACATAGATCTGGAAGCGCTGGCCGCCCTGCTGGAGCTGCGCAAATCCAGCTTTGCCCTGGACCCGGATGGCCATGATGCGGCCGGCGATGGAGACGTCGATGGGTGAAGATGCGGCCTCGAGTTGTTCGGCGGTGAGGGAATCGTAGGCGGCACGCAGTTCGGGAACGGTATGAGTAGCAGCGTAGCTGTTGGGGTAGGTCGCTTCGGCATAGTTAAGCCCGTTGGCTTGGCCGAGCGTGGCGATCTGCTCGAGCTTATCGCGGCGCTGCTGATAGAGATTTTTCTCAAACTCCGACTCGTACACGGTATGTCCTTTGGCTGGATATGGCGGTCAATTCAGTATAGCGAGGCGCATCGATGTCCCATTCAGGTGCATGCGTGATGTAATAGTGCTGCTATGGCGGATGACGGCGCAGGAAACGACGGCAGCAAAGGAACAGGCGGCGGCAAGGGTCCGCTCGGCGACCTGGTGAAAGCCGAATCGATGATCCAGCTGGCGATTGCGTTGCCGGCCGGATGCCTCATCGGCTGGGTCGCAGGAAGCTGGCTGGACCGACACTTTCATCAGGACTGGATTTCGATTGCGGGCATTGTGCTGGGGGCGGTGGGCGGCTTCATTCAGATATTTACTACGGCTTCCAAGTTTTTGAAGAAGGATCAGCCGTAAGCATGGGCCGGGAGGCGAGATTTTGAAGCCGATGGATACCCTCACCGACGCGGACTTCAAGCGGACGATATGGAGCGCGCTGCGGCTGATGGTGGTGTTCACCGCGGTCGCTGCACCCGTTGTGTGGTGGAAGATGAACTGGCAGACTGCATTACTGCTGGTCGTGGGCGCGCTTATTTCCGGGTCGGGATTGTTTGAATGGCTGCGCCTGATGACGGCCGTGATGGTGCGGATGGACGGCGGGGAAAAGGCGCGGCCGATGGGACTGGCGCTGATGGGGTTCTTCCTGCGGCTGGGGCTGACCGTGGCGGTGCTTTATGTTAGCCTTAAGCTACTGAATGGTTCGGTCTACGCGCTTGCCGCAGGCCTCGCTCTGGGTGTGTTCGCACTTGCGATCGAAGGCCTAAGGTTGATCAAGGCGTGGACTGTATAGCGCCGAACCCTGAAGTTGTACGAAGTAAGAGCAGCAGTTTTCCGATTCTTTTTATGCCGACCCAGACATTATTTGCCCAGTTTCTGAATCTCCATTTTGGCGCGCTTACGACGTCGATGCTGCGTGCGCTGCACGTTAAGCCTACCTATCCTCGGGCTCCCATTACCGATGCCTTTGCGATGGAACTGCTCATTTTTTTCGCCCTGCTCATTTACTTTGTGGTCGTCCGTTTCACTCTCAATGTCGAGAAGCCGAATAATGTTCAGCATCTGGCAGAGATGACGCACGAGTTTATCGGAGAGCAGAGCGAAAGCATCATCGGCCCGCATTCCGAGCGGTTCGCGTCCTATCTCACGGTCCTCGCGCTGTTTATTCTCATCGCCAATCTGATGGGCCTGGTTCCGGGCCTTCAATCACCCACCGCAAGTGTGGTCGTGCCCCTGGCCTTCGCAATCTGCACGTTTATTTACTACCACTACCACGGTGTTCGCGCGAACGGCGTGGGCTATATCAAACAGTTTCTCGGACCGCTGTGGTGGCTCTACTGGCTGATGCTGCCGATCGAGATCATCTCGCACTTCGCTCGCGTTCTGTCATTGACGGTCCGCTTGTATGCGAATATGTTTGCCGGTGACCTGGTTGTGCTGGCTTTCTTTTCGCTCGTCCCGCTTGGCATCCCGCTTATCTTTCTCGGGCTTCACTTTGGTGTTGCCATCATTCAGGCTTATGTCTTCCTGCTGCTGGCCATGATCTATCTGTCGATGGCTGTCGCGCACGACCATTAGTACAAAGTTCACTGGCCGCGGGGCGCTCCCTCTCGGCTGGTCGTTTCACTCGCCGCATAACATGAGGGTGCAGGTACGGGAAGCATCTAGTGGCGGCGGACACTCTGACGGGAGCCAAGAAGAAGGAGCAATACAATGCGTAAGCTTCAGATGGTTTTTATGTCGTTGGCCGCGATGTTTCTCGCGACGCCGGCGTTCGCGCAAGGCACTACTGGACCTGTGAGCAACTGGTGGGTCTCGATCGCCGCCGGTATCGGCATGGGTCTAGCAGCCGGCCTTTGCGGAATTGGCCAGGGCAACGCAACTGCTTCGGCCACCCTGGCGCTTGCGCGCAACCCAGGAGCACGTCCCGGAATCTTTATCTTCCTGGTGCTTGGTCTCGCATTTATCGAATCGCTCGCACTGTTTACGTTCGTCATGATCTTCCTGAAGGTCAAGTAAGCTTCAGGGCGGGTTTCCGGCAATGGAAAGGCTTCCGCGATGCGGAGGCTTTT
>DATAVY010000015.1:0-11898 GCA_036267495.1 Edaphobacter sp.
GGCTGGCAGCCCCATGCGAGCGCCCAGTCCTTGCCTTCTGACGGGGTGAAGATGTGGTAGTTCTGCGCGTGGACGCCGTGCATGGAGAAGTGGGCGTCGTACTCGTCCTGGTCGGCGTTGTTGCGGAACTGCGGGATGAGCGGACCGCCGGAGCGGTCGCCGTCGACGACGATCTCGAAGGTGTCGTTGTGGAGGCCGGGGTCTGCGAAGTCCCAGAAGTTGTCATAGGCCTCGTAGAGGAAGTAGAGGCGGTTGAGGCCTTTGACCCATCCGACTTTGACGTGAACGTCGAGGTCTTTGGAGTCGGGGGCGGCGTGCTTGTGCTCGTCGTCGTGCATCTGGTCGAGACTTATGGAGTAGCTTTCGGGGACGATGTTCCAGTCGCTGGGATCGCCGTCGATGCGGGGGATTTTGTCGGCGGGAAATTGGAAGACTTTAAATATTTGGGCGGGAGGCGGTGCGGTTCCCTGCCGCTCCTGACGGAGGATGGGGGGAGACTGGACGGGGCGCATCTGCTGGGCCTGGAGGGATGCGGTGATGACGGCGATGATTAATAGGTGGCGAATGCGAATTGACATAGAGGTAATGAGTTTAGTGGAGAGCAGAGGTTAGAAAGCTACTTGCGATCTTGCAATTACAAGCTGCATTGCAGGTCCTTCGACTGCGCCTCTCGCCATGAGGCTGCGAGAGGCTTCGCTCAGGATGACAAGTTTTTTGGTTTGCGGAGGAAAACAAGCAACTGCAAGAGCAAAAGCGGATCCTCCGCCTGCGGCGAAGGATGACAACTAAAAATCAAAAACGACAGTGACAACGACAAGTGCAAATGCAGGTCCCTTCGACTTCGCCTCTCTGACCTCAGCGGCTAAAGCCGCATTGGTCTGAACGTCTTTTCGGCACGGCTGAAGCCGTGCCCTTAAGCGAGACTTTTTTTAGGACAAGTATGTTCAGACTTCTTTGAAGCGTTCGAGTTTGAGGTTGGTGACGTTTTTCTGCTGCATGGGTTCGGTGAAGTAGTTGGGGCGGTTGGTTCCCCAATGGAGTTTGCAGTCGCGCAGGGTTATGTTGGCGGCGTCCTGGAGGCTGAAGCCTACGGTGGGGTGGGGTTCGAGTGCGGCGATGGCTGTGGTGGGGCGGTTGTCGTAGATGCCGCCTTTGTATTTTGTCCAGCGATCGAGTGTGAGGTCGACGCGGTCGAGAAGGATGTCATGAACTGGGTTGCCGGGGGTTCCCCAGATGCGGATACTGTTTTCGGCGCGGCCCGAGACATTTTGGGCGGTGATGTGGTGGAGGGTGCCGAGTTTCGCGCCGGGTTTGCGTGGGATGGCGGTGAAGGAGATGGCTTCGCCGCGTCCCCACCAAGGGTCGGAGAAGTATTGCGACTGGAAGGTGATGTCTTTGTACGCGATGTTATAGATGCTGCCTTCGTCGCGGAGCTGGATGCAGAGGCCGCGTGAACTTTTTTTGATGGTGCAACGCTCGAAGGAGATGTCGTGGACGTCGGAGGCGGTCTCGGTGCCGATTTTGAGGCCGGCGTCCTGGGTTTCGATGGTGCAGTCCTGAACACGGATGTTTGCTGCAGGGCCGTAGTCTTTCGGCTGGCGGCTGGCTTTGATGACGACTCCGTCGTCGCCACAGACGATGTCGCAGTTTTTGATCTGGACGTTGCGGGAGTGGTCGGGATCGATGCCGTCGCAGTTGGGAACGTCGAGGAGGTTGCGGACTTTGATGTTGTCGACGAGGACGCCGTCGCAGCCGAGCATGTGGAGGCCCCAGTTGGGGGCTTCGGCGAAGGTGATGTCGCGGACTTCGAGGTCGCGACAGTCGGTGAGGACGAACATCTTGGGGCGAAAGTCTTTGGGGATCCACCACTCGTTGGGTTCGTCGTAGCGTTGCATGAATTCGCGGGCGCGGCCCTGGAGAGTGCCGGTGCCGGAGATCTTCAATCCCTGAGTGCCGGTGGCTACGATGACTGCGCCTGCGGCGGCGGCCATGGTGTCGGCGTTGGAGGAGTTGGCGAGACCACCGAGGTAGTGTTGGCGCTGGAGGCTGGCGAGGAGTTGGGCGTCGTCGGCTAGATGAAAGTCAATTGCGCCTTTGAGGACGAGAGTGCCTACGAGATATTTTTTTCGTCCGCGGAGGAGGACCTGGGATTTTCCGGGATAGGCGGCTGCGGCATCGATGGCGCGCTGGATGGCGGGACTGTCAAGGGTTCTGCCGTCGCCGATGGCTCCATACTTTGCTGCGTCGAAGATGCGGATGGGTGGGGTGCGGGCTGTGAGGGGGCGAGTGAGGGCGGCTGCGGCGCAGAGGGTTGTTGTTTTTAATAGTCGGCGTCTGTGCCAGTTGTGGCTCACTTGTTTTCCTATGGGAATCAATTCCTGTACGGAATATTGGGATCACTTTAGCACAGGGAGATTGGAAGGCACTTCGAATGGGGCAACAGCAAATACAAAGGCAAGAACGAGCAACGGCAAGAGCAAATGCGGGGGTTCTTCGCTGCGCTCAGAATGACAGGAGTTTTAGATTGGCCGGAGAGAACGGGCAACAGCAAGAGCAAATGCGGGGGTTCTTCGCTGCGCTCAGAATGACAGGAGTTTTGGATTGGCCGGAGAGAACGGGCAACGGCAAGAGCAAACGCGGGGTTCTTCGCTGCGCTCAGAATGACAGGAGTTTTGGATTGGCCGGAGAGAATGGGCAACGGCAAGAGCAAACGCGGGGGTTCTTCGCTGCGCTCAGAATGACAGGAGTTTTGGATTGGCCGGAGAGAATGGGCAACAGCAAGAGCAAATGCGGTGGTTCTTCGCTGCGCTCAGAATGACAAGAGTTTTGGATTGGCCGGAGAGAACGGGCAACAGCAAGAGCAAACGCAATAGCAACGGCAGAGGCAAACGTAATGGCAACGGCAAAAGCAAACGCAGATTCCCTTCGGGAATGACAACGCAAGAAAACACGCGGCGGCAAAAGACAAGGCAGTGCGCGACCGTGCGTTACAACCGTTGCTACTACAACACCACGACAAGGTTATTCAACGGGGAGTTTGGCGTTGTAGCCGTCGCGGGCGATGATGGAGTACTTCTGGGGTTTGCCTTTTTCGTCCTGCATGCGGAGAGGGTGGCCTTCGTTGTCGACAAGAAGGACTTTGACGTGGCGATAACTGCCGTCATTTTTGTTATTGGTGGGGCGGTAGGTGAGGATGTACTGGTTGCGGATGGAGTCGTTGATCTGGCCGAAGACGTCGGGTAACGCGCCCTGAAAGAGGGGGGCGAAGTAGAGGCCACCGGTCATCTCGGCAAACGTCTTGAGCTGATTTTGTGCCTGGAGATAATCCATCTCGCGGATGCCGGCACCCATGCCGCCACCGCCGCCACGCATCTCGTTGATGAGAGCGCCGGTGCTAATGGCGAAGATGGTCGTGTTCTGGCTGGCCTTGACCCTGGCGAGGATCTTGTCGAGAGTTAGCTTGGAGAAGGTGTCGCGGCCGGAGCTGATGAGGATGATGTATTTGCGGCCGGGGATGCGGGAGACGCGGTCGAGGGTTTCGTAGAGGGCGTCGAAGAGATTGGTTTCGGAGAAACCGGGGATGATGAGGGACTGGAGGGCCTGGGCGACGACATCCTTATTGTTGGTGAAATCGGTAAGGATGTGGGTGTGCATGTCGTAGGTGACGACGGCGACGTAGTCCTCAGGACGCAGCGAACGGAAGAAATAATAGGAGGCGTTCTGCATGTCGTTGATGAGGTAGTAGCTGTTGGCGGCGAACTCGAGCAGCATGACGGCAGTGATGGGGGTCTGGGCGACGCGGACACTGGTGAGGGTTTGCGGGACGCCATCTTCAAGGACGAGGAAGTTGTTGGATTTGAGGCCGGGGACGAACTGGTGGGTCTTGTCGAGGATGACGTTGGCGTCGATGTTGACGATGGGGACGTCGACGCGGAGGGAGTAGGTTTCGTTGTTGGGATTTTTTACTTTGGGTTCGGCGGGAGCAGCGGGGGGCGGCGGAGGTTCTTCGCCTTCCTTCTTTTTCTTGAGGATGATGTCGCCCTGATCGGTCTGGGGGCCCGCCTCGCCGGGAGTGGGTTGGGCGGGTTTGGTCTGCTGCTGCGGGGGTGGCGGGGGCGGGGGCTGCTGGGCGTGGGCCGCGGCTAGCGGAAGGAGGAGAGTGCAGAGGATCGCGTCTATCGTGCGGAGAAGGATGGGGGCCGGAAGGTGTGGGTGGGTGGTCATCGTCTAAAACTTTACTCCGATTGTTGGACGGGTTTGAAGCGCGATGGTGAGAATTGGGGGGATTTCGCTGCCCAAACGCGCGCTCTAGTAGTCTGTAAGACGTGATCTCTTCAAGAAAGATTCGACTGTTGGTGTCGTGTGCCGGTGTGGCCGGGATGCTGGCGAGCGGAGCCTGGGCGCAGACACCTGGCGGAAGTGGGTCAGCCGGAACAACAGGGATGGCGGGGATCTCGGGTGGGTGGACTCCGGTGGCGATGCCGGCGACGGCTCCGGCGGTGACGAAGTTCTTTCCTCTGTCGGAGGTGAAGCGGGGGATGAAGGGCGTCGCGTATACGGTGTTCGAAGGAGTGAACCCGGAGCCGATGCAGGTGGAGATACTGGGGATATTAAAAGATGCGCTGGGGCCGGGGCAGGACATGATTCTGGCGCGGCTGCATGGAGACAAGCCGGAGTATACGGGCGTGGTGGCGGGGATGAGCGGGAGTCCGGTGTATATCGACGGGCGGCTGGTGGGGGCGCTGAGCTATCGGATCGGGCAGTTTACGAAGGAGCCGATTGCGGGGATTACGCCGATCGAATCGATGCTGCAGGTGCGAGATGGGAGTGGCGGCGCGGCGGTGGAGATGGAGCGGGCGGGGTTGGAAAAGACAAATACGGGGGTCCTTCGCTCCGCTCAGGATGACAGCAATTTTTCTCGTGATGGCGGCAGTTTTTCGCGGCATGATTCGGAGATCAGAGCGATGGACACGCCGCTGGTGTTTGGCGGATTCAGCCAGGAGACGGTGGAGCGATTTGGGGATAAGTTTCGGGCAATGGGCTTGACGCCGGTGGCAGGGTTGGGCGGGGCGGACCCGACGGCGGTGCAGCCGGAGCCTCTGGTGCCGGGGAGCGCAGTGAGTGCGGTGCTGGTGCGGGGGGATCTGTCGATGGCGGGGACGTGCACGGTGACATATGTGGATCCGAAGCGGCTGCTGGCGTGCGGGCATCCGATTACTCAGTATGGGCCGGTGGATATGCCGATGACGAAGGCGGAGGTGCTGGCTTCGCTGGCGTCGCCGCTGAATTCATTCAAGATTATTAATACGACGGAGACGGTGGGGGCGTTTACGGAGGATCGGGCTTCGGCGATTATGGGGCGGTTCGGGGTGAAGGCGCGGATGATTCCGGTGGAGGTCGAGGTGGCGCCCTCTTCCGTGGGGGATAAGGCGGCCGCGGCGGCGAAGACGCTTCATTTTGAGGTGCTGGATAACCGGCAACTGACGCCTTCGACGATGCTGGTGTCGGTGTATCAGAGTCTGCAGACGAACAATACAGCGGCGGAGGAGATGAGCTACCGGTTGACGGGTGAGCTGGATGTGAAAGGGCTGCCGCCGGTGAAGATCCAAGGGATGATGGCGCAGAGTGATTTTTTTCCGGGGACGATCAATGCAGCGCTGCTGGTGAACGACCGGTTCAGCAAGGTGTACGGGAATGCACTGGAGCAGCCGGTGGTGACAGGGTTGAAGCTGAAGGCGGAGGCGATTCCGGCGCGGATGACGGCGGCGCTGGAGTCGGCGCGACTGAGCCGGATGGATGCGCGTGCGGGCGACGAGATCGAGGTGGAGGCTACGCTGCATCCTTATCAGGCTGAGGCAAAGATTGTGCGGGTAAAGATAAAACTACCGGCGGATCTTCCTGCCGGGCCGATGCGCGTGGTGGTGAGCGACGGGGCGACGGTCGACAAGCTGATGACGCGGACGGGGACGCAGCATTCGGTGGGGCTGGCCGCTACGGTGGCGGAGCTGAACCGGATGCATGCGAACGATCGGGTGTATGTGACGCTGCTGGATCATGCGACGCAGGCGGTGCTGGAGGGTGAGACATTGCCAGGCGTGCCGCTTTCGATGGCGAATGTGCTGGAGCCGTTGAAGGACGCGCAGAAGATGCAGTTGACGGGTGAGAGCGCGGTGGAAGCTGGTTCCGCGGATGCGGGATATGCGGTGAGCGGCTCGCAGGTATTGAACCTTCTGGTGAAGTAGCGCGGGTTACATATTGAATAGATTCGATAAGTGACGCGGAAGTTTTTTGTTGAAATCTTTCAGGAGCAGCGACTCTTTTGGCGTAATTTCAGGCTGGTATTGGTGTTGTAGCATCAAGATGTAGCGTTGCGATACGTCAGCGAAAAGGAACAGATTTCAAATGAGTGAGATTCATGGTTTAGGCGTGCATGCGGCCGGTGCACAGTTGCTTGCGTTTAAATACGATCCCGGCGCGCTGCGCGGCGATGAGGTCGAGATCAAGATTTCGCATTGCGGAGTTTGCTACAGCGATGTATCGCTGATCGACAACGACTGGGGGATGAGCAAGTATCCGTTTATTCCAGGCCACGAGATTGTGGGGACGGTGGTGGCGGCAGGGCCAGGGGTGAAGAACCTGACGATGGGGGAGCGCGTGGGCGTGGGATGGCAGGCGGACAGCTGCGGCATCTGCGAGTGGTGCCGGCAAGGGGAGGAGCAGCTTTGCGCGAAGTCGCAGCCAACGTGCGTGGGGCGGAATGGCGGATTTGCGGACAGGATTCGAGTGAGTTCGCGGTTTGCGGTTGCGGTGCCGGCGGCGCTAGAGAGTGAGAGTGTCGCTCCGCTGATGTGCGCAGGGATTACGGTGTACAGCCCGCTGCGGAATTACGGGATACGTCCCTCATCGCGGGTGGGAATTATCGGAATCGGCGGGTTGGGGCATCTGGGGATCCAGTTTGCGAAGGCGTTTGGCGCAGAGGTGACGGCGTTTTCTACCTCGAAGCAGAAGGAATCGGAGACGCGCACGCTGGGTGCACATCATTTTGTGAATACGCGGGATATTGGCGAGTTGAAGAAGGTGGCGGGATCGTTTGACCTGCTGCTTTCGACGGTGAACGCGGACCAGGATTGGCAGGCATATGTGGCTGCGCTGCGGCCGAAAGGGACGCTGTGCCTGGTGGGAGCATCGCCTTCGCCGGTTCAGATTGCGGCATTTTCGTTGATGGGTGCGCAGAAGGCGGTTTCGGGCAGCAATACGGGAAGTCCGAGGGTCCTGGCAGAGATGCTGGACGTGGCGGCCCGGCATGGGGTGAAGGCGGTGACGGAGAAGTTTTCGATGGCGAAGGCGAACGATGCGGTGGCGCGGGTGAAGAAGAACCAGGTACGGTATCGGGCGGTGCTGGCTAATTAGGAAACGACCGCGGATCTTCTCGGATTGTGCGGATTTCGGATTTCGGATCTGCGGGTTTCGGATTAAGGACACGTGCAGGATGAAGGGCGAGGGCTCTGGCTCTCGCCCTTTTTGTTTACGGCAGATAGACTCATTCTCAACATGACGCGACGAATTTTGGTGACGGTATTGATAGTGGGGAGCGGGCTGCTGCCTGGTTTGGCTTGGGCGCAGGGCACGAAGCTGTGGAGCGTTGGGCGTTACGACGAGATGGAGAAGGGCTCGACCGACGGGGTTGCGATTCGCAACGATGGGCGGCTGGAGGCTGGGCCGATGACTTCCCTGGTCTATGCGACTGGGAAGAGCTATGTGTGGTCGATGGCGAGCGACGCGGCGGGAAACGCATACCTGGGGCTGGGTGGGACGGCGGCGGGGTCGGCTGTGGTGATGAGGGTGACGCCGGAGGGGAAGGCTTCGCAGATTTTTGAGGGGAAGGAGCTGGCAGTACAGTCCGTGCGATTGGCTGCGGATGGAAGTGTGCTGGTGGCGACTTCGCCGGATGGAAAGGTGTACCGGGTTTCTGCTTCGGGCGGTGCCGGCGCTCCGGTGGTTGTGTTCGATCCGAGCACGACGGAGGAGAAGCCGAAGTATCTTTGGGACCTGGCGGTGGGTAAGGGCGGTGAAGTTTATGTGGCGGCAGGTGCGCCGGCGATCGTGTATCGCGTGCCTGCAGGCGGGGGGAAGGCGGAGGTGTTATTCAAGACGGCGGACCAGCATATCCGGTGTCTGCTGCTGGGGGCGGACGGGACGCTGTGGGCGGGGTCGGATGGATCGGGTGTGATCTATAAATTTGCCGCGGGCGCCAAGTTCGCGGCAGGGACTGCGGGGGCGAAGCCGTTTGCGGTTTATTCGGCGGGGCGCAAGGAGATCACGGCTCTCGCGATGGATGCGGCGGGAAACCTGTACGCGGCAGGTGTTGGGACAAGGGCGCATACGCCGCTGCCGCCGCTGCCGGTGACAGGGAATGTGGGGGTGTCGATTACGTTTGTGCAGCCGGGGTCTTCGACGGCGGCGGGCGCGAATACGCTGGTGCCGGATGGGTCGGAGATTTACAAGATTGCTGCGGATGGGTCTCCGTTGAAGCTGGTGACGCTGAAGGATGATGTGGTGTATGCGCTGGCGGTGCGGAAGGGAGATTTATTCGCTGCTACGGGGAATCGCGGGCGCGTGTACAGGGTCGATACGAATGATGCGGGGCGGTTTACCGATGTGGCGCATCTGGAGGCGTCGCAGGGGATGGCGTTCGCTGTGGTGAAGGATGGATTGCTGGTGGCGACCAGCAATACCGGCAAGGTGTTTCGGCTGGGCGATGCGGTTGCGGCGAATGCGACGTATACGAGCGAGGTGTTCGATGCGCAGGGATTCGCGCAGTGGGGGCGGGCGGAGGTGCGGGCGGGCGCGGCTGCGGGCTTTGATTTGTTTGTGCGGAGCGGGAATGTGGAGAGTCCGCTGATGGGTTGGAGTGAGTGGGCGAAGGTGGGGGCGGATGGCGCGATTGCAGTGCCGGCGGGCCGGTATGTGCAGTGGAAGACGGTGCTGCGGAGTGGGGGTTCGGTTGATTCGGTGGCGTTGAATTATTTGCAGAAGAATGTGCCTCCGGTGGTGGATGAGATTGTGGTAGCTCCAGGGGTGCGAGTGACGGCGAATGCTGCGGCTGCGAGTGCGGCGACGGTGCAGGTGACGTTTCCTCCTGCTGCAGGAACGCCGGCTCCAGTGACTTTTTCGCCGGATGCTAGTTCGCAGCCGTTGACGGCTCAGAAGGACAAGACGGCGATTACGCTGCGATGGATGGCGCATGACGATAACGGCGATGACCTGATGTTTGCAGTGTGGTATCGCGGGGTGGGCGAGGCGAACTGGCGGTTGTTGAAGGACAAGATTTCGGAGAAGTCGTATAGCTTCGATTCGGCGCTGCTGCCCGATGGGAGTTATCAACTGAAGGTGGTGGCGAGCGATGCTCCGGTGCATACGGATGCGGAGGCGCTGACGGGGGAGAGGGTGAGTGAGGTGTTTGTGGTGGATACGACGCCGCCGGTGCCTGGGGTCCTGAATGCGACGATGGTTGCGGGGACGCCAGGCGCAACTCATCCCATGATTCATGCGACGTTGGAGGTGCGGGATGCTACTTCGCCGATTGCGCATGCGGAGTATTCGGTGGACGCGGGGCCGTGGCAGTATCTGGAGCCGGTGGGGAGGGTTTCGGATTCTTTATCGGAGCGATATGACTTTACGGTGATGGTGCCTACGTCGACTACACCTGTTGGCGATGCGAACGAGCATGTGCTGGCGGTGCGGGTGTATGACCGGTTTGAAAATGTTACGGCGGTGAAGGCGGTCATTCGCTGATGTCTGGGTGGTTGACGGCGCGATTTCCGAAGTTCAGTCAGGACCGCTTGCTGCTGGTTGTCGATTTGATCGGGACATTTGTTTTCGCCGTCGAGGGTGCGCTGGCGGGGATCGATGCAGGGCTGGATGTTTTTGGGTTGCTGGTGCTGTCGTTTGTGACGGCGCTGGGTGGCGGGACGATTCGCGATCTGCTGATTGGAGCAATTCCGCCGAACAGTATTCGGGACTGGCGCTATGGAGCAACTGCGTTTTCCGGTGGCGCGGCGGTGTTCTTCTTTCATCCGCTGTTTCAGCGGGTGCCGGTGCATCTGATGATTACGCTCGATGCGGCGGGGCTGGCGCTGTTTGCAGTGGCGGGCGTGGGTAAGGCGCTGGAGTATGGGATTACTCCGCTGCTGGCGATCATGATGGGCGCGGTGACGGGTGCGGGCGGCGGGACGGTAAGAGATGTGCTGCTGGCGCAGGTGCCGGGAGTGCTGCACTCGGATGTGTATGCGTCGGCAGCTTTGGCGGGTGCTGCGGTGGTGGTTATCGGTTTGAAGATGAAGATGCAGCGTGGGGTGGCGATGAGTCTGGGGGCTGCGGCTTGTTTTGTGTTGCGGATGGTGGCGGCGTGGCGGCATTGGAATCTGCCTAAGGTGATGGTGCATTGATCTTTTCTGCTTGAACTACGCTGTCCTGCCGGACGGGCCCACTGCGCGTGGAGCGGTCACCTCCTGACTTGTATACCTTGTTGGGGTGATCCTAACGACATCGGCCTCGCGTTGCTCGGCGCGTGACAGGTGATGAATAGTAAGCTGAGGTTCGATGCGATTTGAATTTTTTATTGCGGCGCGGTATCTGCGGGCGAAACGGCGGCAGGCTGTGGTGGGGGTGATCACGGCTATTTCTGTGATTGGGGTAGCCGCGGGGGTGGCTTCGCTGATTATTGCGCTGGCGATTACGAATGGGATGCGAAGGGATCTGCAGGAGCGGCTGGTGGGGTCGACCTCGCATGTGGACCTGATGCGGATCGCGGGGGATGGGATCAAGGATTGGCGGCCGCTGCTGGAGAGGCTGAGGAAGGTGCCGCATGTGACGGCGGCGGCTCCGGGACTATATGAGCAGGTTTTGATCTCGCGGGCGCAGCGGTCGGGCGGGGCTTTGATCAAGGGGGTAATTCCGGCGGATGAGAAGACGGTTGGAGATTTGTTGCGGAGCATTGTGCAGGGTTCGGCGGAGGCGCTGGATCCAGTGGACGCGGAGTCGGGTCGTGGGGGAGCCGGTTCGGTTGCGGCACCGAGTTCGCAGGCGATTCCTCCGATTGTGATTGGGCAGGATATGGCAGATACGCTGGGGGCGAAGGTTGGAGATGGAGTGCAGGTGATCAGTCCGCAGGGGGAGTTGACGCCGCTGGGGATGATGCCGCGGTATCAGAAGTTTCAGGTGGTGGGGATCTTTAAGTCAGGGTTCTATCAGTATGACTCGACCTATGCATTTGTCCGGCTGACGGATGCGCAACGATTGTTCAGTGAGCCGGATGTGATCTCGGTGATCAGTTTCAAGGTGGATGATCTTTATCATGCGGATCGCGTCGGGAAGGCGATTGAAGAGGCCGCGGGAAAGGGTTTTCAGACGACGAACTGGATGGAGCAGAACCGGGAGTTGTTTCGCGCGCTGCGGCTGGAGCAGATTGTGACGTTTATTGTGCTGGCGCTGATTGTTTGTGTGGCTGCGCTGAATATTCTGATTGCGCTAACCATGATGGTGATGGAGAAGACGCGGGATATTGCGGTGCTGATGAGTTTTGGGGTGACGCGGGTGCAGGTGCGGAGGATTTTTCTCTTACAGGGGTTGTTGATCTCGGTGATTGGGACGGTGCTGGGGTTGATTGTCGGGTATGGGGTGAGTTGGTTGGGTGGGCATTACCGGTTCATTCATCTGGATGCTTCGGTTTATTCAATTGACTATCTGCCGTTCGCGCCGCGGGTTTGGGATGCGGTGATTGTGGCGGCGGTGAGTTTGGGGGTTAGTTTGATTGCTACGCTTTATCCGAGTGGGAGTGCGGCGAAGGTTTTGCCGGCGGAGGCTTTGAGGTATGAGTGAAGTGAGGTTGAAGTACGG
>DATAVY010000016.1:0-10120 GCA_036267495.1 Edaphobacter sp.
CAGGCAGTTTTCGGGTACTACGATGCTGTATTGCGCGGCGAGCAGGTTGCGGAAGTCTTCATCCTCGCGGAAGAGCCGCGCGTTCACGGCGCATCCGGTCAGCAGGCCCCGGGCGGCGGCGTGGGTCTTCAGGGAGCCTGCTCCGGTGATTGCCTGGGCGTCATTTGCGGGTGTCCCGGCCAGGGAATTTCGGCTCAGGAATCCCGGCGCTGCGACAGCGGCGGTTACTCCGGCGACTTGTCTGATCCACTCTCTGCGCGTCAGCATGATGTCCTCTCCTTTGCCTGTTGCAAGCAATGATACCGAGCATTGGTATGCTTAGAAGTACACCAACGAGACTATGAGCCTTAAAGCAAAGATCGAAGCCGTAATTTATGCATCCGAAGAGCCGGTCACGCTGGCGCAGCTGGCTGGTCTTCTTGGGCATGAGGCCCAGGGCGAACTCGATCGCCTTACCGCGGCCCAGCATGCTCTGGCGCTTGAAGAGGCGGAGCCGGATGACGATGAACTCAACAGCGAGGTGCTGGCTGACGTTTCGGAGTCCTCCGGGACGGAAGCCGGGCAGGCCGAGACTCTGAAGCGTCATCTGCATGACGCCGCTGCTGAAGAGGCCGCTCACGCGAGGGCCGCTCGCCTGCGTACCGCTGCCGCCACGGCTGCGATGAGCTCCGCCGATTCGGTCGAGCCATTTCTGGCCGCGTTCGGGGTCGATGGAATAGCCACTGAGCAGGGAAGCGAAGTTTCGGGTGAAACCGCGTCCGAAGAGAAGGATGAAAAAAAGATCGCACGCGAGGCGAAGGAGAAGGAGCGCCGGCTACGCGACTACTTCCGTGCCATCCTCGACCAGCTCATCGCCGACTATGCCTCCTCCGATCGCGGGCTGGAGATCCGCGAAGTTGCCGGGGGCTATCGTCTGGCCACCAAGCCCGAGTATCACGATGCGGTTCGCGGCTTCGTCAAGTCGTTGAAGCCGCCGCTGAAGCTCTCCTTACAGGCGCTCGAGACGCTTGCTGTGGTGGCCTACAAGCAGCCCGTTACCGCGCCCGAGATCTCCGAGATTCGCGGCGTCGACACCGGCGGCGTGCTGGGCAGCCTGATGGCACGCAAGCTCATCACCACTGCCGGCCGCAAGCAGGTTATCGGGCGTCCGATCCTCTACAAGACAACTAAAGATTTCCTCCTCCGCTTCGGCTTGAAAGACATCGGTGAGCTTCCGAGCATCGAAGAATTTGAGAAGATGGCCGGCGAACTGGCCGATCAGGAGGAGATTTCCATGGCCCACAACGCACCCGAAACGCCGAACGAGGTCGAGCGGGAGAGAGACCAGACCGAACCGCAGGCTGACGGCGATTCAGGCGAGACTGTCGCGGACGCGGTTATCGTCGATGGACGCATCTCCGGCCTGCCACCCAACTATGGCACCGACCAGGCCGAGTCCGACGTCGAGGACTCTTCTGAACTTGACGCAGAGATCCAAAGAGACCAGCGACGCGAATCTGAGGAGGACTAATGGCGAACTCCAATCTCGATCCTGAACCCGATCCGCGCGACTCTCCGGATATTCCAGAGGACGACGAACCGGACACTGTGGAGACGCCTGAGGGAGACGAGGAATGGCCTTCCGACAAGCCGTTGAAGCCGATTCCGGGTGGAATGCAAAAGACTCCCTTCATCGATACCAATAAGCTTTAGGCAGCGGTCCTCGCAGACGATCTGCTATAGAGCAGCGGCCAGCTTCCTGGCCAGCGGCTCGATCTGAGGGGTGCTGCAGGGACAGCTGATGTAAGTGATTCGGACAAGGGTGTCGCCCTTGCGCACCAGCATCATTCCATCCGCCGCGACAAAGGCCTCATCGCCGATGCCGGCAATCTTTGAGGAACCCGAAGCCGGGCCCAATGCACCGAGAACCTTGGAATCGAGCTTCATCTGCGACTCGGCTGAGCCCTGATCGAACGAGACGGACAGCACGGCTGTCTCGACCGCTGCGTTCGGGTCCGCAGCTTCAGCGTTCTTCTGTTGCTGGGCGAAGATTCCCTCAGCAAACTGCTGGAACTTGTCCTGAGTCGCCTTGTCGGCGCCGCGCTGGCCGGTTATGGCGGAGAGATGTTTCGATGTCATATTGGCGGCTGTGCCATGAGCCAGGTAGCTGCAGTTATCTCCATCGCTCTTCGTTCCGGTGATGGGCACGCCAATGGCTTTGCTGACCTCAGAGGTAGTAAGAAACCGGCACGGATCGCCGGCAAACGTGTTGGACGACTTCCGGATGGCGGAGCTCGAGAGACCCGCCTCTGCTGCCTTATTTTCGATCTTCGTCACCATCCTGTGCCCGAAGTAGACGAGGCTGCCGATTACCGCCAGAGCGCCCAGAGCCAACACCACTAATACGATCAGGATGATCTTCAAGGCCGATCCGCCTTTCGCCGGGGGCGGAGTTTCTCCGACTCGCGCTGGCGGCGCATAGCTTTGTGCGGGCGTCGTGTACGGAGGCGGTTGAGGGGTGAGTTCCTGATAGGGTGCCGCTGGTTCTACCGGATGAGTCACCGGCGCGCCGCATGCGGTGCAGAACGCAGACGACCCCTCGACGGGTGCTCCACACTTTCCACAAAACCTGGCCATGTCTGCAGTCTCCTTGGAGCCGCGCTGAAGATCAGCGGGCGAACTGAGTTTGAATCTGTGTCGTATACAAGAGGCCCGGAACCGGGACAAAGGGTCGATCCAACATCCGCGTGGGAATGCTCGATGCAGCGGAGAACAACACTTTACATCAGGATCGCCGCTACCGGAACTTGGAACCCGCAATGCTTTTGTCGCAGCCACTTTTATATTTTGCGGTTCTACCGTCAGAGTGATTTGCAGTCAGGAATCGAGACGGGCTTGTTTGTGACGATGGTATCGCCTTTAGATCGCAGCATCGAGTTTGGTACGAATCGGAGGACCAATGCCACCGCTACGGGCTTACATTTCATCCCGAGTGACTTTGGAAACAAGGGATAATAGAGATTGAACTAACCGACCGCGATGAGCAACTCCGCAGTCAGAAAGCCGGCAACTATGACGAAGTCTCCCTCCACCCACAAACCTGAATCGACTGTTCAATCAAAAGACAGTGAATCCAAGGGCGATCGCCTGCAGAAGATTCTTGCGCAGGCCGGCATTGCCAGCCGCCGCAAGGCCGAGGAGATCATCCTCGAGGGCCGCGTGCAGGTGAATGGCATCGTTGTCAACACGCTAGGCACGCGCCACGACGCGACACGCGATCACATCCGTGTCGACGGCAAGCTGCTCCACGGCCCCGAGCAGCAGCGCTACTACATGCTCAACAAGCCGCGCGGCTATGTCACGACGCTCGACGATCCGGAGAAACGCCCGACCGTCATGCAGCTGATGGCTAAGCAGAAGGCAGGCCCGCACGGCGACAACGTCCGGCTCTATCCTGTGGGCCGCCTCGATTATCTGAGCGAAGGTCTGCTGCTGATGACTAACGACGGGGCGCTCGCCAACGCGCTCTCCAAAGCGGCGGCCGGTGTGGAAAAAATCTATTTGGTGAAGATCAGCGGAGTTCCTCCCGCTTCAGGCCTCGAACAGATTCGCCGCGGCATCATGATCGACCGCGGCCGTCTCGACGAGGTTCGCAGCGGTCGCCGCGATCGCATCATTACTGCGCCGGCGAAGATCGAACTCGTCCGCGGCGGCGAGAACCCGTGGTACGAACTCACTCTCACCGAGGGCCGCAACCGCCAGATCAGGAAGATGTTTGAAGAGATCGGCCATCACGTCGAAAAGATTCGCCGTATCGGCTACGGAGCGCTACGCCTCGATGTTCCTCCGGGGGAATTTCGCGAGCTCAAACCGGGCGAGGTCATGGCACTGGATCGTGTTGCGAAGGGCAGGAAGGTTGTCCCGAAGAAGAAGACTCCGGAGTTCGCGCAGCTCAAATCTCCGGCGAAGAAAAAATTTGCAAAGCCCCGCCGCCAGCCTGGCGGCAAGCAATCGGCAAACCGCTCGCGGGGCCCAGGCTAGGCTGCGATATTTTGCGACTGGCCTTTGTTCGCTAGCCGACGCAGAAGGTGATTCTTTCACGTTTTGTCCGGAATATAACAACTTGTTGACGCTCCCACAAAAGTTCCCTGAACCCCATTGACACCTCTGCCTTTGCGCGCCCAGAATACTCCCGCTATTAATCTTTCGGATGATGACAATCACAGGCCGCAAGCATCCAATAGAAGCAGTAAAGGAGCAACAGAGTGGCAATTGAAAAAGCAACATTTGGTGCAGGATGTTTTTGGGGAGTTGAAACGCGATTCGGAGAAATCTCAGGTGTTATCGACACAGCCGTAGGATACGAAGGCGGTACTCTCGAGCACCCAACTTATAAGGAAGTCTGTACCGACCGCACCGGCCATGCGGAAGTCGTCGAAGTGACCTTCGATCCATCCCGTCTATCCTACGAAACGTTGTTGGACGCATTCTTCGCGTTGCACGATCCCACCCAGGTGAACCGCCAGGGTCCGGACTGGGGCACGCAATATCGCAGCGTCATCTTCACCCACAGCGACCAGCAGCTCGCTCAGGCCCGCGCCAAGATCGCCGAGCTAAGCGCTTCAGGTTCGTACCGCAAACCGGTCGCAACCCAGGTCGTTCCGGCGACGACCTTCTGGAAGGCGGAGGAGTATCACCAGAAATATCTGGAGAAGCGTGGCATGGTGAGTTGCCACATTTGATGAGGAGCAGCTCATTTTGAGCTGCTCCAACGTATCACTTTGGAGAAAAATGAATTGTGTTGGCTCGTTCCAGCAAAACGTCTAGTCTTTCGAGAACGTTTTCAACACTAATATTTTTAATGCAATGAGCATCCAATGCACTGCAGTTATCGATACACGGCTTAATCAACTCCGAAGGCATGCATAACTCAACGAGAGGTCCTATCGGGTGAATACGCGTCGGTGAGGATGGATAGTCGGGATTTCCATCTTTGTTTGCCACAAAAAGTGTTAAGGTCGGAAGTCCCAAAGCTCCTGCGATATGCGCCGGCCCGGAATCGTTTCCTAGAAAAAGACTTGCGTGTGAGATGAGTGCGATTGATTCAACAAATGTTGTGACTCCCGCAACGAGAATCGTGCTTTTACCGGTGAGGGAATGAAGGCTTTCTGCTATGTCCGCATCTCCGCGGCCGCTCAAGAGAATGATGTTCATGCCGCTTTTTTTTAGAGATTCTATGAGCCTTCCCCAGTATTCGATTGGCCATCTGCGGTAAGCGATACTCGCTCCGGGAGCAAGGATTGCGAACTGCCGGTATCGATCGATCTTCACTCGATCCGCTAAAGCATGCCAGTCTACGGAGAATGCAATCTGCCGGAGCGATTCGACGCAGTTCGTACTTACATCTTCGATGGATTTTTCCGGGAGGAGACCCGATTTAGTAAGCAGTAGCGAGAATCGTTTAGGTTCGTGAAGGCCGCTTTCTCCATTGTAAGTTTCGGTCAAGAAAGCATCCCGATAGGTCGCGGGCTCGGCTGTGGGAAACGCGAGAGAGACGAACCCAATGCGACGAGGCGCTCCTATTAGATAAGAAAGCACGCGATCTCGAAAGAGATCATCGGGCCAGCGAGGAATAATGCAGATATCTGGTGTGCAGTGACGCATTTCTTGCAAGTAGCAGATTACGACGCGCAAGACCCTTTGCACTGATAGAGCTATATTTGCAGGAACGACTGCGCCGAGTTTCAGGGCATAAACGTTATCCATGCCGGGAAACAATCGATAAAATGAAGCCATGCTGTTCTCGACTGCGCAGTCTATCCTGGCGGAGGGATAGGCCCGGCGGAGGTGCTCCAGCAGCGGCATCAGCATGATGGTGTCGCCGAGGTGATGGGTGAGACTGATTACGAGAAAGTGTTCAGGCGATCGAGGCTCCCTTGTTGAAGAAGGAAGCAGATGAATCCACCTGAAGAAGCAAACTCCGGATCGAAAAAGCGTGGTGGCGATTCCTCTCCCATGCCGCACCAGTGGAGCGTAAAATCTCCCAAGAATTCTTCTTAGACCTCGTTTGAACATTGGGTTAATCTCTGAAGTGCGAATGTTGGGTAATCAAGCACGCACCTGACAATACCTCTTCAATAGAGCTTTTGCATCCAGATGTTGAATAAGCACCTCAAAGCCGGACCCACAAGTCCCAGGTAACTACCATCGAACTGACATTCTAAGGTGTGCCTTTGAATCGTAGCGCCAATGGATACCAAAGCGGGGTACTGTCAAACTTACTCCATGTCCAGTGGGGAAACAGGCGGCGTAAAACTTTGCGTCCCAGACTTGCTTGTTGGTAGGCGCTTTCGCCCCAAACTGGGGATTGAAGGATTTTTTCAGGATAAAATCGGTCAAGGGGAGCGAATAATTCAGAGAGCGTTTTCGCGGTCAATTGATATTCAAAATAACAATTGCGCGAATGATATTCGAGAGTAGTGACAAAAATATCGCCTTTGAAGAATTCGTTTATTGCCTTGGCCATGCCGCGGCGGATTTCATCGGGAATATGTTCAAACACAGAGATGGAAGCTATATGTGTTATCTGTGGATTTCGATCCAACAGTTGCGCAAGAGACTCATAATTCCCGAGGTTACGATGAAAGACGATGTTAGGAAGGTGACTTCTTCCTTCACCAACGTTCACATCCAGCACATATACTTTTTTTACGTAAGGGGCGATCACTGTTGTAAAAAATCCTGCCCCTGTTATTGGTGAGCCTCCACCGATATCCAGCACGACGGAGTCCGGAGTCAGGTCAAGCAACTCAATGGCTTGATGATATTCCCAGAATCTCTGACTTAACTTCCCTCCGCCATAGATAGTTCCATCCCATTCCGCGGGGCTATTCACGTTGCCATATGCCTGCCAGAGGGCGGCTTTCAGCTTTTCGGTTAGAAGTGTCATCTTTTTTAAAGTTATACATTAGAAGAAACATTTGCGTGTTACTTGAGGTAAGCCTCTTCGGGTAAGACTGGCGAAACTCCCATGGGTTCGATGACATCAGCTGGATCCCCTCGCGGACCATGGATGGAATTTGCGCGTAAATATCGACCTTGCAAAATTCGCCGAATCTGCCATGTTGCGGGAAAAACAATAAAGACTACGTAAGAGATGATCGTCCCCAACAGAACCCCATTTGCTCCAATATGCTGCACCAGAATGATCGAGAGGATAAGATTCAGGACTGCGGCAAAACTCGAGTAGATAGCCTGCAATTGGAGATGCTGGGTCGCCGCCAGCAAAGCTCCCTGATTTAGGGTGATAGACAGCAGGACAGTCCAAAAACACATGCCCCACAAAAGAACAGAAGTGGGAACGGCCCCCTTGCCAGCCCATACACCGATGATCCAACGGCCTGCGAAACCAAAAAACAGCGCAGTGGGAATTACTGTCAATACCGTCGCACGCATGACTCGGTGGTAAGCTGTGCGAACCCAAGCGAGATCATGGCTTACATAGGCCTCTGAGAACGCCGGCCAGAGAGACGGCACCAGGAGCGATTGCAGCATGGAGGCGTAACCTACAAGGCGCAACGTGACCGCATAAGGAGTCACCTGCTCGGCTCCGAGATAGTGCGCGATAATGAGGTTATCCGTATTGAAGACAGCAAGCCCGGTTAGCTGAAGGATAAAAAAGAGCATGCCATGACTCATAATCTCGCGGGCGGCGCCCAGATGGACTCTTCCGGGCGTTGGACGAATGCGTGGTTCATGACGAAACGCCATCCACAGATTGAGCAAGATGGTTCCAGTCAACATCGCGCCGCAGAAAGCCGCCATTAGATCAACCACTGAGCCATGCATTCGCACCACGAGAATGATCGCTCCCAGACCAAGCACGCTGTTAATCATGGAGAAAATATTGGAGACCGGCACACGCTGGTATCCACTCATTACTTTATTGGCAAGCCCCAGCGGCAGAGTGAGTAGAACATAGCCAAATGAAATAGCAGCGCATCTCCCCGCCTGTCGCGCCATCGTCGGATCGCTCAATCCGAAGAGTCTTCCCCAGTCGATGTGTGGCCGGCTCACCACAGCTATAAGTCCGAGAAGTATGGCGATAACAGACGTGGTCCAAAATGCGGTGGCGTAGTAACGCTTTGCCATTTCTTCGGAGCGCTCGGCATAAGCTCGCGAGATGCAGTTGGTGAGCGTGTTGGCGATTCCCAGATCGAGCACCGCCAGCATCATAATTGTGGTGCTGATCGTTACCCAAAAGCCATATTGTTCCCGGCCAAGATACCGAACCGTGATTGGCAGGCTGACAGCGCTTACTAGAACAGCCGTCGCCTTCCCCACAGCTCCCGACAATCCTCCCTTGAGTACGCGAGCAAATCGCGGGTCATCTTTTTTCAGCTTGGCGTGGAGCGCATGAATCATCAAAATAAGTATCTCTCTCTTGAACGAATGCCCTGTGGCAGCAAAATCCATTGCCCGGCCAGCAACTGATTTTACATTTTATCCGCATCGGCTCTTGGTCAGGGGTGTGCCAACAAAACCGGGCACGCCAGCGATTCGTACAGTGCCTCCTCCATTAACTGAGTTTGTTACCATAGCTTCCAGAGGACGAAGAATGGACGAGGCGTCTAAAACGCGAGTTGTTCGGAGCAGCGATTTTTATGCCAGATATATGAGCAACAGTGTTCTCGACATTGGATGCGGACCAGATTTGGTCGTTGCCCACGCTAAACCCTTCGACCGGGAAGACGGGGATGCAAATGAAATTCTTAATTATTTCAAGCCCGAGAGTTTTTTTTGTGTTCACAGTTCACATTGCCTCGAGCACATGAGAGATCCTCAAAAGGCCATAGCAGAATGGTGGACATTGGTAGAACCTGGCGGATATCTAATTACAGTCGTTCCCGATGAGAATCTCTACGAGCAGGGATACTGGCCTAGTCTCTTCAATGAAGACCATAAGAGCATGTTCCGCCTGGGAGGAACTTCGAAGCAGTCTAACGTATCGTTTGATGTCAATGACTTGATCGGATCTTTGCCAGGCGCCACTATTGTCTCTGCTCAATGTCAAAACAGTAATTATTGTCATTGGAAAGCCTTAGTTCCATTTCGTCCCTCTAAACTTGTTCTAAACTTTTTTTTTCGTACACGACGCTGGTTCTTGGCCAAGGGAATGATTGACAGTAAGTTGGACCGGGTCGTTACCAGAGTGGCTCTTCTGTTAAATGTGCCTGCCGATCAGACCCTGGGAAAGGCGTTGGCACAAATTGAAATTGTGGCCCAGAAAAAACCTCTGTAATCAGTGTTTGCCACAGTGTTTTCTGCTACATAGTCGGCACCCCACCTTCCTGACCTCATTTGTGGTATTCTTATCGTGTACTCCGATTAAAAGGAGTGCGGGCATCGCAGGCAAAGACTCTTCATGGACTTCAGAGTTTGGCCAGAGACTGCGATTCGCCTTATCCCCACCGCATACCTTCCTCTATGACTCGGAAGCCCGCGCTGGTTGCTCTGGCTGGAAGACATGTCAACGGACGAGTCTCGCCTTATCATCCTCACAATGCATCGCCGTTCTGCTTTTCTTTTCTTGTTGCAACGAGATCACTCCGCGCGAAGCACAGTGGTCGGATCAACCTTGGTGGCGCGTTGCGCAGGCACCATCGCTGCCGCCAAGGCAACCACGGCAATCAGCAGAACAACAGCGCCAAGCGTCAAGGGATCCGCAGCCGAGACGCCGAAGAGTTGACTCCGCAAAAGCCTGCCGAGCAGGATAGAGCAGGGAACTGCAACGGCGATGCCGACGCCCGCCAGCCGAAGTACATCCACCACCACCAGCCGCGAAACGCCCAGCCGCGACGATCCCAGCGCGATCCGGATGCCGATCTCCCGGGTGCGCTGCGCCGTCGAGTAGGCGAGCACGCCATAGAGCCCGACTCCGGCGAGCAGCGTGGCCAGCAGCCCGAACGATACCGCCAGCAGCTCGATCATGCGCTCGCTCGAAAGCGTGGTCTCGATCTGGTCGTCCATGGTGCGCAGCGCGTCGACTGCGAGACCCGGATCGATCTGCTTCATCGCCCGCCGGACTGCTGCGAAGCTCTGCTCGGGTGGCGTCATGGTGCGGATATAGAGATAGAGTTGA
>DATAVY010000017.1:0-30275 GCA_036267495.1 Edaphobacter sp.
CTGTGGAAATCGCAAATACCCCTGCAAAAACGCCCCTCCCACCAGCGCGAAAAAAATCACTCCCCTTTTAGATATTTTTTCGAATCGAACAGCGGCCGATCCATGCTCCGAACCCACTCCGTAACCTCATCGCTGCCCTTCCCCATAGCCTCCGCCGCGCGAAACTCATTGCGCATCGCCTGCATCTTCGCCTCCAGGTCGTCCAAAGCGCTCAAAAGAATAGCCTCAGGCGTCATCGGCAGCTTCGGCGACCCAAACTCATACTTCCCGTGATGACTCAAAATCATGTGCTCCACCAGCATCGCCAGCTTCTCCGGAAACGGCGCGATCTCCCGCAGTTTCTCCCGCAGCATCCCCTGCGCGATGCTGATATGCCCGATCATCTGCCCCTCTAACGTATAGGAAAAGCTGGACTTCCACTCCAGCTCCCGCACCTTCCCAATGTCATGCAGAATTGCGCCGGTCACCAGCAAATCCGGATCCACCTCCGGATAAAACGGAGCCGCCGCCAGACAAACCCGCACCAGCGTCAACACATGCTCCAGCAAACCCCCTAACCACGCGTGATGCAGGCGTTTAGCCGCCGGCGCACTCTTGAAGACAGTTCCGGTCTTTTCATCATCAAGAAAAGAAAAGACTAACCGCTTCAAATCGTCATTCCGAAATCCCGAAACATACCCCCTGAGCTCCCCCCACATCTCCTCCACATCGAACTTCGTCGCAGGCTGAAAATCCTTCGGCTCGATCTCCGAATCCGCCGCTAACCGCAGCTTTTTCAACGTAATCTGAAACTTTCCCTGGTACTTCGAGATGTCTCCCTGAACCTTGACGTAGCATCCCTCCGAGCAAAACTCAATCGGTTCGGCCACATCATCCCACATCCGCGCTTCCAGCGACCCGGTCCTATCGCTAACAATCAAAGCAAGATACTGCCCCCCCTGCTTCTTGTCCCGGATCTGCATCGACGACAGAACAAAGTAAGTCGTCACCGTGCAGTTCTCAAACCGCGCCGCATCTTCAATAAAAAAATCTTTCATTCCATCAGAATACCCCGTCAAAAGAACAGCGCGAGAGCCGAAGCTCTCACGCGGTAATAAACCCAACAGAACCCTAGATTTGCGGAGTTGTAGGAGGAGTGGTTGGCGGCGGCGTGCTCGGAGTAGCCGGCGGCGTATTCGGCGGCACCGTCGTCTTATCCGTAGCCTTCTGCGGAGGAAGAATCCCCTCCTGCGGCGTCCCCCGGTCCGGTGCCTTCGAAGGTGTCTCCGCCGGCGCAGGCGCTGCTGGCTTAGGCGCTTGATTCTGCAGCCTTTCCTTAGGCGCGTTCTTATCCTTCGCCTGCTTCTTTTTCTTCTTGGAGGTATCGCCGCTCAGCCCCAGCGGCGCAGCCTGCATCTTTTCCGAGGCGCTCTCTTCGGAAGTCGCCGCAATCGGACCGGCGGCCGCCTTCTCTTTTAGCTTCTTGCCTTTAGCAGCCTTCTTCTCGGCCGACACCTCCTTCGCGCGGGCGCTATACCGGGTCTTTCCCTCCGGCGCCCCTTTCGCATCCAGAGGATTGGGCCCGGTATCCGAAGCCGAAGATGCATTCTCCAAAGGAGCGACCGCCGCATTTTCAGCGCCTGGCGCTCCCGTCGTATTTCCAGCAGCGCCCGCTGCAGACGCTGCTCCTGCTCCGACGTCCGCCCCAGAAGCCCGTTCTTCCGGCCCCGCCGGCAGTGCATTCCGCGGAGCCTGGCCAAATCGTATCTTTTCGCGCTTTATTTTCTTGGGTTTGGCAGCCATCGCCGTCTTCGTCTTAGTTGAAGTTGGCGTGGTCGTCACCGCGACAACAGGAATCGCCGCCGGAGTCTTCCCGGATTTCGCGACCGTCGAATATTTCGTTCCCCGATCAAACCGTTTCTTTTGTTGAACTGTCTTCTTCTTCACGGGCGGTGGCGTAGACGCCGTGTACACCGGCTTGGTCTCTCTCGGACTCGCTCCCGAATCCACATAGCCAGGCCTGATCTCGATGTAAGCGTCTTCCCGCAGCTTCATAAGATAAGTCCTTAGAGCAGGTTGCATCGCTTCCGAGTACATCGCCTCCTGGACCTGTGGCTCAACGTCCTTCAGGGGAGCCACTCCTGCAACCTGATGTTCCGTCACCTTCAGGATGACGAATCCCTGCTTCGTCCGAATCGGCGCCGTCCACTGCCCCGTCTGGAGATTGAAGGTCTGATCCTCGAGAACCTGACCCAGGCTTCCGCGCTTATACATGCCCAGCTCGCCACCCTGAGCCGCCGTCGGGCCGCCGGAATCCTGCTTCGCCAACTCTGCAAAGTCCCCCCCGGCTTTCAGCTTTGATTCAATTCCATCAGCCTTAGACTGCGCCTGGGCGATGACAGCCTCATTGGCATCGGCCGGCGTCGGAATCAGAATCTCGCTTAGCTTGATCTGCTCCGGCTGCATGAAATCCTGCTTGTGCGCATCGTAATAAGCCTGTTCCTGCGCCTGCGTCATCTGCGACCCCAGGCGGCGGCCCACCTCATCCCGCACGACCATCTGGGTAATCACTCTGTCACGGATGCTTGCCTTAAAATCCTCAAAAGACACGCCCTGTTGCCGTGCCGCCTTTTCCAAGTCCTCCATCGTGTCCAGATGGTTTGACTTGCGAATCTCATCCAGTTGGCGGATCACCTCGGCATCAGCGTTTACCCCAAGCTCCTTGCCACGCGACAGCAGCAATTGCTTGTCGATCATGTCGCGCAGCAGATTCTTCCGCCTCTCCGCGGCTTCAGCCGGGGTCGCATTCGATTGCTGGTTCTCCTCCACCAGCGTCTGTTCCGCCCGCTCCACATCGCTCCGGCTGATGATCAGATCGTTTACATGGGCGACTATATCTTCCACCACTGTTCCATTCGGTGTAACTGGCGGCGTCACGGGCAGCGTTATTTGCTGCTGCGGCGCGTTCGGAACACTCAATGGGCTCTGGTACCGCGGTGCCTGAGCTGACGTCACCCCCGGCACTGCCAGCCAGCCAAGCCCGCACAGCACCGCAAACTGCGAAATTTTCAAAGTCATTGTCACTCGTATCTTTGCCACTTGTGTCTGGTCAACATCCGCGATTGAATATCGATTGCCCGGCGCTTCCCGCGCTTGCTATTGGACTCACCCTGCGTTCGGACGGTATCCATATTCATTCTAACTGCCCTCGTCCCAACAAGCGAATCCCCCTTTTATCTCGGGCTTTGGCTCACCCCCGAATGTTATACTTCGTCCAAGATAGGACGTCTGTCTCTGCGCACGAATACGCGCCGTTTCTCTTTTTTTGAGGTTACCTGGCCTATGGCTCCCCGCACCCGCCGCGCACTCTTCTCCGCTTCTTTGTTTCTCGCCACGTGCGCCATTCTCGGCTCGCTGATCAACCAGAAGGTCGCCGCACAGTCTGCCAGTGACGAATCCACTCTGCGCGATTCGCTCCACTCCTTCACCAACGTCTACTCGCTCGTCGAACAGAACTACGCCGAGCCGATGAACACCGATAAGACCGACAAGGCGATCTACGATGGAGCCATCCCGGGCATGCTCCACGTGCTCGATCCCCATTCCAACTTCTACGATCCCAAAGCCTATGCGCAGATGCGTGAGGAGCAGCACGGAAAGTACTACGGCGTCGGCATGACCATCCAGCCCCAGCCTACTACCAACGGCAAGACAAAGATCGTCGTGCTCTATCCATTCGAAGGAACCCCCTCCTACAAGGCGGGTATCCGGCCCGGCGACCAGATCCTTACAGTTGACGGTAAATCCACAGAAGGTATGGACACCGCCGGAGTAGCCACTCTCCTCAAAGGCGCCCGCGGCACCCATGTCTCCGTCACCATAAGCCGCGAAGGTTCTTCCCGTCCCCTGGTCTTCGATCTCGTCCGTGACGAGATTCCGCGTCCCTCCGTCGATCTCGCTTTCCTCATACATCCCGGCGTCGGCTACATTCACGTCAATAGCTTTATTGAGACCACAAGCCGCGAAGTAGGCGACGCGCTCGACACCTTCGGCGACATCCACGGCCTCGTCCTCGACCTCCGCGGCAATCCCGGCGGCCTGCTCAACGAAGCGGTCGCGACCTCCGACAAGTTCCTTCAGAAAGGCCAGATCGTCGTCTCCCAGCGCGGCCGCGCCTTTCCCGATCAGGTCTACCGCGCCACCCGCGGCGAAGACGGACCCAAGTTCCCCATCGTCGTCCTCGTCAATCGCGGCACCGCCTCCGCCGCGGAGATCGTCTCCGGCGCTCTTCAGGATCATGACCGCGCCCTGATCGTCGGCGAAACCACCTTCGGCAAAGGGCTCGTCCAGACCGTCTTCCAGATCACCGAAAACACCGGCCTCGCTCTCACCACCTATCACTACTACACGCCCTCGGGCCGCCTCATCCAACGAAACTATGACCACGTCTCGCTGTACGACTACTACTACGTGCGCGACAACGCAGCCAAACCGGATAAGACCAACCTTGAGGTCAAACTGACCGACTCCGGACGCACTGTCTATGGCGGCGGAGGCATCACTCCCGATGAGAAGATCGACAACCCGAAGCAAAACCGCTTTCAAGACAGCTTGTTCATTCACTATGCGTTCTTCAACTTCAGCACGCATTACCTTGCCTCGCACACCATCGCAAAAGACTTTCAGGTCGATGATGCGGTGCTGCAACAATTCAAAGCGTTCCTCAAAGACAATCAGATCGAGTACACCGATGCCGATATCTCCGGAGTCAGCGACTGGATCAAATCCAACATCAAGAGGGAGCTCTTCATTTCGCAGTTCGGTCAACTCGAAGGCCTCAAGGTGACTGCAGAATCGGATCCACAGATCGCCAAAGCCATCACTTTTTTGCCCGAAGCGCAGACGCTTGAAGACCACTCCAGAACGCCCCAGAAAACCAACACGGCAAGCATCTCCCGCTGACGAATCGAGAAGTAACAACAAAGCATTGAGTTGCGTGGCGGAACAGAAGCGGCGATCCTACCCACCGCCCAACCTATGCAAGACTTTAATCCGGTAGTGTTCGCTGCGGGGTAAACTGCTGCATGCGATTCAGCTCCTGGCGACAGCTCGTCAGTTTTCCGGCGATGTTAGTCAGCATCCTCTTTATCTCGCCGTTTTTCGCCTCGTTGGATGTCCAGCAGGGTGGTCTCATGATGCTCCTTGCTGTCGATCTCATCATCGACAAACAAGCTACCGCCATCCAACAAGCCGCATAGCGGACGGGCTCCTTACGTGCCGAATTTTCATTCGTCCATTGCATAAGAAAATTTATTCTTGTGAGCACTTAAAATTAAGCAGTGCATTTGGAGCGGGAGACGGGGATCGAACCCGCAACCAACGGCTTGGGAAGCCGCTACTCTACCATTGAGCTACTCCCGCTTTCTCCTGGATTATACGCTGCGGATTTATCGAGAGATCATCCCCGATGCTGCCTGCAATAGCTCCGAAGCATCGAATCCCCTGCGCTGGCTCACTCCTCAAAAACACGTCACCTTAGCGGCACAGCCAGCCTTCTCCAGAATCAGGGCCGGTTCAGCGGATGAAACGAAAGCGGCGCGGCATCTTTCGCCGCGCCCTCCTTGAAAGCAACTTAGCGTTAAAAGACGTACTTGGCGGAGAGTTGGACCTTACGGGGAGAGTTGTTCAACACACCGTCGGTTGCTGGATTCAAGCGAGTGAAGCTGGTCGACTGTATGCTTTGCGAACCGAAGGTATCGTAGGTGATCACATTGAAGACGTTTTGCGCTTCGAGCCGGAACTCCAGGTATTGCTCCCGAAAGCTGCGGAAGGATTTGGAGAGAGTTGTATCCGCCTGCCAGACATGATTCTGGCGGAAGAAATTACGGCCTTCGTTGGAAAAAGCGCCGGCATCAGGCACAAAGAACTGCGCGCGCTGGGCTGCGGTGAAAAAATACGTCTGATTTGCCGCGGTTCCAGAAGATTCGACGTGGATCCTGCCCATGCGGGCGCTGCATGAGCCCTGGCAGGACGGCGGGGTCTGCACGGATCCCGAGAAGGTATTGAAGCCGGAGAAGAACGTAATTGGCCGCCCCGACTGCAGGTATCCATCTCCCGAAAGACGCCAGCCGCCAATCACACCGTCGACTAACCGGTTCCAATTGGATCCAAACCTCCGGCCATGCCCGAACGGAAGATCCATAACAAAATAGCCATTCAGTACGTGAGTATTGTCGAGGTCGGCAGGCGCATAGTTGAGCCGCGGGGTGTGGTAATCGAATGGCGTTCCCGACGCTGACTGCGTCGAGCCCGTCGCTACCGTCGTGAACGCTGGATCATACGAGCGGACGTCCATCGTCTTCGAATAGATATAGTTCACTGTGATCAGGAAACCCCGCGAGAAACGCTTCTCCAACTGCACCTGCGCAGCGTTGTAATTGGAGTAGTCGCGGGTCTGAAGAACGAAAACCCCTCCAAGATACTGCGGATAGGGCTTGAAGAAAGTTGCCGGCAGACCCGAAGCTACGACCAGAGGAACGCCATTGGGATTTGCTGCGGTGGCCGACTGAAGGCGGGTGGCCAACGAATTGGCAAGGCCCCCCACATCGTTGCTTTTGAAAGGAGCAGTTTGAATCGTGCTCGCGTAGTTCGCCTTGAGATAGGCAACGCCGGAAAGATGCGCCGTATTGCGAGTATCTCCAGACGCAATCTGTGTCATCAATGGAGTATCGATGCCGGCCTGCGCGGCCTTGAACGCATCGAGGAACCCGTTGGAGCGGAAGTCCACCTGGTTTGAATCGTAGCCGCCATAGAGGTGGGTTCCGTGGTTGCCGATGTAGCTCACCGTCAGCACCGTGTTCTTCGCAAGTTCATGCTGGACGCTGAATCCCCATTGTGCGACCGTCGGAGTCTGCATATTCGGATCGGAGACGGTAAGCGAATTAGCGCTGTACGCTGGCGGAGTGGTGAGCGCTTGAGGCGTCGCATTGGGAGCAGGCGCAACCCAGTTCTTTGCGCGCAGCCCCTGCACCGGCGTCGCTCCAAAAGCGTCCTGGCCAACGGTGGAGTTGGTGACCTGAAAGGTCAAGCCCGGCAGGCCCTGGAAGACGGAAGAAGAAAAGGAAAAGGAATTAATTCGATCGTAAGCAATACGATAGTTGCCGCGAATCGATGTCTTGCCGGTTTTGAAGGGATCCCACGCGAAGCCGATCGAAGGCCCGAAATTGTCCCAGCGATCCTTCATAAATTTTCCGGGCACAAACTGAAGAGTCTTCGTAAGCGGTGTCCCGTAGCGCATGTCCTGGTTGGGAACCAGCGAAGGAAAGCCCTGGAACTTCGGAGCAAGTCGGGCATCGTCGCGAAGACCGTAGTCGATGACGAGGTTGGGCGTGATATGCCAGGTGTCCTGGATATAAAAATCGTATTCATCCCAGCGGTGATCCATGTCGTTGATCGTCCCCGCAGGCTTGAATGCGGACAGGTTTGACTGCGACACATAGCCAGCCGTAATCGAACCAACGCGGCCCAGCATATCGTTGACTGCGCTGTTAAGGGTTCCAAGATCAGTAGAGTTGATGCAGTTTGCGCAGGATGAGGAAGTCACCGGCGTGTTGTACTGCGTCGTATTGACAGGATTGCTGCTAGTCGAAAAATTTACCTGGGGAATGGCATTCAATGCGCCGATTGAGCCGCGATGGTCGATTTCGCGTCCGTTGCGGAGATTGAACCCGCCTTTGAAAATGTGTGCTCCCTTTACATAGGTCAGGTTATCCACGTACTGAATTGTGGTGAGATAACGATTGTTGCCCAGGAAGGCGTTCAGCGGATTCGTAATGGAATTGTTCATTGTGAAGGGTTGCGTCACGGCAGTCGCAAAACCCGGATTCACGAACGAATAACCAAAGCGATTGAAGCCAACCACCAACTCGTTGGTCAGACTATTGGTTGGGCTGAAGCGGTAGTTGATGGCGAGATTGCGCGGTTGTCGAAACGTGTTGACGATTCCCGGCAATCCGGGAAACGGCTGCAGTCCAGCGTTGACAACATCGTCGAACGTGTTCTGATGGCCTGTCGAAATGCGCCCGAACAACGCATTCTTCTGGTTGAAGACGTAGTCGATCTTGTAGGTCGTATCTACCTGCCGATCGTTAGCTGGAGCGCTGAAGTTATAGCCGGCTGTGTTGAGACCATCACCCACATCGAAATTGTTAGGCAGAGGCGTGAGCGCCAGGTATGCCTTTGTCGCCGGGTCGAGGCCAACATGGAAGGGATCGTTTGCCACAATGTCATACGTTGTGAAAGGGCGGATGGGATTTCCGCTCTCATCGACAGATGGAGCTGTCGTTGCCGATGCATTTCCGTTCTTGAGAGCGCCATTTGGACTCGTAACATAACGGAACTGGCCGTTCCTTGCCGATTGGGTGTAGACCGTGCGGGTGACCGGGGTGCCGGTAAGAGCGTGCAGGAGTTCGACATTGGCAAAGAAGAATGCCTTATCCCTCCAGATGGGGCCGCCAAGCGACCCGCCATAGATGTTCTGGACAAATTGCGGGCGAGAATGCCCGATGGCCTTTGCTGCGGCGGTATTAGCCTGCAGGAATGGCGATTGATAAAACTCGAACGCGTTGCCGTGGAACTGATTCGTGCCGGACTTGGTAACCATAAGCACCTGCGCCCCCGAGTTGCGGCCAAACTCCGCAGTAGGGTTTGAGGTGATAACCCGGAATTCGGCGAGCATGTCGGGATTCTGATGCGAGGGCGACGTGCTGGAACCGCCGGAAGAAGTCTCATTGTCATCGATGCCGTCGAGAACATAATTGAAAGCCCGGTCGCGGGACCCGTTGACGACGATATCGCCACCAGGCGCGTTGGCGCTGTTGTTCTGCACCACACCGGGGATGAACTGGGTAAGCGAGAGTGGATTTCGCCCCCGCGTCCCGACGATCGGAAGTTGCGTGAGACTTGTGTTGTCGATCACCGCGCCAAAGTTGCCGGAAGACTCTGTCTGCACCAGGTCATATCCGCCTTGTACCTGAACCGATTCGGTTGTGCCTCCGATCTGAAATTTGGGGTCGATGCTGGTGGGAACGCCAATGGCAAGGACATTCCCGGTTGAGATGAACTGCCGGAAACCGGTAGCCTCTGCGCGCAGCGTGTAACGCCCGATCTGCAAGGAGTCGAAAGCGTAGGTTCCAGAGGCGGATGTCTTCGTCGTGTAGCTGACGCCGGTGTCCTCGTTGAGGGCGGTGATGGTGGCGCCGGCCACGGCCGCACCGGTCGAGTCGGTCGCGACACCCGAGATACGGCTCGTCGTGCCTTGCGCTAAACCTGCGATCGACACAAACATCAAAACGCAGACACATAGAATTCGCTTCATCAGATCACCTCGGAACAAGTCATTGCGAATCGATCGCCAATGGCAGGAAATAGCGGCGTGCAACATGAAATGGAGGAGTCGCGATCCTTCTTTCAAGAAGAAATCGGGATTTCACCATACGCGGCGAATTGAGTAAGCAACGGCGCATCACACCGATCCCAATGGCAGGTTCTTTTTAGATGGAGTTTCTCGGCCGCTTCGTTGGTCTTCTGTAGAAAAAAATTAGCGGCAGCAAGTGGATCATTTGTTTCTAACGGAACGGACGTTCCGGAAATTGATGTAACGTTAATCCGATGTGGAACAGGTGTCAAGTGATTTCTTCATCGACCGGCCTCGGATACGAAGGAAATCCTCATTCATGCTCCAAAGCCGTCGCCGGTTGCTTGCCCTTGCGCGAATCGATTTGGACCATTGACACTGTCGAAGCCTGCGAGGAATGTAGTCCTATGCCGACCGGAAGAGAATCAAAAAATCCGCTTTTGCTATCCGCCCCACTGCTCCTGCTCGAACAACTGAGCGAAAAACGCCAGGACATCATCAGACCCGTTCTTGAAAGCCCCCGGGAGTTCGTTCTGCTCAATGTGCGGGATATGGCCCGTCGCCTCGCGACCCCACCGACAACGATTGTCCGCATCGTGCAGGCCTTGGGATTTGAAAGCTATAAACATTTCCAACTCTATCTCCACGATCTGTCGGTCACCAGCGCAACCATTCTGGACAGCATGCAGGCTGCCGGTAACACTGCCCAACCCCCCAAGTTTCTCAGAGATTCAAGAAAGCAGATTCAGCACAACCTCGAATTTGTTCTGCACCATATCGATCTGGAACAGATACTGAAAACCGCCGCACGAATTCACGAAGCAAAGAGAATTCTTCTCCTCGGCGGAGATATGGCTTCATCCCTGGTCAACTATATGGAATATCACCTCACCATCGCCGGCTTGCCTGTGCTCGCAGCAGTCGCTCCAGGACGCGCTACCCATCTGGCTCGTTCCACCGATAAGGGAGACATTGTCATCGGCATAAGCTTCCGCCGCGGGCTTCGCATGACCATTGAGGGAATTGAGAGAGCAAGAAAAAACGGCGCCCATTGCGTCGGCATTACGGACTCGATGCTGTCTCCATTGGCTCGGTTCTCCAACGAACTCTTCATTGTGCCGATCAACAGCCTCTCCTTCGCCGCAAGCTATGTCGCCCCCTTTGCCTTGATCGACCTCATCACCGCGGCCGTCGGCAGTCTGAGGCGTAAGCGGGTTTTCGACAGGCTCAAAGAGGCAGACCAGGAGCAGAAGCACGGCTACAGGTGGTATCAAACAGAATCTTAGGTAAGCGAAGATGCGCATACCGCACAAAAGCAGCAAGCGTCAGTAGAGTTTGATATTGTCGAGCTCCAGCCATCCATCCGCTCCCGCGGGACGGGCGAGTTCAAAGTGCAGCGCTCGGACCGCATGAAAAGGCAACGCGGACGCGGAGCCTTTCCCATGGAATCTGACGAAAGGAATTCTGACGGTCTTCCATCCCGCTTTGCCGGCGAAGGAGGCGGCAGGCCAGTCCGCTTTGCGCGCGCCATAACAATCCAGCAGCATCCTGTAATCTCCCTCGCCGCGAACCTCGAACTGTATGCCTTTGAAACTGCCCAGATCAGCCGGTTCCACAGCTCCCTGCGTCAGCGGCACGACAAGATCGGTAAAAGGCGACACCTTCGGACTCATCCTCGACAGCATGGTGATCGCGTGACCCTGCTTTCGCAGAGTGCGGGTGAAAAGGATGACCGAGTGGTCCGGGCCTGGATCCGTGCTGTTCACCAGCATTGTGTTGAGATTGGTTCGCCCATCCTCTCGCTCGGCATCGTCGATCATCCTGGGGATCGCGCGTGCAGGCAAAGGAGTGAACTTCGGAGACTGGATGTCACCTTCGAGCAATGCAAGGTCAAGCTGCCGTCCACCCAGAAATACCTCCGCGGTCTGTTCGATGTCTGCAATGTTCCGGTCGGGAGAGCCTTTGACCAGAAGGAGGTCCGCGATCTTTCCCGGTTCGATCGTTCCTCGATCGGCGCTTTCTCCGGCCAGGCGCGCGCTGGTCGCTGTGCCTGCTGTAATGGCTTGCATCGGTGTTAGCCCGGAGGCGACAAGAAGCTCCATCTCATGCAGCGTCGACCAGCCATGATAAGTGCCGGAGACACCCGAGTCTGTCCCGACGCCAATCGGAACTCCCGCCGCGGCCAGACGGCGTATGTTCTCCTGCAGAAAAAACCATCGCCGCATGACGGGTGAATTCGGCGAGGCGCTCCTGTCCTTCTCTGCAACTCGCAGCGCATACTGTCGGTCTCCAGGTGAAAGTAAAGCGGCCAATCGCGGCGAAAGTGTGCGGGAAATTTGCGGCTCATACGTCGCAAGCGTCGAAACATAGCCGGTGCCGTTCTTCTTCAGCAGCGAGATCAACTCCTCGTCGACCGCGGCATCGCCTACTCCATGCGCGAGAACGTCAACGCCCGCTCGCGCTGCGATCTTCGCTCCATTCAGCGTTACCGTGTGGGTGAAAACCTTGATCCCCGCGCGATGTGCGTCTTCCACAATCGCCGAAAGCGTTGAGAGATTCATCGACGTCAGGTCGTCGCCTCTCCCATATCGCCAGCCGTCGGTGAACGCCTTGATCACATCCGGCTTGTAGAGAAGGGTTTTTTTCATCGCGGCGTGTGCCTGGGCCGGAGTGCTGACGAGCTGGGTGAAGTAATCTCCCCACCCAAACTCCGTTCCATGTCCCTGCGGCGTTCCGAAACGGATTGCAAATTTCACGCGAGGCCCAACAAGAACGCCGCTACCCTCAAGTGCGCGAAGAGGAGCGAGCATTTCGCCGTACACGCTGTAGTCGTTGACCGACGTGACCCCGCACAGAAGGTAAGCCTTCATGCTCTTGCCAAGATCATCCACGGCGTCGGTGGCGGATGCATTCAGATGGGTGTGCAGATCGAAGAGCCCTGGCACTAACGTCTGGCCGCTTGCATCGATCACACGAGCTCCCGCGGGAATCTCCGCATCAGAAGACACCGCAAGTATCCGGTCTCCTCGCAGGACCACCGTCTCCACGCGTGCGGGGGCGCCCGTCCCGTCGATGACGCGAGCGTTGATGATTGCCGTTGTGCTCTGCGCTTCGAACGCCGCAGGGAAGAAGATAACAAGCAGCGCGAATGCGAAAACGACCCGATCAATCATGACGACCTTCTTCGATGCTGCTATCCGCTAATGTTTGATGGCTCTTCCGGCCAGCGCCGCCGTGAGCGAGCCTTTGTCGATCGCAAGCTGCCCGTTGACCATCAGATATTGAACGCCTGTAGACAGAATTGTGGGCGCCTGGTACGTGGCGCGCTCGTTGAACGTTCTGGGATCGAAGACAAGGACATCGGCAAAGTAACCCGGCTTGAGCAGACCGCGATCTTTCAATCCAAGAGTCTTAGCCGGCAGGGAGGTGCTGGAGCGTATCGCGAATTCCAGTGGAATGACGTGCCTTTCATAGACGTAGAGCCGCAACTTTCGAGGATACGTGCCGTACTTGCGCGGATGCCCGGGAGAGCCGTCCGAACAAGTCATTACCCACGGCTGACGCATGAAAGCTTCGATATCGTTTTCTTTCATGTTAAAGGAGGCGACATCCGATCCTCCAGCCTTGACGATCTCGATCGCTGCATCGACCGGAGATTCGTTTCGCTCGCGGGCGATCGCGGCAAGAGTTTTGCCAACGATGGTTGGATCGCGTGACGCTGTCATGAGGAGTGAGTCGGCGCCGCCGCGACGAACCAGGTTCTGCTCAATCTCGTTGGTGAGCCGTTGATGAAGGCTGCTGTCGCTAAGATTTTTCAGAAGCGCTCCATCGGCTTCTGCCCAGCGAGGAATCAGAGCGGCAGTGACACTGGTTCCCGATGCCGTATAAGGATATTGGCTGGCAGTTACATTCACCCCTGCCTTGCGGGCGTTGTCGATCAAGGCAATCACGTCTGCGCTCTTTCCCCACACGTCCGCGCCAAGAGCCTTGATGTGCGAGATCATGACGGGAAGATGCGCCTCCCGGCCGATGCGGATCGTCTCGCGCACGGACCCGAGGAGACCGATCGTATACGAGCTCTCGTCGCGCATGTGAGTGTCATAGATGCCGCCGTGATGTGCGGCGACACGCGCCAGCTCGATGACCTCTTCCGTGCTTGAAAAACTGCCCGGCGCATAATAGAGACCCGTCGAGATGCCGATAGCTCCTTCATTCATCGCCGCCTCGACGAGGCTCTTCATTCGATCCATCTGCTCCGGCGTCGGTTTCGTGTCTGCCATGCCCATCACTTCACGCCTGACCGTCCCCTGGCCAATGAACAAAACCGCATTGGTGCCGATGCCCTTCTGGTTCCATTTAGCCAGAGTGGCTCCAATTGCGGCTGGACTGTCGCCATCGTTTCCCGTGGCAATCGTGCTGACGCCCTGCATGAGATAGGCGTCGTTGCGGCTTCGTTTAGCATCCGAGAGGTCTCCGGCCGTGTGCGTATGCGGGTCGATGAAGCCCGGCGTCACCACCAGACCGGTAGCATCGATCTCGCGCTTTGCTTTTTTCCCGGCGCTGGAGCCGACAAACACGATGCGGTCGCCGCTTATGCCGATGTCCGCTTTGATCGCGGGAGTTCCCGAACCATCGATCAGTGAGCCGCCCCGGATGATCAGGTCGATCGGCTGTGCGGGGTTCTGCGCTGGCGCGAAGGATCGCATCAGCAGCATAAGCGTCGCGGCGATTGTCAGATTCAATTTTTGATTCATCCTCTGCTTTCCTATTTGCTCGCCTGAGACCCCATCAGATGTCGTTGAAAAAATTCGGCTTCAGCTTGATACGCTTCAATCCAGTGGCGATGCAGAAGGAAGCCGTGAATCTCGTCGGGAAACACCAGCTCCTCGAAGGGAACTCCCTGCTTCCTGAGCGCTCGCGCCAGCGATACAGTCTGCGAGAACGGGACGTTGCGATCGTCGTCGCCCTGAATCAGCAACACCGGCGAGCGCCACGTAGCAATTGAAGCCATAGGCGAAGACTCCCACGCCGTCTTCACTGTTTGTGCGTCGGCCTCGGGATCATGGGAGGGCCGCCAGTTCGCAGAGCGTTGCCACTCGTGAACTCCATGCATATCCACGCCCGCGGCAAAGATGTTGGAGGCACGCGCCAGCGCCAGTGCCGTAAGGAAACCGCCATAACTTCCTCCCCACGCTCCAATCTTTGCAGAGTCGACATCGGGTCTGCCGCGAAGATAGTTTCCCGCCCCGAGAACGTCGTTGTACTCGCTGGCTCCGCCTCTTCCGTAGTGAAGCGCCTCCCTGAAATCGAGACCATACCCGATTCCGCTGCGATAATTTACCGAGAGCACGATATATCCGAGGCTCGCCAGATATTGATTCATCGCATAAGCGTTCGAGTAGTACTGCATCGTATGGAAGCCAAGCAGCATCTCGCGACGCGACCCTCCGTGAAAAAAAACGAGTGCAGGACGGCGCTTGCCGTCGCGCGCTCCTGAAGGCAGGAACAGCTGACCATGCAGCTGCAGGCCGTCCGCAGCCGGGAAGAGAACCTGTTCCGGCTTGACGAACTTCGTGCCGGGATAACTGACCGGAATGAGTTCCGGAGCAAGGTCCTGCAATTTGCCATTCGCCTCCAGCAGAGCCGGACGAAGCGGAGTTCGCTCGTCGGACCTCAGAGTCGCGATCGCTTCTCCTGCGGGAATTGGCGCAACTTCAATTCCGCTGCCGCGGGTCAGCGCCTTGGGACTTCCTCCTGACGCAGCGACACTCCAGATGTGCCGCCGATCGATATCCTCCTGGTTCGAAGAAAAGAGAACGCCTTTTCCATCGGCCGTCAGGCTGATGTCTTCGACTTCAAACTGACCCGGAGTGAGCAGAGTCGCATTGCCGCCCGATGCAGGCACCGAGTAGAGATGCGACCAGCCATCGCCTTCCCAGGGAAAGATCAGATAATTTCCCGCCGCCCACAACAGCTGATCGTCGCCGGGTATCTCATGAAAGGCGCTCCCCCGGCCCTCTGCGGCCTTCCACACGGAGTGGCCTTCTCCAGAAGCCGCATCCGCCATGCGGATAGACCAGGGGCTCGCCATTCGATGATCGGAGGGTGGAGGTTGCGGCGATCCTGGCACTCGGAGGAAAGCTATCTGCCTGCTGTCGGGCGACCAGATCGGCTCGGAATCGTTTTCCGTGCTCGGGTCGAGATAGATCAGCGTCTTCTCGCGAGGACTGTAAACCCCGATAAAACTATGGTCCGTCCGTTCGCTCACAAAAGCCAGAGCATGCGCATCGGGAGCCCACACCAGTTCGGATAAATCTCCTCGCGTATGCAGCAGAGGCTTTGCATTGCCCGATTCTGTGCCGAGGTTCGCCGTCCATATTTGTCCATGGGACAGGTAAGCAATCGCGTCGCCCGCAGGAGAGACGACAGGGTTATACCCATCCCCCAGCTTCCGCGGCTCGCCGCCCGTCGTTTCGATTAGCCAGATGCTCTGGCTTACCCCTTCCGGTATCAGCGCAGGATTTGGATCGGGCCGTCCTGGAAACTCCGAGTCTCCGCCACGCACATAAATCAAATGCTGGCCATCTGGAGTCCATGCCACCTGATACATCTCCTGGCCATCGTCGTCCTTGTATGAGGTCAGCCGACTGGACGCATATTTTCCGGAGCTGTCGCGTGTCGCGATCCATAGATTGCGTCTTCCTCGCTCGTTTTCCACCCACGCAAAGCCGCCCGTCTTCTGGTTTGCGACCAGGTCGGAAGCAAAAGGTGCGCTGAGAGCCTCCTCGACTTTGAAGTTCTGACCTCTCGCCCAAGAGTTGGAGACCAGAGCTACCATCAATGCGCACATTGCAATCCCACGCGTTACCATCTCAACCTCGTTTTATCTAGGAAATTTTACGCCACACGTTCGGCTCACTCTCTGCTTCGAACCGGCTTGTTGATGAGGGTTACGGAAAGATTGATAACAACGATCTCTCCTTAGCAGGCCAATCTCAACATTGACATCCAGCAAAGATATAACAAGCGCGAATGTCAGCCGATTTCCGGCATCGAGGGAACACATCACCACAACGAGTCTTAACGTCGGAGCCACGCCAGTTATTGGGACAGCTGGCGCGCAATTCTTATCTGGTGCGCGGCGAAGGATTTTCAGAAACCCCGGGAAAGACGATCTCTTCCGTTGATGTGCTCGTCGTCCCAAACTTTGGGTTGACATAGTGCTGCAGAAACGCCAATTGCTTCTCCCACGCGTCCAGGCGATGGGCAGGTTGTGCGAAACCATGCAGTTCGCCGGGATAGGTAAAGTAAAAGACCGTCTTGTGATGATCTTTCAAAGCCTTTACAAAGAACGCCGAATTCGCCGGCGGCACCTGCGGATCGTTTTCTCCATGCATCACCAGTAACGGCGTCTTGATCTTGTCGACCTGCAGCAGAACGTTCGCGCGGCGATAAACCTCAGGCTTCTCCGTCGGCGAGCCGCCCATCTTCATCATCCAGCGAACTGCCGAAGGTGGATTCGTCCGCTCAACAAACAACTTCCGATCGACAACCCCAAACAGTTCGATCGCCGCGGCGAACAGGTCCGGATAATGCACCACCATGTAAGCCGTCATCGTACCGCCATGACTGCCGCCGCCAATCGCAAGTCGCGCCGGATCGGCAAGTCCGCGCGTCACCAGATACTCAGCCCCACTTGCAACATCATCCACCTCGCCGCCATTGGAGTCCTCCACGTTGAGATTGCGAAAGACCTCGCCATAGCCGTTGCTTCCGCGATAGTTCGGCTCGAGCACAACATAGCCGGCCTGCGCCAGATACTGCGCCCACACATCCGATCGAAAGACGTCCTGTCCTTCAGGGCCTCCATGAACCCAGACAACAGCGGGAAATTTCATCCCGGGTTTCGCCGCGCGCGGAGTATAGAGGATCCCGGCAATCTCTTTACCGTCTTTACTCTTCCATGTCACCCGCTCTGGCACCTGCGAGTTCGCGAAGTTTGCCGGCGTCGTATGCGTCAGGTACTTCGGAGCAGGCTCGCCTCCCACTCGCGCAACCAGAAGATCGTTTGTCTCCACAGGCGATTGATGATGAAAGTAAACCCTGCTGCTGTCCGCAGACCACTCCGGCTCGGTGCTCATGCCCGGGACCTCAAACTTCGCCAGAACATGCGCCTCTCCGCCACGCGCCGGCATCACCCAGATATTCGTGCTCTCGAGCAGTCCGCGATTGGATACGAAGGCGATGCTCTTCCCGTCGGGAGAAAACACCGGACCGTCATCTTCAAACGCTCCATCCGTGATCTGCCTGGGCTCGCCGCCCTTCGCGGGAATCAGATAAATATGGTCCCACCCGGAGTTCTGCAACACCGTCACCAGTTCTTTTCCATCAGGCGACCACGCCGCGCCGCGAATCGACCATCCCCCGCCGCGATCAACCGGGGCCGTGTACAGATCGATCGGCTCGCCCGACAGTTGTCCCGTGTGCGCATCGAAGGGAAGAATCCGCAGCTTCCCGCTGAAGTATTTCTTAGCCCGTTCCACATAGACGATCCGTTCCCCATCAGGCGACCATCTCGCGCTTCCCGCTTCAACCGCCGCCGAGGTAAGAAAGCTCGTCACATTCCCGTCCTCGCTGACCACCATCAAGCTGTTTGTCCCGCGCCTGCCGCTTTGAAAGAGAATCCATCGTCCCTTCGGCGACCACGTTGGAGTACGATCAGCCGCCTGACGAGGATCTCCGCCTCCCGCAGGCGCATTGGTGAGACGATGCGGCGTACCGCCTGCAGCGGCCACTACCCATATACTTCCCTGACTCACAAAAGCCAAGCTCTTTCCATCAGGCGACCACGCAATCCCCGACTTCGCTCCGTTCGTGCTCGTTACCTCGACCGGCCATCCTCCATCGGAAGGCATCAGTACGATCTGACCCTCGCGCGTGAACGCAATCGTCTTGCCATCGGGAGAAAACGCCGTCTCCGAAATCGGAGCGGCCGACAGCAGGTCCTGCAAGGTCAGATGACCCGAGGCCTGCCCCAAAACAGCAGTCGCTGCGCTGCAGAAAAAAATCAGAATGGCGGCAGAAATAACAAACAAACACCGGCGCACAAGATGCATGTATCACCCCTTGAAAACCCCAGGAAAACCAAACCGAAGAAATGGATGAGGAAGCCCACATCGTGCCTCCCCATCACCCAAGTTAAAAGTGCAGCTTCAGGCCGAACTGTATCTGGCGCGATTGCGTCTGTCCCAGCGGCCGTGTTGAAAGCGCCTGGCCAAACGAATTGCTTGCAATGCTGGATGTGAGATTGTTGAAATTGGTGTGATTGAGAACATTGAAGAAGTCCGCGGTGAAGCGCACATTCACCTTCTCCGTAAGATTCGTCTGCTTGTTCAGTTGGAAGTCCCAGTTGAAGATTCCCGGATTGCGCAGGTAGCCGCGGTGCATTCGCACCAGCGGATCCACGATCCCATCGCCGGCCGCAAACGGGCATCCCGAACCGCAGGCCGAAAAGTAATTCACCACCGGCGTGCGCCCGGAAAAGTTCTTGGTAAGCAGTCCGTTGCGATGCGGTACAGGCCCGGTCACGATCACGCGATCCGTGGCGTTTCCATCGCGGTTCGCGTCCGTCCCCGAAACCGGAATAAACGGAACGCCGGTCTGCGTATCGAAGATGGATGCAATCCCCCATCCTCCGATGATGCGGTTCGCCTTCGAGCCCAGGTTGCTGAGCAACATTTTGTTCTGTCCAAATGGCAAAACGTAAGTCACGCTCGAAGCGAAGCGCTGCCGCACATCGAACGAAGAGTCTCCATAATTCGTCTTGATGTTGGCATATGTGACATATTTCGCCAGGAAGATTCCCTGCGCCTGCGCCTGCGTGAGATTCGGATTGCTCTCCGCGCATCGCACTGCTGCCGTCAATGCCGCAGCCGAGGACGCATTGGCTGCATGCGCCGCGGTGCACGAGCTTGTGCTCGCCATCAACGGAGCAATCAGATTCTCCAGTGTCGCTGCCGGAGTAGCGGAATCCGTGCTTCCATTCACATCGTCCGACACCACATCATGGCTATGACTCCATCCATAAGAAGCTTCGAGCCCAACGCCATAACGCACCTGCCGCCGCACATTCACCAGCAGCGCGTTATAGTTCGAGATCCCATTCGACTGGTGATACGTTAGATTGCCGAACGGCGGACGAATGATGTTGTTGTTGATGTCGGCTATTGTGCGGACTGAAGTCCCCTGGTTCGCAGGACGAAAGCTGTCGTTGAGCGTTGTGCCGAAATTAGGACTCGAATTGGTCAGAAGATGTTGTGCCACCGCGCCCACATACGAAACTGTCAGCGCAGTCGTCGAGTCGAGTTGCTGCGAAATAGCCAGGTTGAAGTGTTGCGTAACCGGATTCTTCAACGTTGGATCGACGTTGGTCAAAGTATAGGACTGCGTCGGATTCACGGTGTTGGCCGCAATCGCGCCAGTGTAGTTGCCCGAGGAAATGGTAGTGCTCAAAGTCTGCGGCGGATTGAATCTCGCGTTGCCGTAGATGTTGCCGAAGACACGATCGTAGAAGTAACCATAACCTCCGCGAACCACCGTATGGCCTGTGCCGAAGACGTCCAGCGCAAAGCCGATCCGCGGACTGAAGTCGCCGAAATGAGAGCAGTAGTTGCCAATGCCATAGCTGGCCGGATTGACCGCCGCGAGATTGGACAACGTGCTGTCGAAAGGAAGCTCCCTGCAGCCTTGCGGCTTTCCGCTCGCATCCACGATGTAGGCGTTCGAAAGCAGATTGTTTCTCTCGGTAAATGGGTTGAAGATTTCGTAGCGCAGACCCGCATCGAGCGTCAGCCTCTTGTTCACGCGATAACTATCCTGCACGAAATAACCCTGCTCCCAAAGCCGATACTGACGAAAAGAAGGAGCAATGTAGAACGACTGCGATTGAGAACTCAGAAGCAGCGTATTGATGTTATTGAAATTCTGCTGGGCCGACGCCTGTGCGCTCGTCTGCGATGAGGTCGCGGCGACTGTCACCGTATCTTGCAGCGTGATGCTCGGACGAATCGAGGCGCTGAAGCTCGTGTTATCCCAGACCCGCGTCAACTGGCCGCCGAATTTAATCTGATGCCTGCCGTGCTGATAAGAAACCGCATCCTGATAGGTCCACACCACAGGAGCTCGATTCTGCGGAAAATTATTGGCAACGCCCATCGCATTGAAACGCGCCGAGGCCAGCCCCAGCGTAGGAAAGCCGTTCGGGTCTCCCACGTCGCCCGTATAGGGAGTGCCCGCATTCGGCCCTGCCGTCCGCAAGCTGCCCGCCCCCAGCTCCGCACCCGTCAGCGCCTCCGTCGGAAATCCACTGGGCGTGCGCTGAACCCCGAAACGAAACGTATTCAGAAGGTTCAACGTAAAGATGTGATTGTCCTGCACCACAATGTGGCTCGGCCGCGTCGTATTGCCAACTCCGAAGTTCGGCAGGTTGCCGCTGTTTGTTGTGGCTGTCGGCACAGCATCCACCAGGCTATAAGTGGCGAACAGGCTGTTTTTATCCGAGATCTTCTGATCGAGACGAACGAACCCGGTATCCGAATCCAGGTTGTTCGCGATATTCCGATTAATCGTCGTAGACCATGTCGATGTACTCGTCGCATCGAATGGAACAGGCCCCGCAACCGATGGATAGGCCGCCGAAAAGAGCGCCCTCGCGAAAGAATTCGGAGTCAACGCAGACACAAATTGCGATGTTGGAATCAGTACGTTGGTCGCGGCCGTCGAGCGCTGCCGAAACCCCTCGTAAGCGACCGAGTAAAAGGTCCGGTCGCGGAACAGACGCCCGCCCGCCCACACCCCGAATTGATTCTGCTTGAATGGCGATTTGAATCCCACGGGATTGAAAAAGTTGCGCGTATTTAGAACCGAGTTCCTCAGATATTCCCACGCCGAAGCATGAAAACTATTTGTCCCCGATTTCGTCACCACGTTGATGATGCTTCCCGAACTCCGGCCAAACTCCGCCGACGCATTGCTCGTGATCACGCTGAACTCGGCGATCGCATCGAGAGGAACGGAGCTCGTCGCATTCCCATTGTTCCCCGCCGAACCCGACGGCACGCGCGGGTCGTTCGCATCGCCCCCATCGATCAGATAATTGTTGTCGGTTGGTCGCGCGCCGCCTGCCGTAACCCCGGAGCCCTGGTTCGTGCCCCCTGCCGACCGATTCGCCCCAGGAGCCAGAAAAATAAGATTCTGGAAATCCCGCCCATTCAAAGGCAGGTCGCGAATCTTGTCCCCATCGATCAGCGTCCCGACGCTCGTCTGCTGCGAGACGACGCTGGTCTGATCCGCCTGAACTTCCACCACTTGATTCACAGCGCCTGCCGCCAGGGTAACGTTCAGCTCGCGAATTTCGTTCAAAACGAAGGTCACCTGCGCAAAGTGCTTCTCCTCAAATCCTGTCGCGGCCACATTCAACGTGTACGGTCCGGGCTCGATATCGCTGAAAGAGTACAAACCATCGCCCGTAGATTTCGTCGAGCGAACGGCATCTGTGCCTTGAGATTTGAGTGTGAGATTTGCATTGGGAATAACCGCACCGGACTGGTCGGTCACCGTGCCTCGCAGACCTCCGCCAATGGACTGAGACCAGCCCTCATGCGCGCCGCTGACCAACAGGAAGAATACGAGAAGGAGAGAAGATGCTTTGGATATCCGCAAATTTGACATGACTGGCTCCTCAATGTTGATGATGCGAGACGATTGCGGTCGTGACCTCTACGACCAGGCGCTCCACGCGTTTTCGGCTCAACAGGCCGATTTCGAACAACAAGCGGAAACACTGCGGCTTCTATTCATTCGTCCTCCTGCCGCTGGTGTGGGCTGCCGATCCATCGCGACCTGCCGATGTCTCTTCAAGAGACGCAGCCCTGGAACTGGAATAAAGTAAAGCGTTGTAAAACAGCTTGTACGTCGCTTCGGATTGCCCGCGATACTGCGGACGAAAGCCGAACAGAATAATCCGGCCGTCTCCCTGCTTCTTTTCCACCAGCGCCGACGCCCCGTTCAGATACTTTCCCCCCAGCAGCCATCCGCTCAGCAAGGGATTGTCGCTCGTGAAATGAGCGATGGACCTGGTCTCCCCATCGGCTTTGAACGCGGGACTCTGCTCGAAAAAAATCGGCTCCGTCGCCTTCGAACCAAATCCAATCGGACTCTCCGTATCGACACTCACCTGCAGAATGGATCCTGGAACATAGAAGTCCTTATTCGCGACGCCCTCGAGCACATCGCCAACATCGCCCGGATTCTTCCCCGTGTACACCGTCGAGGCTTTATTCAGCGCGACAACCGTGCCGCCCCCCCCGACGAACTCCTTCAACTTCGCCATCCCCTCCTCGCCCAGTCCGCCAACGAACTCAGGCGGAGTCTTCGGCTCATCCGCGCTCTGACGTCGGCCGCCCGCTCCCGCACCATGCAGAATCGCATTCGCCGGCTCATCGGGAAGAATGATCGCGTCGAAACGGCTCTTCAGATCCCCCCTGCGAACGTCCGCATCCACCAGCCGCGTATACGGAATGCCGTTCGTATCGAAGATCCATCGCGTCCAGCCTTCATCCATCGACGGAACCCAGCTCTGATACAGGCCGATCCGCGGCAGCTTCACCTCGAGCGCGCTTCCCGCCATGCGCTCCGGCGCCGCCTTGATGTCGACGGGAAACTTTTTTTCAATCGCCTCCAGCTTCGCCTCCACCCCAGGCGCGCTCGGAATATAAATCGTTCCCTTCGAAAAACTTCCCGACGTCAATCGATACGCTCGAACGTTATCCTTCAGCAGCGCGAACAGCGCATAGTAGCCGTTGTTCTCTTCATCGCCAATCAAATAGCCGGACGTTGAGGGCTGCACGTTTCCCGAAACCGTCGCCTTCGTAACCGCGGAACCGGGCGCGGAAAACTTCTCCTGCACCGCGATCGCATCCACACCCAATAACAAAGGAAGCGTCTGCGCCGTCACATCGTACGGCCGTTGCAGCGGCCCACCCGGATACTGTTCAATATTCGGGTAGTGTTGTATCTCCAGAACTGTCTTGGCGAACGGCCCATACGGCTGGCCGAGCCGAACAATATAACTGCTCTTGCTGTAATGACGCCCGCCTGCATCGAAATCCGCGGCAACCTGCTCGACCTCCACCGCTCCCGTGCGCAGAATATTCACCAGCCGCGCAGCGGCCGCAGGATCCGTCTGCTCCGCGGGAATCACATACGCGTATGGACCGCCATACTTCTGCTCCACCGCGTTCTTGCTGATCTGGTAAAAGTCGCCGAGGTAGTGCTCGCGGTTGTTCGCCGCATTGCGTGCAATCGAGAAAAGCGAATCCATCTGATACGCAACAATGTCGCCCAGCCGCCACGTCCCTCCCTTCCACGGATTGGGAAAGTTCCATGCCGCCACCTTCGCGTCGTAGCCGATTCCACGATCGAGCTTGTCAAAAGGAATCTCTTTCGGCGAAGCGATATTGGCGCTCGCCGATTCGGTAAGCACCCGCAAGCCTCCGTGATAAGCGATGTAATGCCGCGCCGGAGACCACATGTCGTACACCCCGTGAATCAGAATCCCCTGCTTCCCCGTCTCCGCGACCTCCAGCGCCGTCTGCGTTCCCAGCGCATTCATCGAAGAAACCAGCAGAGGATCGATGTTCGGATCGATCGGATCGACCCACGGCGGCAGATACAAACGCGGTCCATACGCCCCCATCTGATGAATGTCGTAAAGGATCTGCGGATGCCACACATTCAGCACCTTATTCACCGTCAGTTGCGTCTCGACCTGCGTGAACGCATACCAGTCGCGGTTGTCGTCGTGCCCCGTATAGTGATGCCACAACACAACCGGAGCATTGCCCTCATACGGCGTGCCCAGATATTTCTTGTACCAGTCCACCACCAGCTGCTGACCATCCGGATTCAACGATGGCACCATCACGATGATGACGTTATGCAGAATCGACTCCGACTCAGGCCCCGCTCCCGTCGCGAGAAGATAGGCAAACTGCGCGCAGCTCTGCGAGCTCGCAATCTCCGTCGAGTGGATATTGCACGTCACCGCCAGCACCGTCTTTCCCCGCGCGATCAGCTGCTTCGCCTGTTCTGCCGAGGTAACGCGAGGGTCCGCCAGCCGCGCCTGGATCTTCCGGTACTCGTCCAGATGAGCGATATTTTCCGCCGACGAGATCGTCACCGTCACAAACGGACGGCCCTCCGTCGTCTTCCCAATCTCCTCGTAGCGAATTCGCTCCGACTCACTCGCCAGCTTTTTGTAATACGCAGTAAGCTCGGTCCAATCCGCCAGCTTTCGATCGGCGCCCAGACGAAATCCGAAGGCCTGCTCCGGCGAGGTAATCCGCTGTTGCGCCGAAGCGGCCCCAACGGAAATTAATGCAATCAATAGAGCGACGAGCTTGCTCATGGTCCCTCGGGTCTTGCGGAATGTGACTGCTGTTGCAACGTGCCGGATGCGGAAATCGGTAGATGGCAGCTCAAAACAACGGTCGTCCAGTTAGGCAGGCGCGAGGGCCGGCGACACTTGAGAATCTCTGCGTCGAAGAACCGGCCTCTTCAATTTCCCGGTGTATTAACCGGAGGAATTGCGTCAAGATATCACATATCAACAAACACTTCGCCCTGCATTTAAAAGATTTTTTTACTCGCCTTTAATTAGGGCGTAATCCCCTGCTCCAGATACTTTCCCCTCGTACCACTGGAAAAAATAAAACCGGAAACCAGAATCAGATGCGAGAACACAACGCAAATTCAACATGCGCATGCTTTTTGGACTTTGTAAGTATCAGGGAGAAAAATACGGACGCGGATCAGCGACAACAGCGATTCGACACGAGGCAACGCGTTTCCAATTGAAAGATGCTCTTCATGTGGGTTGTAGTCTACACGAAAGATGGTGAGCCGCAAAATTCGAAACCCGGCTCGGCGGGAGAGCCGCATCAACTGGAATAAACCGTCTTTGTCTTCTCCGCCGAATCCGGCGAAGCGGAAACATGCAACAGCGGGAACTCCACCCGGAACATCGTTCCCTTCCCCTCGATACTCTCCACAGAAGCCGCTCCGCCGTGCGCCATGCAAATCGCCTTCACGATCGACAGCCCCAGCCCCATGCCTCCGGACTCCCTCGACCGCGCTTCATCCGCTCGATAAAAGCGATCGAACACCAGCGGAAGAGCCGCCGCCGGAATGCCGATCCCGCTGTCCGAAACCCGCAGCACCGCCTTCCTGTCCTCCGCAACAACCGAGACCCTGACATTCCCTCCATCCGGCGTGTACTTGATCGCGTTGTCCACAAGATTCACCACAATCTGTTTCAGCCGCATCGCATCGCCGGAAACATACGTCGCCTCTCCCGGCTCGAACCCCAGAGAGATATGCTTCTCCTCCGCAAGCAGTCCCATCTGGTCCAGCGTCACTCTCACAACCTCAGCCAGATCCACCGGCGCCAGTTCCATCGGCTCGCCCCCGCAATCCAGCCTTGAGATCGTCATCAGGCTGTTGACGATCTTCGCCATCCGGCTGCTCTCTTCAAGTGCGCTGCCGATCCCCTCCATCACTGGCGCCGGAAGCGAAGGCAGCTCGATCAGCGTCTCGAGCTCCCCGCGAATGATCGTCAGCGGCGTTCGCAGTTCGTGCGATGCATCGGCCGAAAAGCGATGGTTGTGCGCCAGCGCCGTCTCCAGCCGTTCGATCATCCGGTTCAGCGCATGCGAAAGCCGCTCCAGTTCGTCTCCTGTCGGAATCACGGCAAGCCGCTCCCCAAGCTGGTTCCGTCCAACCCGTTCCGCCTGCTCAGTCAACGTGACCACCGGCCGCAGCGGCCGCGACATCAGAAGATATCCGCCGGCCGCGGCAACCACCAGGATCATCGGCGACGTCAGCCGCAGCGCCAGCAGCAGACTGCGAAGCGCATGCCGGATCGGCTCGATCGGCGCTCCCGTCTCAACGAAGATAATCGATCCATCGGCAGCGGAGTACCGCAGCGTGTACAGCACAATCTGTTGTTCGCTGGAAACCTCTTCGCGATGAAAGGTGCCAAACCACTTCGGCTTCGCAGGCAAAGGTATCCGCGACATGTTTACAAACGGGTCGCGCATGTCTCCGGTCTGGTAAAGGATCTTCGATCCCTCGGACACCCGTACCGAAGGATCGCTGTAGCCCGGAGGATACGATTCCCCCATCTCCTCCACAAACCAGGCATCGCCCTTCTCGCCCCGCGGAACCACATAGTCGTCGACAATGCTGTGCGCGTTATTGCTCAGCTTCCGTTCCAGCGCGCGCGTCAGAAAAGTCTTCGCGCCGAAATAAACCGCGGCGCTGAATACCAGCAAGGCAATCGCCAGCATCCCCACGTAAAACGTAGTCACCCGCGCGCGCAGCGAGTTCAGCTTCACGTCTCATTCCCGCCGCGGATCGTATATCCCGTCCCGCGCACCGTCCGGATCATCTTGAATGGGCTTCCATCGTCCACCTTGCTCCTCAGATGACGCACATACACATCCACAATGTTGGTGATCCCGTCGAAGCTCTGGTCCCACACATGCTCGATGATCATGTTGCGCGACAGCACGCGCTCCTCGTTTTGCATAAAGTATTCGAGCAGGGAGTATTCCTTCGCCGTAAGCTCGATGCGCCGCCCCGCGCGCTTCACCTGCTGCGTCAGCCGGTCCAGTTCCAGCTCTCCCACGCGAAGCGTGCTGGAACGGTTCACCGGCCCCCGCCGCAAAAGCGCCTTCACCCGCATCAATAGCTCCGCGAACGCGAACGGCTTGGTCAGGTAGTCGTCCGCGCCCAGTTCGAAGAGCTTGACCTTATCGTCGATCGAATCCCGCGCCGTCAACACCAGGACCGGTAAGAACGTGTTCGTTCGCCGGACGCGCTGCAGCACCTCTGCCCCGCTCAGCCGCGGCACCATCAGATCCAGAATCATCAGGTCATAAGGATAGGTCTCGCTCAGCTCCAGTCCCTCCATTCCATCCGCCGCAACGTCGACCGCATACCGCTCCGAGGTCAGTCCGCGCTTCACCAGCGCCGACACCTTCTGTTCGTCCTCGATCACAAGAATCCGCATAAGTATGGGCCTGACCATTAGGCTTTTCGCCCATGAAGTGTAGCTGAAGCACGGATAAAAAACATTTCATCCGCGCCATCGTCCTTAATGCTCTGCAAATGAACGCATTTTAATTCCCGCTTCAACCCAGGCTCATCCTGAACCCCCAGACTATCTTTGTTCGTTCGAGGAATGCCAGCTCTCCTCCTCGCGTTCGCCGCGTGTACGATTCACATCAGATATCAAATCCGATCAGCCACCGGTTACTACGTTGATTGACACAAATCAGGTCCTTCGCAACCTTTGTACTCTCGTGGCCGTCGTCTGCTGCGGAAGCTTTGCTAACCCTCAATCGAACCCCCCGACTCCTATGTCGCCGATCTCCCTGCAGGAGGCGATCCACCGCGCACAGGCAGTGGAAACCACCTATGGCGCCGCCGCCGCTGAAGCCGGCATCGCCGCGGCTCAACGCGAAATCGCGCGCTCTACGCTTCTCCCCGGAATCGTATATCACAACCAGTATCTCTATACCCAGGGAACCCTGGACCGTGACGCCGATCTCAGTCGAACAGCCCCCAACGGTCAATCCACCTCTCCGGTTCGTTTCATCGCCAACAATGCCGTCCACGAGTACCTCAGCCAGGGCGTAGTGAGTGAAACCATCGGCGGCGCCGGACTCGCCGACTACAGACGTGCCGGCGCCGACGCAGCCGCCGCCCGGGCCCGCCTTGAAGTCTCTCGCCGCGGCCTGGTCGTAACTGTCGTCGAGAGCTACTACAGCGTCCTCGCCTCCGACGCCAGGGTCGCTGTCGCGAACCGCGCGCTCGCCGAAGCAAACAGGTTCGGCGCCATCACGCGGCAGCGCGAGGCCGGCGGCGAAGTCGCCCACGCCGACGTCGTCCGCGCCGATCTGCAGCAGCAGCAAAGACAGCGCGAGCTCAACGACGCCGTCCTCGCTGCAGATAAGGCCCGCGTTGAGATGGGAGTTCTCCTCTTCCCGGATCCCACAACGCCTTATACCCTCGCCGCTGCCCTCGATCCCATGCCGCCCCTGCCCACACGCGCGGAGATCGACACCGCGGCAAAGTCGAACAACCCCGATGTCCGTGCGGCGCTCGAGGAGCTCCGCTCCGCCGCCTTCGATGTCGCCTCGGCGCGCTTCGGCTATGCACCCGATCTCACTCTCAACTACTCCTACGGAATCGACGCGCCTCAATTCGCGATTCACGGCCCCGACGGCACACGCAATCTCGGCTACTCCGCCTTCGCAACGCTGGATATTCCGGTCTGGGATTGGTTCGCCACCCACAATCGCGTCAAGCAAACCACCATCCGCCGCACCCAGGCCAAAGCTGAGCTGACATTCACCCAGCGCCGCCTCATCGCCTCCCTCGACGAGCTCTATAAGGAAGCGTCTACAGCCCACGCTCAGATGACGCTGCTCGATCAAAGCGTCCAGACCGCAACCCAATCGTTACAGCTGACCAACCTTCGCTACTCCGCCGGCGAAGGATCGGTCATTGAGGTCGTCGACGCTCAGAACTCACTGGTCAGCGCCGAATCCAGCCGCGCCGACGGCGCTGTCCGCTACTACCTCGCCCTCGCCAACCTGCAAACCCTTACAGGAAACATGCCCTGATGCAGAAACTTCGTCGCAACTCGATCCACTCCGGCCGCCTGAGGCCTCTGATTGCCATACTGTGCCTTGGCGTCCTCCTCTCCGGTTGCAAAAAAACGGAAGACGTCGCCCCGCCCGTCGTCTCCGTGCAAGCCGAAAAAGTTGAGCGAAAGCCGCTCACCGCCTACGTCTCCGGAGAGGCCGTCCTCATGCCTCAAGCCCAGGCCGCCATCGTGCCGAAGATCTCAGCCCCCATCCAGAAATTTCTCATTCAACGCGGCAGCCGCGTCAAAAAAGGCCAACTCCTCGCCGTCCTCGAAAACGCCGATCTCGCCGCCGCCGTCCACGATAGTCAGGGAGCCCTGAAGCAGGCCGACGCCAGCTACGCCACAACCACCAAGGCCGGAGTCGTCGAAGATCTCCAGAAGGCGCAACTCGATCTCGCCCAGGCCCGGGCCAATCTCGACCTGCAGCAGAATATCGTCGACTCGCGTCAAACCCTCCTGCAACAGGGAGCAATCCCGCGCCGCGATCTCGACACCGCGCAGGCCGCGCTGGTCCAGGCAAAGGCCGCCTACGACATCGCCAGCCAGCATCTCAACTCCCTCAAGTCCGTGAGCCAGACCGCCACCATCCACGGCGCCGAAGGAGCTCGCGAGTCCGCCCAGGGGAAATATGAAGAGGCCGAAGCCGCCCTAAGCTACTCGGAGGTCCGCTCGCCCATCGATGGCGTCGTCACCGACCGCCCCCTCTACGCAGGCGAAATGGCCAACGCTGGCCAGGCAATTGTAACCGTCATGGATACATCCTCCCTCCTCGCCAAAGTCCACCTCTCCCCGCAGCAAACCGTCGGCCTCACAGTCGGCGACGACGCCGTCCTTACCTTTACCGGACAGGACCAGCCCGCCCACGGCAGGATCACTCTCATCAGCCCCGCGCTCGACGCCGGATCGACCACCCTCGAAGTCTGGGTGACCGTCCCCAACAAATCCGGCGCCTACAAAGCCGGCACGCCCGTACACGTATCGCTCGCCGCCCGCACTCTTCCGGATGCAGTCACCGTTCCCAACCAGGCGATCATCGCGACCAGATCCGGAACCCCAGCCGTCATGGTCGTCGACGCCGGGAGCGTGGCCCACCAGAAAGAGGTCAGG
>DATAVY010000018.1:0-15989 GCA_036267495.1 Edaphobacter sp.
CACCCACGAGCCTGCGGGATAATCGATGCCGTTCGCCTTGAAGCCCGGCTTTGATTGATACACGTCCAGTCCGTTGTCGATCATCTTCTGCGCCAGCAGCCCCGCCTCCGGCACATCTCCTTGCCGGTCGCTGATCACGTAGGCAAACGGCGGCTCAGTGCGATGGATATTGTCCCGCGCCGCCTGGTACCGGTTGTAGAGCAGCGTTTCCCGGTTCTTGGCGGCGAGATCGAGAACCGACATCGATCCGCCCACCATGTAATCCACCGCGTCCTTCAGGTGCCACCATCCTCCCGCCCATGGCGCCGTGTACATCGTCAGCGCTCGAAGGTCCTGATACTCCTTCGGAAAATCGTCCACCGTATAGAATCGCGGCGTCGCATAGCGGTAAAGAGCTGTCTCGGTGAAGAACGAAATTTCGTTGCGGAAGACGCCCGCCCAATCCGTAAAGCCCGCGTACCAGTTGTCGAAGCGCGACTCTGAGATCGCGCCCGGCATATTGTGCTGGTCCAGATACGCCGCCATGTTGGTCCCCACAACGTTCAGCCAACTCCTCACATAGGGACTGATGTTGCTCGAAATTGGATCGGCAAACGGAGGAATCCAGATGCGCGCCGGCGAAGGAGCGGTCTGGTGCTGGCAATAAAAGATCGCCGGGCTGTAGTCCAACTGCGCCTTCGTTATCACCTGCTCTTCTTTCATATTCATCATGTAGCCGTCGCGGTTGTTGTCGTGGCCAACATACTCCTGGTAAAGCCACGGCATCGGCGCGACCTCATACTTCGTTCCCAGGTTCTGCCGATACCACGAGACCACCATGTCCTGGCCGTCCGGATTTAGCGTCGGCCACAACACCAGGATTACGTTGTTCAGAATCGCGTCGATCTCCGGATCGTCCTTCGCCGAGACCAGTTTGTACGCCAGCGCAATCGAGTGCTGCCCACCCGCCACCTCAGACGAATGCAGCCCGCCATCGATATGCACGATCACCTTGGAATCGCGCGCCAGCTTGCGCGCTTCCTCATCGTTCAGGCCGGTCGCCGTCGCCAGTTGCCGCGCGATCTTCTTGTATTCGTCCAGCCTGGCCAGATTCGCCGGCGATGAGATCACCGCAACTTCAATATCGCGGCCCTGCGTGCTCTTGCCGACGGTAAACATCTTGATGCGATCCGAGCTTGCCGCCAGCGTATGAAAATACTTGACCGCGTCCTCGTAATTGGCCAGGTAAAAATCGTCGCCCGGAGTGTGTCCCAATACCGAAACGGGAGTGGGTACCTGCGCCGTCAGCCGAACACCGGATAGCATGCAGAAACAGATACACCACAGCCCTACACGTTTCGAGACGCTCATCGTGATTCCTTTCGAATTTTGAACAAGCCCACGGATCAAAGGATCTAATTTCATACAAAGGCTTTGAAGTTTTGCCCTTGAAATTGCGCAACTGCAGAAACTGCAAAGCCGCACTGCCGCTGCGACAGTCCTGCCGGAACGCGAACGCGACACGAATAAGAGAGGGTGAACATCAAAACCCTTTTCGCCTTGAGTTGATTAACCTAACTCTACCCAATGGCAAAACAGTTTTACAACAGCGAATCGCCTATCCCGGGACGACTCTACGAAGGATTCCACGGCTGGATTTGCTCTGCGCCTCAAAATGGACGGTCACCAACTCCGCTGGGAAAATTAGCGCTCGCTACTTTGCAGATACTGTCTGGATACTGAGGGCGATGTAATTTCGTGCCCGGGCCAGCTCCGGATTCGAAGGATCGGCTCCCTTCCAAGCTTCGAGGAACTGCGAGTATTCCGATCGCGCTTTGATCGTGTTTCCCGCCGCTTCACTGCTACGCGCCATTCCGTAAAGTCCAAATCCAGACTTTGGCCGCTCCTTCAGTGCAGCAGCAAAAGATTCATGCGCGCCCTCAAAGTCTCCAGCGTGCAAAAGAACGGCCCCGGCAGTTTCACCCACAGGTCGAATATAAGTCGGCGGCTCTCGATAACCCAGCGCGCCTTCTTCCAGCATGGCCTGGTCGAAGAGCTTCTTCGCTTCGGGTAGACGCTTTTGTGCGGCAAGAATGGTCGCCCGCAGCTCCAGCGACATGATCGACAAACTCGCCAGCAGCGGCGCCGCCTGAGCATCCGGCATCACCGCTGCCATCACCGGCAAGGTCGGTGAAGAAACCTTCTTCTTCGGCGCATCCTTTACCCGCTGCGACATGCGCCACAACTCGACATCGAGCGCACTGGAAGTGGTCTGCGCGGCAGCAATATCTCCCGTTTGCGCTGCCTGCATCCCCGTCGCAAACTGTTTCAACTGCCCCGCGAGAAAATTCAGATTCTCCAGCTTCTCTTCCGGCTTGGCTGACTGCAGCAAAACCAGTACACGCGCCCAGTCTCCGGTGCGCATCGCCACCGGAAGCTGCGGATCAAGTCGCGCTATCCCATCGCGGGGAGATCCCAGGTAGAGCGTCTCGCTAAGCTGCCCGCGTGCCCCCGAAAGCTTCGCCGATAACGTCGTAGCCTGAGAAAGCTTTCCTTCCTCCATCAGGTTCGCGATGCTGTACATCAGGTTGTGAACGTAGTTCCAGTCATCATCGACTTCCACATGCTGATTGCGCATGTATTTCTCGTCGACCGCAGTCGATTGCGCAAACCAATGCTCTGCCTGCGCGTAATCTCCCACGCGATAAAAGATATGACCCGGCATATGCACCATGTGGCCCGAAGCTGGAGCAAGACCTGCCAGAACCTCTGAACTCTTAATTGCCTGTTCCGGATGCGCGCTCGGCTCCATCGCATGAATCCAGTAGTGATTCGCCGCCGAATCGTTTGGCGACACCTTCAGAACCTCCTCGAGCATCGCAATCGACTCCTGCGTTCCCTTCTTCGGCTCACCGGCGTCGGTATATCCATCGCGCAATGCCGAGGAAAGAAAAATCTTCGCCTGCAGATCGTTCGGATACTCCTTCACCAGCTGACGCCATACGCCAATCTCCTTTTCGTTGTTAGCCGGAGAACCCGCGCGCACAGCAACCGCGGCCTCCTCCGCGGCAACAGCCGTTTCAATATAAAGTTGCTCCTGCTTGCTCGCGCGCTCTTTCAGCTTCACCGCGCTCGCAAGCGCCTCCTGCGAATAACCCGATCCCTCGTTGTGACGAAAAAGAAGCGCCTGTTCCAATCCCCAGAAGCACATCGCGCACTGCGGATCGACCCGAACCGACTCTTCAAACGCGCGTTCCGACTCATAATCCCAGAAATCATGCAGCAGGTTCAGTCCCTGATCGAACCACGCCTGCGCCTCCGGGGTCGCCGTAATCGTAATGTGGCTGTTGCCGATGCCGGTCATCTTCAATGGCGGCGCGAGCTTCTCCGGAGCGGGAACCTCCTTCATCTGCATCCCACCCATGTCATGTCCCGCCATGTTCATCTGCCCATAGGCCGATTCCGCCGGCAACAATACGACCGCAGTCCAAAGCGCACAGAGAGAAAATCCGACAAGACAACAGCGTCCAGACATAAGCCTCCAAAAGAATCATTAAACATCAGAATGCGCCAGCCGAACGCCAGAAGTCTCATAAAACCTATAATCCTTGCATCCTCAGCAAACACAGCAAACGAGGTCGCAAATGCTGAATCAATCTCCCGAGCCACCGGCGATGTCGAAGGCAATCCTGGCGGATCTCCAAGCCATAGTCGGCGCAGATGGAATCATCATCGAGCGAAACCAGCTCCAGACCTACGAGTGTGATGGCCTCACCGCGCTTCGCACTCTGCCCGCCGCCGTTTTGCTTCCGCGCTCCAGAGAAGAAGTTCAAGCCATCATCCGCATCTGCGCTACCCATCGCATTCCTTTCGTCGCGCGTGGCGCCGGCACCGGCCTCTCCGGTGGAGCGCTCCCCGCCTTGGGCGGAATCGTCATCAGCTTCGCGCGCATGAATCGCATTCTCTCCGTCGACATTCCCAATCAGCGCGTCACAGTCGAGCCCGGCGTGATCAACGCCCACATCACGCAGCGTGTCGCACCCTTTGGCTACTTCTACGCGCCCGATCCTTCCTCCCAGAGCGTCTGCACCATAGGCGGCAACGTAGCCGAAAACGCAGGCGGCGCCCACTGCCTCAAGTACGGCTTCACTACCACTCACGTCCTCGCGCTGGAGGTCATCCTTCCCACCGGAGAGTTCGTTCACCTGGGCTCTCCAACCGCGGACGCTCCCGGCTACGATCTCGCCGGCGTCTTCGTCGGCTCCGAAGGCACTCTCGGCGTCGCGACCGCCATCACCCTCCGCATCGTCAAAAAAGCCGAGACGGTTCAGGTCCTCCTCGCCGCATACAACTCCATCGCCGCCGCCGGACAAACCGTCTCCGACATCATCGCCACTTCCATCCTCCCCGCCGCGATGGAGATTATGGACCGCCTCTCCATCGAAGCCGCCGAAGCCTCCGTCCACCCCAACTATCCCGCCTGCGACGCTCTCCTCCTCGTCGAAATCGATGGCCCCATCGTCGAGGTCGATCTCCACATGCAGCAGGTCCGCGAGATCTGCCGGAAAAACGGCGCATGGGAGGATCGTCTCGCGCAAACCGAGCTCGAGCGCCACTTGGTTTGGAAGGGCCGCAAAGCTGCCTTCGCCGCCGCCGGTCGTCTCTCTCCCAATTACATCGTCCAGGATGGCGTCATTCCCCGCACCAAGCTGCCCATCCTTCTTGAAGAGATCGGCAGCATGGCCGCGGCAACCGGCCTTCGCGTCACCAACGTCTTCCACGCCGGCGACGGCAATCTTCACCCCATCGTTCTCTACAATGCCTCCATTCCAGGACAGGAGGAGATCGCAACCGACCTCTCCATTCGCATCCTCCATCGCTGCGTCGATCACGGCGGCTCCATCACCGGTGAACATGGCGTGGGCAAAGAGAAGCAACAAGCTCTCGGCTACATGTACTCCGAGCCCGATCTCAACACCATGCAGCTCGTTCGCTGCGCCTTCGATCCCAACCACATCTCCAACCCTGACAAGCTCTTCCCACGACCGCGACTCTGCGGCGAAAAATCCGGCCCCTACACACCTCATCCTCTCGAAACCGCCGGAGTAGCCGAATATTTCTAGCTCGATACCGATGCAACCAGCACGATCAGGAACATCTTCGACAATGCCCCACTCGACCAACCTGCAAACCTTCGCCGATGATCTTGCAGCCATCATTGGCCCAGAACATCTCCGCGTCGAAGGCGGAATCTTCCTCGTAGCCCCAGCAAACAACGAAGAGATTGCGGCAATACTCCGTTATGCGAATGAGAACAGCATCTCCATTACTCCCTGCGGTGGAGGCACCAAACAACGCTGGGGCAATCCAATCCAAACCTCGCTCATGTTGCACATGCATCGTCTCAATTCCGTGCGCGAGCACACCTGGCAGGACATGACCTGCACCGTCGAAGCCGGCTGCACCTGGTCCTCCATGCAATTCGTCCTTGCAGAGCACGCACAGTTCGTCGCGCTCGATCCCGTCTGGCCCGATCGCGCAACCATTGGCGGCATCGCAGCGACCAACGATTCAGGAAGTCTTCGCCTGCGCTATGGCAGTCTCCGCGACCTCATCATCGGCATGACCGTCGTGCTCGCCGACGGAACCATCGCTCGCTCCGGCGGCAAAGTCGTGAAGAACGTCGCCGGATACGACCTCCACAAACTCATGACCGGAGCCTTCGGGACTCTCGGCATCATCACCGAGATCACCTTTCGCCTGCACGCTATTCCAAAACACGCGCAAACCTTCACCATCTCCTCTGCTGCTCCCGAACCCCTCGGCCAGCTGCTGCTAAAAATCCTCGACTCTCACCTCAGCACCCAATCACTTCAACTCCGCTCCACTACTAACGGATTCAATCTCGACGTGCGGCTGGCTACCCTTCCCGAGGTCATCCACACTCAGGCATCTTCCCTAACGGCGCTCGCTCAAGGACTCCATCTTTCAGTCGCAGATCAAGACCCGAACGTATGGACGGCAAGGCAGCAACTCTTCGATCAACCTGCGTCATTCCTCATCAAAGCAACCATGCTCCCCTCGGACATCCCGCGAATCGCCGCAACCATTCAAAATTTAGGCGGAACCTCCATCACCCAAGCCACAGGCATCATGACCGCAAGCATCCCCGTTTCCGCATCCTCTCGACTCGCATCCCTTCGCCAACATCTTGAAGCGCTCCACGGCTGCTTGATCATTCTCCACAGTCCAGCAGACACAACTCCCATCACCTCCAGCTCACCCACCGATACGCTTCCTCTCATGCGCGAGATCAAACATCGCTTCGATCCCAATCACATCCTTAATCCTGGTCGCTTCCTCGGTGGAATCTGAAAATGGAACAGCTTACCCAACTCCCATCGCGCGGGCCCTCCAGCTTCGACGCTCACCATCCACCCGACACCGCCCTCATTGATGACTGCGTCCACTGCGGCTTCTGCCTCCCTGCCTGCCCCACCTACGTGCTCTGGGGCGAGGAGATGGACTCACCCCGCGGCCGCATCTACATGATGAAAAAATCCACGCAGGGTGAGGCCCCGCTCGATCAGCGCTTTCGCCTTCATATGGACAACTGCCTCGGCTGCATGGCCTGCATGACCGCCTGCCCGTCCGGCGTCCAATACGACAAGCTCATCGAAGACACCCGCGCCCAGGTCGAACGCAACATTCCGCGATCCGCCGGCGACACTCTCTTCCGCAAACTCCTCTTCGCCACCTTTCCCTACGCCAATCGCCTCCGCCTGCTCGCTCTGCCCGTGCTCATCTACCAGCGCTCCGGCCTTCAGAAATTAGTCCGTGCCTCAGGCCTTCTACGCGCGCTTCCAAAACGCATGGCCGCAATGGAATCCCTTCTTCCACGCGTCCCGGCCAATCTATTCCATCATCTTCCCGCCCGCGTCGCGCCTGCCTCCGCCCCGCGTCGACGTGTCGGCATGCTCTCCGGCTGTGTTCAACAAGTCTTCTTCCAGCACGTCAACGAAGCCACCGCGCGCGTGCTCGCCGCCGAAGGTTGCGAAGTCATCGTCCCGCTAGCCCAACCATGTTGTGGCGCGCTGATGGTTCACTCCGGCCTCCAAGATCAAGCCGCCCATCTCGCACGCCAGATGATCGCAGCCTTCGAATCCGCAGACGTTGACACCATCGTCATCAACGCCGCAGGATGTGGATCGACCATGAAGGAGTACGGTTATCTCCTCCGCGACGACCCCGCCTGGGCAGCCCGAGCCGCCGCCTTCAGCGCAAAATGCAAAGACATCTCCGAAATCCTCTGCGAACTACCCGCCCAGGCTCCGCGTCACCCTCTGCCCATGCGTGTCGCCTATCACGACGCCTGCCACCTTCGTCATGCGCAGGCAATCTTCGAACAGCCTCGCCGCGTTCTCGCCGCTATCCCTGCTCTCGAAGTCGTCGACGTCGAAGAGGCTAATCTCTGCTGCGGCTCGGCCGGTGTCTACAACCTCCTCAATCCGGAGCCCGCCAGCCAACTCTGCGATCGCAAAGTCGAAAAACTTCTCGCCGCCAACGCCGAAGCTGTCATCTCCGCCAACCCCGGCTGCCTTTTGCAACTGATGAGCGGCCTTCGCCGTCATGGCCTCCAAACAATCCCAACCTTCCACATGGTCGAGCTGCTCGATGCCTCCATCCGCAACAGTTCGCCTGCGACATTGAAAAAGCAGAGGCCATCCTGAACTGGATCTTGCCGCGCACCTTAAATTTTCCTCGAAATCTTGGAGCCCAACGGGACATATAAGACCGTCGAGGCCGCCCGAATTTCTTCGGATCATAGTTCGCTACGGCGAGTAACGGCGTTTTCAACGGTTAGGAATAGACCGCTTCAGGCTGTGCCTGCGGCGCTTTTTGTGCCGCGGAGCGCTCCACTCGCAGCACAAGAATATCGTCCGTCTGCCCAAATTTTTGCGCTGCCGTCGCTATCGCTTCTGTGGTCGTCGGTTGCCGCAGCATCTCCTCAATGCGTTCGAAGCCGAACAGCTCCCCCTGCGCGTTCTGCGCTTCGGCAACGCCATCCGACATGATCAGCAAAGAGTCGCCCGGTTCCAGCTCGAACGAAGTCACCGGAAAATCCATGCCAGAGAGAGTTCCCAACGGTAACGCGCCCTGAATCTCCATCTCGACGCCGTTGCGATAGGGAGGGAGCTGCCCCGCATTGGCGAGATCGACAGTGCCGTCTGGCGCAAAACGCATAATCATGCACGTCGCACTCGCCGATTCACGTTCGCAGAGCTGCTCGTTCAGCACTTCCAGTATGCGTTGCGGATTGTTGTCATGTTCCGCCGCCGCACGAATCGCTCCGATGATGAGAGCGACAAGCATTCCCGCCTGCAGCCCCTTGCCCGTTACATCGCCAAACGCGATCAGAGAAGTGCCATCCCTTTGGTTCGGCACAATCTGAAAGAAATCGCCGCCAACCTCGCGCGCCGGGCGATACACACTTTCGATATTCAGGTCGGTGAGCTTTGGAAGCTCATTCGGAATCAGCACCTGCTGGATGTGTCTCGCCTGGGCAATCTCGAGCTTCCATTGCTCCTTCGCACGCTGTGCCGTAATGAACCGGCCCAGCAGCATTACCGTAATAATCAGCAGAGACAGAATCGTGGATATTGAGCCGATCGAGATGGTGAAGCCAAGCGGAGTGAAGGACGTCTGAACATGGATCCGCCGCAGCTCATATTGATAATTCGCGATGACCGCAAGCAGAACGGCTGCGGCAGCCAGGCCTCCCTCTCCTCTGTTTTTATAGAAACCGCGATACGCAACCAGCAGCAGCAGAACACCGAGACACAGATTAACGATCAGCACAAAAGGATGTAAAAAACTTGCCGCCGACACCGGCACATGTGTTCCATACAGAGGCGGCCTCAGCATCGCAGTTCCAATTGCGAGGATGATCACCAGAGACCACACCGCGAAATGCAAGGCCCGTATGCGCGTCAGCCGGAACCAGTAACCCCAGAACAACACCCACAGGCCAATGCGCAACGGAAACGAAATGACATCGTGAAGGATGACGTACTCCGTTAGCCCCATCCACGTCGTAAAGTTGAGGAGCAGAACCAGAGCGACGCTCAGCAGGCTGGCTTCGCAGACCAGCGCCAGCCAGAGATAGGATTTTTCCTCCCTGTCCAGCCAGAACAGAGTCAGCGCCATCAGCAGCGCCATGATGAGAACCAGCGCCTCCAGAAAGCCGCTGCCAACCAGATGGGCCAGGTCATCCCAGTCGAGTTTCACCTGATCGGAGATCGCAGGCGAATAGCCCAACTCAGGAGGCTCGCGAAGTCCGCCCGCATCCGGACTGTTGAACGGCGTAGCGCTATCCATCCATACGCGGACCGCAATCGATATCTTTCCGTCGCGAACCCCTTTGGGCAACCGGAATGCGGTGGGCAGTCCGCTGTACGCAGTCACCCCATGCCCCGTGAACCTTCCAAACTCGCCAATCCGTTGGCCATTCACAAAGACCTGATAAGCATCGTCGAAGCTGTCCGGCATCTTCAAGGCGAGCGATCGCTTCGCCCCTTCAACCTCCACCTGCAGCCGATACCACGCGTAGCCGGAGTACTTCGCGTGGCCATGCGCCGTCCACCCCGGCACCAGACCGCTGCTGTCCGGAGTGAGATCCATATCTTCCCAGCCCGAATCGTTGAAATCCGGCTGAGCCCAGGCAGGATCATCCCCGACGTGAAACTTCCACGGCCCCGTGAGTTCCACCGATGATTCACCCAGCTTTACCTGGACTGCGCTCTGCGGCGGTGCGGCTTTGCCCTTCTGAGACTGGTCGGCTCCTGATGCGGCCGCGTAGGCCGACAGCGGCAACAACAAAAGAACGACCAGGCGAACGCGAAGCATAGGCACTCTCGCGATAGAAATATACGGAGATTAGAGAGTACACGACCCGGGTCAATCTTTGCGCGTCGAGGCTGCGATGACGGGCTGAAGGCCGAATCCCTGTCAGCAACGGCCTGTGGACCGAAATCCTTAGAACGGCGCATGCAGAACCCTTGCCACAAGAAAAAAGCTCACACCCAGGGTGTGAGCTTTATCGACATTCGGGTTGCAAGTTCTATCTCCGCCGCCCGCTACTTTTTACCAAACGCAAACCGGCGCTGCCGTTTCGCGAACAGACCACCCGCCATCATCATCGCGCCGGTGGAAAGGAGTAGAAGGGAGTCCGGCTCAGGGGTGGGGACGAATGGCGCTTGGTTGATGGTTCCTGATCCATCCATGAACAAATCAGGATCGACGCCGTTCTCATAGATCACAGCTTCGGAGAAAAAGGGAAATGATCCGCCGAAGAAGGAAAATGTGTCGGTGTCAGGACCCGATGCGCCGCAACTGGATTGAGAAAAGATACTTCCTACCGTTCCAATTCCCGTCGTGTCGCACTCGAAGGTGAGACCTCCAAGGCCGGAAAACGTGAGATTCAGTGAGGTAATATCCTGGGGCGGTATCGTTAGATTGAATAACACCGCGCATCCGAAGTCCGAACCCGAAGGCAGATTGGGCACCCCCGCGAGTACACACGTGCCGGCCGTGAGATCAATATTGATCGGGGCCGACGTGTCGAGAATGAAGCACGCGCTTGGATTTGAAACGCAGATATTTGGATCGAGGACCTGCACATGGAAGTTGACGGCAGAGGCGCGAGCAAAGCTGGAGACTCCGCAAAACAGAGCGACGATAAACAAGATGCGAAAAAGTGGTTTCATTGGTAGTAAGTTCCTCCAGAGATAGCTGCGGTGGCGCGAAAACGAATCCGTAACGTGGTGCAGGAATTGAATCCAAAGATGACAAGTTGATTTCGATTGTTTACTTCCTATGCACGTCGCTGGCCAAAAAAAACCCAGCAAATCCGCAGTTTCTCGAATTTCCACAGCCGTTGAATGCAAAAATTTGCATAGAAAAGGGAACCGGCGGTATGTTTTACAGGCGGGCACCGCAGATTCGCTTTGCAATCTTCAAAGGGAGAAAAGGACGGCCCAACCAAACAATCCCTTCGTCCAACTCCTACTCACGCCAGGCGGACGCCCGCAAATGGAGCGCGGCGAATTGGAACGTGCCTTAATAGCAGGTACACGGTAGACTCGGAGACACTCGAAAATCATGCCTTCCCTCGAACAATCCGACGCGCAGTCCGATGCACTCGACCAGGGCAGCCTTCCCCTCGCCGAGCAGGTCGTCCGGCTTCAGGCTCTGCTTGAGGCCTCCCGCGCCGTCCATTCCACCATCGAGCTGACCGATGTGCTCCAGCAATCGGCTCGTATTGCCGTTCGCGAGCTCGAACTCGATGGCGCTCTCTTCACCCAGCAGGATGTCGTCTATGGCAATGTTCCAGCCGAAGCCGTGGCCGAGCCATGCGAGAGTTGTCCGCGGTTCGAACTGCTCTCACGCGACGGCAAGATCCTGTCAGAGCTCGTGGTTGCAACACCGGCAGGAAGGCCGCTAAGCCTCTACGAACGCGATTTTCTCGAAGGCCTTGCGCTGCAGACGGCAGTCGCTCTGGAAAATGCCGTCAATCACAAGCGCCATCTTGAATACGCGCGCCTCGCCCAAGACCTCGATGCCGCCCGTGCCATCCAGCAAAGTCTTCTTCCCCAGGCCATGCCGTCAATCTCCGGCTACTCCGTAGCCGCACGCTCGCGAGCCTGTTACTCCGTCGGTGGAGATTATCTCGACGTTGTCAGCGAGCCCGATGGATCTCACCTGATGGTCGTCGCCGACGTGGCCGGGAAAGGCTTGGCATCCGCCCTGGTCTGCACCGCCTTTCGCTCCGCCTTTCGCGCCCTTGCCCGCCAGTCGCTTACTCTGCGCGAACTCGCCGGACGCCTGTCGCAACAACACTGGGAAGAGGGCGCCGAGGCACGCCGCCGCTACGTCACCGCCATCTTCCTCCGGCTCGATCCAGCTTCGGCGGAGATGGAATTCGTCAACGCGGGGCATAATCCGGCCTTCCTCGTATCCTCCGGCGACCCCTCCGTTCGTCTCATCGAAGCCAGCGGAACGCCCCTCGGCATGCTTCCCGGCTCGCGCTACTCAATCGAACGCGTCCCCATCGAACCCGGGGCGCGCATCCTGCTCTATACCGACGGCCTTACTGAGGTCTTCCGCGGCGAAGAAGAATTCGGCCAGGAACGCCTCATGGAGGCCTTCCGTGCCATGGATACCCCCATGGATACCCCCGAAATCTCAGACGGCACCCACGCAGCCGAACAAGCCCTCACCAACCTGTGGACCACGATTGATACCTTCTCAGAGGGTGGCCCGCAGCAGGATGATATGAGTGCAATCGCACTTTGCCGCCTTTCGGGCAATTCCAAGGAGAAGCCATCCCTATGAGCGTTACCAGCGGCAGCAAGGTCGAGGTGCGGCTTCCATCGCGGCTCGGCTTCGAAAAGGTCGCGATGAGCACCGCCGCAGGTATGGCGAAGCTCATGGGCTTCAGCGACGATCGCATTGAAGATCTCAAAACCGCGGTCGCCGAGGCTTGCATCAATGCCATGGAGCATGGCAATCAGATGAACGCCTCCATCCCCGTCAGCGTCGTGCTTTCCATGAAGCCCGATGAGCTTGAGGTCAAAGTGATGGATAATGGCACAGGGATGGAAACTCCGGCCCCCTTGCCCGACATCGACCGAAAAATGAGTGGCGAAGAAGAAGCCCGCGGAATGGGTATGTTTCTTATTCAGGCCCTCGTCGACGAGGCTGAGTGGGTATCCGGAACCGGAACCGATGAACAAAGCTTCGTGCGGCTTGTCATACGGATGAATAAGGAGAATGAATAAGGTGCAAACCGCGAATAAAGTCTCGCAACAGCAGCTCGCAGGCGCAAGCGGCCAACAGATCACCTGCCTCCGCTTTACCGGAGACGTCTCCTCCCTCTCCCGGGATGCCATCGTCGGAACCTATCAGGCACTCGATAAAGCCGCGCATAAACTTATTCTGCTCGATTTCAAAGGCGTCGAATACCTCAACTCCTCCGGCATTGCCCTGGTCATTCAGGTCCTCATGGAGGCCAGCAAGTCCGGGCAGACTGTCGCGATCTGCGGCCTCACCCCGCACTTCACCAAGGTCTTCACCATGGTTGGCATCACCAAATACGCCACCCTCTATCCGGACGAATCCGCCGCGCTCGCAGCACTCTGAACAATCTTTTGCAACTCCATCGGAGTCACCAGTACCCGCAAACCTGAACGCTTCCGGCGGTCTTCCGACACTGTAGGCCTGGCCATGGAGAACACTCCCTGCGCCAACCTCCCGCTGCAGATGAACAATACGCAACCCAAAGCGACTGCCTTTGCGCGCCGCAAGTGGAACAATCTCAATGTCGCTCCGCAACTTCGGAATCCGGCCGCCATTCCCGCCCGGAGCCGCAAGAGTCCCGCGACAGCGCGCTTGTTCAAGCACCCTCCCGCCCTCAACAAATTTTTGACATTTAATTAGATCGTTTTGCTAGCAAATCTTCACAGGACGGGAGTAAAGTACTTTCGTTCAGCAAATCGGTTGCCGCTAGCTCTTCTTGGTTCGAAGCTCCGACTAGCACGAAGAAAGCAAGTACAGGTTAGCAAGAATAAGCGTGGCTTAAGTTACGGCTGTGCTGGATTTGCAGTCCCCAGTTACGCCTCCGCAAAGCTCGCAAAGTGTGCCGTAAAGCGCCAAGGGTCCACAGGTTCCTTCAAAGAGGTATCCGATGATTAAGTTTCCTCTTCGTACATTCGTCCTCTCCGTCTCCGCGGCGGCACTCTTCCATGTGGGCGCCTCCGCCGCGCCGACGCCAGCCCCGGCGGAAATGGCCACTATCCCTGGACCTCTCCGCTCGTTTCTGCGCATGGCCGCCGTCAGCCAGAAGGTCGCTCCAGCCGACGTTCTGCCGCTCGTCGCCCGCAACGTCTTCATGCAGGGCTATCAACGCGGAACCCCAACCGAGTTTCTGCTCCTGCTCGATCGCTACATCCAGCAGGCCAGAGAACTTCAGATTCTCGCCGGGTCGACCAATACAATTCACGTCTCCAACTGCGACGATGCCGGCACTCTCGTACAGATTCTCGGCTACCGGTTGCGCGAAGGCTGCGGCACAAAGAATTTTTACCTCGAGACCGCAAATCCAGAACGGGCTTTTCTCACCATCGACTCAGGCTTCCCTCTCACCGAGCTTGAAGAGTCGTTGCAGAAAGGCGTTCCGTTCAGCTATGCGTACGCTCCCTCCCGCGTCCCCGTGCTGTTTCGCGAGAGCGATTGGACCACCCTGACCACAGGCCAGAAAAAAGGCTATAGCAACATCATCGACCAGATCATCAATGATCCCGCCGTCGCCCGCCTGTATTGGGCATTGACCAAGAACGACTCCGAAACCAGGCTTTCCCTGTTGCGCTCTCCAGGGCTCCGAAGATTGATCCCCTACGCCGCCACGCTCGATTTTTATGGAAGCCAGATCGTCATTCGCTCCGGACGTGTCGAAGTGCCGGGTGGTGCATGGACCGTCGTCTCCTGGAAGGATATGGCAGGAGCCAGTCCTGAGAATCCGGGCGAATTCGTCGTCCATCTCCTCGCCAAAGACAATGGATGGCTCGCCGCCTACTTCGACGTTCTGTCGCGCGTCAACGAATCGCAGCGCGAACACCTCACCGAAAATGGACGTCTGAAACGCCTCTACGACGATCTCCGCGGAAACGATCTTGAGCCTCCCGCAACCCGCGGGGTCTTCCGCCAGGCTCCCGATCTTCTCGTCCTCTTCACCCGCCTCCAGTGGGAGGCTAACGGAGACCCCCACGTTCCCGGAGATCTCGATGTCTGGAAACAGATCGTCCGTCAAAAGACCGATTCGAAGATCATTCATGACTGGAACAAGCACGCCCACAATCTCGACCATCCCGAACAGTTGCTCGACGCAATGGTCGCCTTCTCCCGTGTCGTCACGGACACTGGCCCCCTGCAGATCTACCTCACCATGTGTGAGCTCGACAGCGGACGTCCAGCCAGCCGGCGCCTCTCTCCCGAAACAGTCGGCCTGCTCGCCAGCAAATTTTCGCAGTTCAACAATTGGTATCTCGTCTTCTCCGAGTTTCCCGATCTTACTGACGAGTCCGCCACCCGCTTTATCACCGTAGCCGACTCGATCGACAAAATCTCCAACGAAGCGCTGCGCGGCAATGCTCTCGGCTCTCTTCAGGCCAATATCGGTCTCTGGCAGATTCTCGCTCGACAGGGAGAGATCCCTGGCTCTTCGCTGAATGACTCATGGCAGAAGATGATCGATCCCTTCGCCAGGATCACTTCTTCGACCCAGCTCTTCGACTCCACTCGCTCCTCCCTCGGTGCATTGCTGGTCGCGGGCGGCGCGCAACCCAACAGCTCGCCCGGAGCGATCGTCGATCTCCTTGCCGGTCCCGCCCAGAACACCCCGGACGGCCAGCGCGTCCATCAGGAGCTCGCCCGCAGAATCAACGCCGTCCTCGAAGACCAGCATCTCGTCTCGCTCGATACCCTTTTTTCGCTCAACGACGGCTTGAATGACATGGCGCAGGGAAAGCCCGCCGACGCCAACCTGCTCTCGCTCGCCGGCGAGCTCCGCGAGTTCGAGATGCCCAGGCCCATCTTCACCGCGAGCGAAAAAATCGACTGGGCCCCCCGCGTCTACACCACCCACCACGCCGAGCTGCAGGTTCAAACCGACCTGACCAAGATCATCAAAACTCCAGGCTCCCATCAGCAACTCGAAACCGCCCGCGGGCAGCTCGCGCCTTTCCTCCGCGACACTCTCGTCGGCCTCAACTACGCCTACTACGAGCCGCCCGGCGCGCAAATCCTCCACAACAATCCGCTCTTCGTGCGCTCGCACGATTTCTCTGGCGACACCGTCACCGGCGTCGAAAAGCAGGCCTGGCAAGCTCCGCAGCTTTTCGGAGCCGGCTCTCCCGCCGGTGGCGGCGCGCGTCTCGTCGGTTCGCTCGCCGATC
>DATAVY010000019.1:0-10645 GCA_036267495.1 Edaphobacter sp.
GAACGCGGCTTTGGCGTTCGCGCGGCCTTAGGTTGCTCCGACCGCGGGCATACCGCAGTCAGCCAATTGAAGCCGGGACAGATCGACTGGGACGCGATCTTCGGCAGGGAAGGCTCGCGCTGGTTTCACACCGGCGGCATCTTCTGCGCACTAAGCGAGACGACTCCTGAGGTTGCAAAAGAGGCCATGGTCGCCGCTCGCAAACACGGCACCATCATCAGCTACGACCTGAACTATCGTGACTCGCTGTGGAAGTCGATTGGCGGCAAGGCCCGCGCCACCGAAGTGAATCGCGAGCTGGCCTCCTATGTCGACGTCATGATCGGCAACGAAGAGGACTTCACCGCTGCCCTGGGATTCGAGATCGAAGGCGCCGGCGAGCAACTCGGCGAGCTCGAATCGGCAAGCTTCCGCAAGATGATCGAAAAAGCCGTAGCCACCTTCCCCAACTTCAAGGTCGTCGCCACAACGCTGCGCCACGCCAAAACCGCGACCGTCAACGACTGGGGCGCTGTCTGCTACTACAAGGGCGAGTTTTACGAAGCCACGCCGATGCCCGACCTCGAGATCTTCGATCGCGTCGGCGGCGGCGACTCCTTCGCCTCAGGCCTGATCTACGGCTTCCTCAATGACAAAGGACCGGAGTGGGCCGTCAACTGCGGCTGCGCCCACGGCGCTCTTGCCATGACGACTCCAGGCGATACGACAATGGCGACCTTCGATGAAGTGCAGCGCATCATGAAGGGCGGCGGAGCAAGAGTTCAACGATAAAAGAAACCGTGTGGTACGTCATAAATTCGTTTCGACTATCCAAGGGCCAAAGGCCCGTTCTATACCAGCCTGGGGCCGAGCCCCAGGTTACCAATCCAATATGAAACCGAGGGCTGAAGACCCGTCCCATACTTCAAACTTCCGACTCACTACACTACGATCAGCAATAGGAGAGATCAATGGAGAAGATTACGGTCCTGAAGACATTGCAGGAGATCGGACTCGTTCCGGTCCTGCGGGCGGAGTCCGTCGAGAAGGCAATGGCCCTCGCCAGCGCAATTGCCGACGGCGGCGTCACCGCGCTCGAAATAACCATGACCGTCCCGGGAGCGATCCATGTGATGCGCAAGCTCGCCGAGCAGCGTCCCGACATCCTGATCGGCGCGGGAACGGTGCTCGACCCGGAGACTGCGCGGATGTGCATCCTTGAAGGCGCGCAGTTCGTCGTCAGCCCCGCCCTGAACCTCTCCACGATTGAGATGTGCCACCGCTACGCGATCGCTGTGCTGCCCGGCGCTTTAACGCCGACCGAGATCGTAACCGCATGGCAGGCCGGCGCGGACGTGGTGAAGGTCTTCCCGGCGAGCGCCATGGGCGGCGCAAAGTATCTGACCACGCTGAAGGGACCGCTCCCTCAGGTCGACCTCATCCCGACCGGCGGAGTCTCGTTAGCGACCGCCAGGGAGTTCCTCGACGCCGGAGCCTTCGCGCTCGGAGTAGGCTCCGACCTGGTCAACGCAAAGGCCATGGCCGAAGGCAAACCCGAAGTCGTCACCGAAAGCGCGCGAAAGTACCTGGCCATCGTGAAGGAGTTCCGCGAGTCGAAGACGCAAAAGTAGAGATCGAAACAGAACCAAAAATAAAGTTGAAAAAAGAGGAAAATTTCAGCGCCCGAAACATGTGCACCTAACAACCACGTTCGCACCGGCAATCCACCACAAATTCACCACAAAAAACCACCAAATTTCACCTCAAAATCTGCAAAAACCCCTGCAAAAACACCACTCCACCACGCCAGAAAAAAAACACCATTAAGGCTTAGGACGAGTCACCCAGAGCAGCGGCTGACGGATCGGAAAAGTCCTCTGAAGCTCCGGACTTGCAGGATCAGGCTTGAGCGTCTTCCAAAGCTCCGCGTATTCAGGCCGGTTATAAGCACGCGCCGCGAAGAGCAGGCTGGGCGGCCGGATAGGCAGCTCATTAAAGTGAGTAGCATCAGCACGATAAGGCCACGTCCCGCGATCCTTAATGTACGGAAACAGCCGCGCAATCACAGTGCGCATACCCGGCCCATCCTGCAGTTCATAATCCCAGACACTCTCAAACCGAGTCGAGAGAAGAACGCAAATTCCCGCAAACATATCAAGATTGAACAGCGTATTGCGATAAGGATTGGGCGTAGTAAGTTCATGAGGAAACGTTCCATCCGCAACGATCTGCGCCCGAATGGTGCTCGATTTGTATTGGTGACGCAGCGTCGTAAGTGGCGCATCGTCAGTGACTTCATTGAGATGCGCTATCGCCGCGGCCTGGAGCAGCCAAGACGTGCCATGGTGGTTTTTGTTATCGCGCGCAAGCCCAGCCAGACGCGAGGTGTTGAGCCACTCAAAATATTCGGCGAACCACTTCCTAATGGCGGTACGGTCCGATTCGGCGAACCCTTCGAAGTTGGTGAGAAAGGCTATACATTGAACGACTTCAGCCAGATGCACAGCCTCGACAACCCCTTCAGGCTGCCCATTCTTCGCAGGACGAATGGTCTGCCCATACAGAAGACTGGGAGTCATGCGAGTCGCCGCATCGACGAACCACGCGCGCAGGTGAACTATTGCCTGCTGAGCATAGCGCGCCTCGCTGGTGAGCACATAAGCCGCTGTCAACGCGGGCACACAGATGCAGAATCTGAGCAGAGCGTCGCGATGCGCGTCAAACGCGTCCGGATTAGGCGTGTCAGCACGCAGGACGAAGGGAGCAGCGGGGTTAGCCGGATCAGGCCAGTAGTCTTCGGCTTCGGAGTAGAAGTCATGCGGGGTACCCGGGCTGCGCGGGCAGGGCAGGGTTGTAATTGGAGTTGGAGATTGCGTGAGGTAATTCGCCGCGGCCTCAAGTATCCGATCGTGATCGATTCCGGCGACATCGGGGCGCGAGCTGGATTTGGACTGGGATAAAAGCAGCCGCGGCGTCAGGAGGAGTGTGGCGGCTTGCGAGCAGAATTTGCGGCGGGTGGTTGGCATAGCGATAAGGCTTTTGCCGGAAGGGTATCACGATGGATCGAAGGATGTGTCGCTGGCGATCTGACGTTAGGATTGTAGTCAATGCGCGTGCGCCTATACGCTGGGATATTGCTGTCGGCTGCCTGGTTGTGCAGCGCAACGGCCGTGTGCGCTGTCGAACGCCAGGTTCAGGTCTGCGTCCACGATGAGCGCGGGGCCCCGATTGCCGGCGCGCAAGTGCACATCCTGGGGGATTCGTCGCCCGCTCTGATAAGTGACGCCAGTGGATGCGTCGTGGTGAACGTCGGAACACAGACGACAGTGGAGATTACGCGGACGGGGTTCAACCGGGTGGTACGTGCGGTTGAGGATGCGAATCCGGTCGCGGTGGTGATGCGGGTGGCTGGGACTGAAGAGGAGATACAGGTGACAGCGGCGCGGTCGCCGTTAGCGCTCGATGCGAGTGCGAGCAGCGTGCGGACGATGACCGGGGAGCAGTTGCGGGAGGCGCCGGGGTTCACTCTGGATGACCGGCTGCGGCAGGTGGCGGGATTCCAGCTATTTCGGCGTACTAGCTCCTGGGTGGCGAATCCGACGACGGAGGGGACAACGTTGCGCGGGCTGGGTTCGACGGCTGCAAGCAGGACGCTGGTGTTGAGTGACCAGGTGCCATTGAACGACGCGTATGGAGGATGGATTCATTGGAGCGAGATTCCTGCACTGGCGATGGGGGATGTGGAGCTGATGCGGGGTGGAGCTTCCGATCTGTATGGCTCGAGTGCGATCGGCGGTGTAATCGATGTCGTTCCAGTTGTGCCGAAGAGTTTTGGCTATGGGTTGAATTTGGCTGGAGCCAGTGAAAACACCTCAATCGTGGATGGCTTGCTCACGGCGGGGTCGCGGGGGTGGAGCGGGTTGGCGGCAAGCAGTCTGTTCCGGACCGGGGGGTATATTTTGACCGCCCCGGACTTTCGCGGGCCAGTGGACGTGCCTTCGAATGTGCACTCGCAGAGCGGCAGGATTGAGCTGCGGCGGAGCCTGGGTCCGGACGGCGATATGTTTCTGCGGGGCAATGTGTTAAATGAGGCCCGAAGCAATGGGACGCCGCTGCAGACGAACGGGACTCGTCTATGGCGGTATGCTTCGGGGGCCGATTGGACCGATGGCGATGCTGACCGGTTTCTGGTTCGGTTCTATGGCACGAATCAGAAGTACCGGCAGAGTTTTTCTTCGATCAATGCGACGCGAACTGCGGAGAAGCTGACCAGCTTCCATGTGGACCCTTCGCAGCAGGTAGGTGGAGCGGTCCAGTGGGCGCGAAGTCATCGGCAGTGGACGTTTGTTGCCGGCGCCGACGTGCTGGATAATCGCGGCACCGATCTTGAGCAGTTGTCGCAGGTCAGTCTGAGTGCCCGGCAGAGAGGCGAGGGCGTATACGGTGAGGTCCTCTGGCAACCGGCGACATGGTCGATTGCCTTCTCCTCGAGGTTCGATCACTTCGGCAGTTTCGATGCCGTGCAGAGTGGAGGGACGCCGCAGCCGCTACCGAATATCAGCGAAAATGTTTTCGATCCGCGGCTTGGAGTGGTGAAGAAAATCTCCGGGACGCTGTCGTTGACCGGGTCGGGGTTTCGGACGTTTCGCGGGCCGACGATGAATGAGCTTTACCGGCAGGGGCAGGTGGGACAGCAGATTACTTTGGCAAACCCCAGCCTGCGGGCGGAGAGGGCCACGGGGTTTGAGTTTGGCGCGTTGGGGACGATGGGGCGATGGGGGTCGTTGCGGGGAAGCTACTTCTGGACCGAGGTGAACCGGCCGGTTGCGGCGGTGACGCTGAGCTCGACGCCAACCTCGACCCTGCTGATGCGCGAGAATCTGGGGCAACTGACGAGTAAGGGGCTGACGGCGGAATGGGAGATGCGGCCGGCCGGCTGGGTATCGGTGATTGGGGGATATCAACTAGCGTTTTCGACGGTGACGAAGTTCCAGGCGGACCCGACGCTGGTGGGAAAGTGGACGCCTCAGGTTCCGCGGAATATGGCGACGGCGCAGATACGATTTTCAAAACAGCGGGTGGGGGTTTTCAGCGTCGATTTGCGGACGAGCGGGCATCAGTTTGACGATTCCGCGAACCAATTTCGGCTGTCGGGGTATGGGCAGGTCGATCTTTATGGGGAGCATTCGTTTGGGGAGCGCTGGCGGATGTATCTCCAGGTGCAGAATCTGCTGAATCAGCCGGTTGAGGCAGGACGGACGCCCCTGCTTACGCTGGGGGCTCCGGCTACGCTGACGGGCGGAGTTCGATTTGGACGCTAGCCCTAAGAATCAGCTTTGAACTGGAAACTCTTCAGAACAGGCTGCTTAAAGGCGGCAGAACTGATCGATGGGTTCTCTTCAGTTCACTGAAACTGGCTGATGAGTTTCGCTTCTCGACACCATTTTCTGTTTCCGGCGTCGTTTGTCGTCCAGGCGGCCATAGGTGGATTCGAGGAGGCGATGTAGTTTGGCGGAGGCGCCGGCGAAGGCGGTGTCGATATCGGTGGACTCGGCGGAGACGATGAGGGAGCGGTGGTGTTTGGGACGGGCTTCGAGGAGACAGCGCTTGTCTCGCGGTCCGGATTGAGAGTTCCTTTTGGCTTCCCCGGTGAGATGGACCTCGACGCGGGTGAGATAGGGGTCGAATCGACGTAGGACGGTGAGGATATAGGCTCCGATGGAATCGGAGAGTTGGTTGTGCATGGAAATTGTGCTGTCGCTGTTGATCTGAACGTGCATGGACTCTCCTTTGTTACCTGAGTTACTAAGACGCTGGTGACGCCGGTGGAGTGGCCAGAAATTATGGGAGATGCGCCTGGGGATTATTTCGCATATCGCGTAAAGATTGCCGTTTTTGTTGCTAAAAGTGATGAGGCGAGAACAAAGGTAAGCCAGAACAGCTGTGAAGCAGGAGCAATTGAAAAAGCAAGCGGAATGACGCGGACGAAATGCGGGTTCCCCATTCGTCTCGCTCAGGATCACACGTAAAGGAATGGTCTGGGGTTTAGAAATTTATTGAAAGAAGACTAAGAGGGTGAAGAGAAAGAGCCAGAGGAGGCCCATGGCATGCCAGTACCAGGAGACGCCGTCGACTAGGATCTGGCGGCTTTCGAGCTGGCGCGAGAGGTAGAGGCCGGTGAAGGCGGCGATGAGCGCGCCGATACCGAGGAAGAGATGAAAGGCGTGGACGCCGGTGATGAGGTAGAAGAAGTGACTGCTCTGGTTGCTGCGGAAGAAGATGTGCTGGGTGGCGAGCTGGTGCCAGCCGATCCACTGGCCGGCGAGGAAGAGCAGGCCGAGGACGATGGTGGCGGAGATCCAGGGGAGTGCGCGGCGGGTGATGGGTTTGCCGAGGCCGAGCCACTCGTCCATGACGTCGGTCTCGCGGAACATGGTGCGGCGGGCAATCTCCATGGTGACGGAGCTGAGGAAGAGAACGGCGGTGTTGAGCCAGAGGATGGGCGGAATGGCGGTTGGAACCCAGGTGTTTTCGAAGTGATTGTAGACGTTCAGGTGGCCGGCGGATTGGTTGACGAAGAAGGTGCTCACGATGGCGACGAAGAACATGAGGTCGCTGGCGAGCGCGAAGAAAATGCCCATGCGATAGCGGTGGAGACGCTCGTAGGGGCCGCTGCGTCCGCTGGAGCGCTCGTTCCAGTTGTCGTTGTCGCCGCCGCCGCCGGTGCGCTTGTCAGTCGGCGGGCGACGGCCTGAGCCATTGTCGTGGTCTTCAAGGCGCCGTTTGCGCTCCTGGTCGGTTTTGTTGGGAGTGATGGTGGCCGGCATGAGGGTTCACTCTGAAAGCGCGCGTTGAGGACAGCTTACTCCGGTTTGGTGTTGATGGTGTGTTCGGCGCTGGTCTCGGCGGCAGTGTCGGGCTGCCATTGCGTAAGGAAAGAGGTGTCGGGCTCCGTGGCTGGGCCGGTGGTTTGGTAGTGACAAGGAGCGCGGTAGACGGCGATTGCTGGTATATCGGATGCGGGAATGGGGGGGAAAGGATTCATGGCCGGGTGCCATTCGAGCGTTGTGGCCTTCCATGGATTGGACGTTGCGAAGGCTCCTTTGCGCAGGCTGAGGATGAGATTTAACAGAAAGAGGAGTTGCGCGGTGGCCAGGAAGATGGCCGAGTAAGTGATGAATCGATTGAGCGGGATGGTCTGGGCGAGGAGGGCGCCGGCGGGGCTGAGCGCGCCGTTAGCGCCGGGGATGCCGGTGAGCTGGGCGTAGTGGCGGGGTTCGCCGGCGAGGCCGGTGAGGTGCATGGGGAGGAAGACGGCGTAGGCTCCGATGATGGTGCACCAGAAATGCAGGCGGCCCAAGGGTTCGGACATTAGGCGTCCGGAGTGCCTGGCGGTGGCAGTGATTAATGGGAACCAGTAGTAGGTGGCGGCATAGAGAGCGAAGATACCGGCCATAGCCATGATGAGGTGGAAGTGCGCGACGACGAAGAAGGTGTTGTGGAGGTACTCATCCAGAATTGGCTGGGCGAGAATTGGTCCGGTTAGGCCTCCGGTGATGAAGAGCGAGACGAAGCCAAGGGTAAAGAGCATCGCGGTGGTGTATTGCGGGCGAGCGCGCCAGGTGGTGGCGAGCCAGCTCAGGACTTTGGCGGAGGCGGGGAGGGCGATCGCCATCGTGGAGATGGAGAAGGCGGAGCTGGCGAAGGGATTTAGGCCGGCGACGAACATGTGGTGTCCCCAGAGCAGGATGCCGAGAAAGCCGATGAGGAGAGTGGTTGCAATCATGGTGCGATAGGCGAAGACTTTTCTGTAGCTGAAATTGGCGAGGAGCATGGAGGTGAGGCCGAGGCCGGGCAGGATGGCGATGTAGACCTCGGGGTGTCCGAAGAACCAGAAGAGATGGAGCCAGAGGAGGGGGCTGCCGTCGCCGGATTTGTGGAGGACGTTGTTGACGAGGTCGCCGGCGGGGAGGAAGAAGCTGGTGTGGGCGTGGCGGTCGCAGAAGAGAAGCAGGATGGCGGCGAGGAGAACGGAGAAGGCGAGGATGCTGAGCAGTGCGGCGGTGAACCATCCCCAGACGGTGAGGGGAAGGCGCTCCCATGTCATGCCTTCGCAGCGATTGCGGATGATGGTGGTGAGGGTGTTGATGGAGCTTGCGGTGGAGGCAATCGCGAAAAGCGCGATGGAGAGGAGCCAGAGATCCATGCCGAGGCCCTGGCCGGGACCGGCGCTGGGGACGGCGCTGAGCGGTGGGTAGGCTGTCCAGCCGGAGATGGCGGCGCCTCCGGGGACGAAGGTGGAGCTTAGGAGAATCAAGAGTGCAAGCGCAGTTAGCCAGAAGCTGGAGGCGTTGAGCGCGGGGAATGCCATACGGTGCGCGCCGATCTGCGCGGGGAGGACGAGATTGCTGAAGCCGGCTTGGGGGGCGGTGGTCAACACGAAGAAGAGCATGATGGTGCCGTGGATGGTGACCAGGGCGAGATAGTCTTCGGGGAGGATGGGGCCGTGAAACCATAAGGACCATCCGGGCCAGACGAGATGGATGCGCATCAGGAGCGAGAGGAGGGCGCCGATGATGACGGAGATGAGGGCTAGGAGGAGGTATTGTTTGGCGATGGTGCGGTGGTCTGTGAGGCGAGGGAGTAGGGAATAGGGAGTAGGGAGTAGAGGTCTTGTGGCTGAGTTTTGTCGTTGGGGGTTGGTTGGGTTATTTGGAGTCATGGGTTGACTCCTTTTGGTGGGCGGATAGCCAGAGGGCGAATTGTTCGCGCGGGAGGATGCGGAGGGTGGCGTTCATGCGGTAATGGCCCAGGCCGCAGAGCTGGGTGCATAGGATCGCATAGGTACCGGGAGTGGTGGGGGTGAAGTGGATGTGCATGGGCTGGCCGGGGACGGCGTTTTGTTTGAGGCGGAGCTCGGGGATGGAGAAGCCGTGAATGACGTCCTGCGCGGTGAGGCGGAGGTCTACCTCTCGATTGGTGGGTAAGACGAGTTCGGAGGTGACTTGATCGTCGGCGGAGTGGGGATCGGCTGGGTCGAGACCGAGAGGGTTGCCTTCGCCGGGGGCGACGAGTTGCGGGCGTGTGATGCCGAAGGTAGCGTCGGGGCCGGGGTAGCGGAAGTACCAGGCGAACTGGACTCCGGTGACTTCGACTTGCAGGGCCGTGAGGGAGGCTCCGGTGTAGCGGGTGCCGGCCCAGAGGCGCTCGGCTTTAATGGTGAGGGTGGCGAAGAGGATAGCGAGCCCGATGAGGGGAAGGTATTCGATGCGCCAGAGATTTTTTTGTGCGGGGCGGCGGCGTGCCAGGAGGCCGGCGAAAAGGATGAGGTGCGCAAGGGTGAGGAGGGTGAGGGTGATCCAGAGATTGAGTAGGAGGTGGTGGTCGAGCGCGGGGCCGTGGGCGCTGGCATCGGCTGGAAGGAACCATGGGGCGAGCAGGAGCGCGGGGTTGGAATTGGAGAGGCGCGTCTTGCGGGGGAAGATCACGAGTTAAGGATAGCGCGTTCGGTTTGGTGGGTTGTGGAGCACGAGTAAGTGGAAAGGCAAATGGGAGGCGGGAACAATGGCAGAGGCAACAGCAGGTCCTGCCGCTTCGCGGAAGGATGACAAACTAAAAGAGCGTAAAGTGTGGCGCACCTGACAAGGATGAGCGAGTGTCAGGCTTTGTTGCGGATGAGATCGAGGAAGAGTTGGTGGACACGCGGATCGGAGCTTAGCTCGGGGTGGAAGGTCGCGGCGAGGAGGTGGCCTTCGCGGACCAGGACCGGGAAACCGTCGCGGGTGGCGAGGGTTTCGACATGGGGGCCGGTGTGGGTGATGCGCGGGGCGCGGATGAAGACCATCTCGAGCGGGCCGCCGGGGAGCTTTGTCGGTTCGGTGAGGATGGCGGAGTCAATCTGGCGGCCGTAGGCGTTGCGCTCGACGGTGATGTCGAGGGCGGAGAGCGATCTTTGCGTGGGGTTTTCTACGTTCTTTGCGAGAAGGATGGCGCCGGCGCAGGTGCCGAAGGTTGGCGTGGTCTCGACGAAGGACTGGAGAGCGTCGAGAAAGCCGCCGCGCTCGAGGAATTTGAGGAAGGTGGTGGACTCGCCGCCGGGAATGATGAGGCCGTCGAGATCGGCGAGCTCGGCTGGTGTGCGGATGAGTCTGGCGTGTACGCCGAGGGCGGCGAGGGTTTTGGCGTGAGCTTCAAATGCGCCTTGCAGCGCGAGAACTCCGATGGTGAGAGGGTTGGCGGATTTTGCTTTGCTGGTCACGTTGTTGTGGTGTGCTTGTTCTATTGAGCCTCGTTCTCTTAAGTATAGAGAAGAGTCTGAGGGAAGCTTTTGTCTGCGAGCGTCTAGAAGTTGTAGCCGAGCTCGAGCACGACGGTTGGTTTTGGTCCTGGGTCGAGAAGGTAGCTGGTGAACTCGGTTTTCTTGTGCGTGAGACCGAAGAGGAAGCCGTATTGTGTGTCGCTTTCGGTGGCGACGGTGCGTTGCGCGACAAAGCCGACGTGAAGCCAGTCGATGGGCGAGTAGGTAATCTGCGGCCAGGTGTAGAAAAAATTATTGGCGGAGTCGCCCGTGTCGAAGACGTATTCATTCGAGATCCAGAAGTTGAATTTTTTCCAGGTGAGCGATGCCTCCAGACCGGGGGCGATTCCGTCGGTGCGGCCGAAGACG
>DATAVY010000020.1:0-18414 GCA_036267495.1 Edaphobacter sp.
CTGGAGAAACTGCTGCCGGAGGCGCAGATTATCGACTACCGCGAGACCAACCCGGCGCTGACGCAGGGATTGGATCGGGCGACGAGTCTGCTGTCGCTGATGAGCCTGGTGGCGCTGGTGCTGGGTGCGATCGGCGTGGCAATGGCGATGCGGGCGCATCTGCAACAGCGGCTGGATCCGATTGCGCTCATGAAGTCGCTGGGTGCGCGGTCTGGACAGATCATCAAGATCTATTTGTTGCAGACGCTTTTGCTGGGTGCGGCCGGAGGTGTGCTCGGAGTTGCGCTTGGGGTGGGGGTGCAGCTGAGCTTTCCGTATCTGCTGGCGAAGCTGATCCATGTCGATACGGAACTGCATGTGCAGCTGAGCGTGGTGTTGACGGGGCTTGCAGTTGGAATTCTGACGACGCTTTTATTTACGCTGCCTCCGTTGCTGGATATTCGCAGCGTAAGACCGATTCTGATTCTGCGTCGCGCGGTGGATGACAACGACGACCCGTTTGTTGCCGGCATCTGGAAGAAGATTACGAAAAACGCGATGCAGATCGGTGCGGCGGTGCTGATCCTGGCAGGTCTTGCTGCGATTGCGACGACGTTGAGCGACTCGGTCGTGGTGGGCCAGGTTTTTTCAGTGGGGCTGGTGGTTGTACTGGGCGTCCTGCTATGTGCGTCGGCTGCTGTACTGGCAGGGTTGCGATTCTTTTTATCGAAGACAAGGCTGCATCTGCCGTCCGCGGTAAGGCATGGGCTGGCAAATCTGTATCGTCCGGGGAACCCGTCGGCCGCGTTGCTGGCGGCGCTGGGGATGGGCGTGATGCAGATCATGACGGTTTTTCTGGTGCAGAAGGCGGTTGTGTCGGAGCTTCATATCTCGGCCGCGCCGAACCTGCCGAATGTTTTTCTGATCGATATAACGAATGGTGAGGTGAACGGGATACGAACGCTGCTGAAGTCGCAGCATAGCGTGACGGCGGAGCCTGAACTGCTGCCGGTGGTGTCGTCGCGGGTTGTCGATATCGATGGAGTGCCGGCGGATGCGGCGAAGCTGAAGAACTTTCCCAGACGGCTGCTGCGATCGATCAGCCTGACCTGGATGGAGGGCGTGCCTCCAGGGACGAAGATCGTAGAGGGAAGATGGTGGGCGGCGGGCGAGAAGGCGCCGGTGGTGGCGATTGAGCAGAGGCTGGCGGAACGGATCGGGGTTCGGGTTGGTTCGCAGATTACGTTTGCGGCTCAGGATAAGCAGATCGTCGCGAGGGTTGTAGCGCTGACCAAGGCAGATGGACAACATGCTTATGCGCGTGCGGAATTTATGCTGCCGCAGGCCGCTTTGAATGAATTGCCGGTGGTCTGGTATGGAGGCGTGCATGCGGCTCCGGATCATGTCGGGGAGTTGCAACGGGCCTTGTACAAGGCTTACCCGACGGTGACGGTAATCAACGTGGCGCAGGCGCTGGAGACGGTGCGGGCGGTGGTGATCCAGATCACCTATGTGATCCAGTTCCTGGCGGCGTTTTCGATCTTTGCCGGAGTGATTATTCTTGCGAGCTCGATTGCGGGGACGCGGTACCGGCGGATCCGGGAAGTGGTCGTGCTGAAGACGCTGGGGGCGACGCGGCGGCGGATCGCCACGGTATTCTCGATCGAATTTGCCGTGCTGGGACTGGTTGCGGGGGCGGTAGGAATTCTTTTTGCGAACATCATCGCGCGGACGCTCGAGACACGGGTGATGATGGTTGCGTTTCATGTTCAGTGGGCGTGGACAGTTGCCGCGCTGCTGGGGACGGCCTGCTTAACCGTGGCTACAGGATGGATGGCGAGTCACCGGATTCTGGGGCGGAAGCCGCTGGAAGTTCTGCGCGAGGAGTAGATTTTCGCGGACGGCGGCTTGCACGCCTAGATTCTGCCGGTCACATGTGGGCGATTTGGCGATCTGCCGTGGGATAGCTTGTCTTTCTGAAAACGGCTGCTTTGGAGATATTTGCCGGCCGCTGAGGTATGGCACAGCTTAGTTCGGAAGAAAGGCTTGGACCGACCGAGGTACGGCGCGGCGTGAACCCGGCCTTTTCGACTCCGGAAATGATTTTTCTATTGACATTCATTTCGCGGCTCCCGTAGATTTCTGTGCGGGCCAGTAACTCGACCAATCTAGTCGATCCATTTTGACGGAGCGTTCGATGCGCCAAACTGAGGGATTTTGAGGAGAGCTGCGATGCGAAGAAAAAATTTGTTGGGCAAGACGTTATCTATCGGGCGCTGCAACGGTCGACAGATGAGCGGAGCGGGATTTTTGTTGGCACTGGTAGTGGGTTTCGCCTTGCTTGCCGGCTCTGCGAAGGCACAGACTGCGGGCGATGGCGCCATCACAGGAACGGTGAAGGATACGAGCGGCGCGATCATTCCGAATGCCACCGTGACCGCTCACAATGTGGCTACCGGCGTTGATACCTCGCGCGTCACCTCGTCGGCCGGCGTTTACCAGATCAGTCCGCTGATTGTCGGGACCTACTCGGTGACAGTAGCGGTTCCTGGATTTGCGAAGTATACGCAGGAAAACGTCACGATCAACGAGAACCAGATATTCGGCCTGAATCCCGTACTGAAGGTTGGCAGCCAGAGCGACATGGTGACCGTGACTGAAGCCCCGCCGCAACTGAATACAGCCAATGCGACTCTCGGCGACACGATCTCGAGCAGCGAGTTTGCGGCACTTCCGCTGCTTGTGGCGGGCAATCAACAGCGTGACATCACTTCCTTCTCAAACCTGCTTCCCGGTGCGCAGCCTGGCAGTCGTTCTTCGCTCTTTTCCGGCACTGCGAACCGGCTCAATGAGGTGTACCTGGACGGAATTCCACTGACGACGATCAATATGACTGGCGACAACCGGCCGATCTTCAACATTGTTCCGTTTGAGGGCATTGATCAAGTGGGCGCACTGACGAGTGGGCAGTCGGTGGAGTATCAGGGAGCGGGTTCGGTGAACTATTCCATGAAGACGGGCACAAACCAGTATCACGGCACGGTAGCCGACTTTGTGCGCAATACGATCTTCGACACGTGGGGATTCACGGCGATTAATGCGACGCAAAAGAAGCTGGTGAACGGCGTCATCACGACGGTTCCTGTGGGCAAGCCGGTGGACCATCAGAACGAGTTGGCGGCGTCATTCGGCGGGCCAGTCAGGATTCCACATTTTTTCAACGGACATGACAAGCTGTTTTTTTATGCGGCCTATGACAAGGCGCATGCACGGTCAGCGCCGACTTATACGACCGCGTCAGGGCCGACAACCCTGATGAAGACTGGCGATTTCACGGAGGCGGGATTCAACATCTTCGACCCGACCACGGCGACATGCACAGGCAACTCGTGCACGCGTAAACAGTTCATGGGTGTCAAGAATGGGTTACCGACGCCCAACATTATTCCGGCGAGCGAAATTTCGCCGATCACGCAGAAGATGCAGTCATTTCTGCCCGAACCGTCTGTATCCGGCATCCAGAACAACTACTTCGGTGGAACTCCGAACGGCTTCGATAACTGGCTTTATTCGGTGCGGGGTGATTACACCATTTCGCCCAAGCAGACACTGTCCGGCACCGTTGCGGGTGGGAATCGGCACGCCGTTCCCTATACGTCGGTTACCGCGACTGGCGTGGTGCTTCCTTTGCCATACACGGCGACTACCTTCTCGACAGTTGCCGGGCACTGGGCGGATCTTTCGGACTCGTACACGATCACTCCCAGCATTGTGAATCAGTTCAAGTTCGGCTTCAGCAACTTCGGCGGTCCTCCGGTCGGGAATATTACGCAGAACACACAATTCGCGGCGACTCAGATGGGGATCAACTTTTCCGGCGTCCCTGCCGATGGGCAGGCGGTTACGGAGTTTCCTGTCTCGATCTTTGGTGGCAGCAACGCGCAGACAGAATGGGCATCGCAATCCGGTTTGGTTAACACTACGGCTACCAGCGTGAGTAACACGTTTACCGCGGTTGACAATCTTTTCTGGAGCAAGGGGCGGCATAACCTGACCTTCGGCATCCAAGTTCAGTGGCTCCAGTTCCAATCCTCCACTGCTGATGGGCCCACGGGCGGGTTGACGCTGAATTGGGGAACCAATGAGACGGCGCAGGAGAGCGGAAGCAGTTATACGACGAACACGGGCTACTCGTATGCTAGCTATCTTCTTGGTGCGGTGGGTAGCACGAGCCTTACCTTGCAGCCGTTTTCGGTTCTGGGCGGACGATACCGGCCGATTGCTCCATATGTTGAGGACGATTTCAAGGTCAATTCCAAACTGACGCTGAACCTGGGTCTGCGGTGGGATTACATCCCGAGTTACACCGAAGTACAGAACCGATACTCGTTCCTGAATCCGAATATCAAGAACCCCGTGACGGGTAATCTGGGAGCGCTCGAGTTCGCCGGCAGCAACGGCGGGCCTGGGGTAAGCTGCGGATGCAAGACGCCGGTGAACACTTATTGGAAGAACTGGGGACCGCGCGTGGGTTTTGCGTATTCGATCGATGATAAGACGGTTGTGCGAGGCGCGTTCTCCACGATGTATTCGCACGGAGGCGGCACTGGAGGCGCGGGTGGAGCGGGTACGGGACCGTCCCAACAGGGCTTTACGAGTTCACCCTCTTTTCCTGACGGCGCTGCAGGTCCGGCGGCTGGACCAGCCTTCTATTTGAATAACAGCGCGGCCTTCACTACGCTGGGCCTGGCCAACTCGAACTTTGGCGGGCCAGGATATTCGGTGCCGGCCATTACTGCGCCTGGCGCGGTGAGCCAGACGTTGAATATGGGGAATACGGTGAATAGCTCGGGCGGGTTCATTACGGCCGGAGGTGCGCCGGCGTTCCCTGATTTTTACCTGTCGGGACGGGCTCCGGAGTTCAGCTTCTGGAATTTCGGCATTCAGCGCCAGATATTGAAGGACACGACGCTGACAGCGAATTATGCGGGCAGCGAAAGCCATTTTATTGCCGGCGCAAGCAATATGCGCGGTCTGCAGAGTGGCCAGATCAATCCGATCTACTGGGCACTGGGCAGCTTGCTGACGGCGCCGGCGACGCCTGCGAATCTGACGGCGGCCAATGCGATTGCCAGCGCGAAGAACCTTCCGGCGATCAGCCTGCCGTATCCTGGATACGGGCAGGCCGCGGCGACGAGCACGGGGGCGGGTCAGGCGACGATCGGGCACATGCTGACGTGGATGCCGCAGTTCTCTGGCACTACCGATATTTGGGGAAGCCAGTCGGCTAACGCCAACTATCATTCAGTGCAGATCTCGCTTGCCCGCCGGATGTCGCACGGGCTGACTTTGAATCTGAACTATACCTACTCGAAGAACCTCGACGATGCGGGCACGATGCGCAGCGGCTGGGCGATTCCGGGAAACCTGCTTCTCAGCGGGCAATCCTGGAAGGTGAATCGCATCGACCGGTCGCTCAGCGCGAACAGCGTTCCGCAGGATCTGTCGATCTATGGCGTTTACAATCTGCCGTTCGGCAAGGGCGGAATAGGAAACGACAGCTGGGTGGTGCGGAACCTGGCGGGGGGATGGACCTTCTCCAGCGTGTTTACCTACATCTCGGGAACTCCTCTGCTGATCACGAACTCGAATTGCACGAGCAGCTTTCAGCCGGGCGCGGGAACCTGCATGCCGGACCTGAATCCCAATTTCACGGCGAAGACGATTCGTCAGAACGGAAGCTGGGGCAAGGGCATGACTGCGGCGAAGCTTGGAGCTACGCCGGCTGCGGGCGGCATTTCATACGCCAACGGCTATATCGGAAACGCGACCAATGGGGACGGAGGGATTCAAAATGGCACTCCGACACCAACGGCGGCACCCTGCGGAAGCAGCGACACCCCCTTCTGCAACTCCGGGAGTTTCATGTTTGGCGATGCGCCCCGCGTGATGCCATTCGATGGACTGCGCAATCCAAGCACTTACAACATGAATGCCAGCATCCGTCGAAGCTTCAATTTGACGCCAGAGCGGGTTAAGTTCATCTTTGCCGTCGATTGTCAGAATGTAATGAATAAGGTTACATTTGGTGGCATTAACGCCAGTGTGGGCAGCACCGCCTTTGGAACGGTGAGTTCTGCGACGAGCAATACAGGCAGCCGCGACTTCCAGTTCTCCGGCAGGCTCAATTTCTAACTTGCCGTTCTTTACTATGGTTGAAGCCAGGTGCATGGCGCGCCTGGCTTCATTTATTTGGCGGGACAAAATTGAGAGGAATGATGTCTTTTCGAAGGAAGATCTGTTTATTCGCCGCAATTGCGTGCCTTTGTTGGAATGGGATGCGACCGCCGATGCTCGTGGCGCAGCAGGTTTCGTATGAGCACGCCACGCCTGCGCAGTTGGCGGGGATTGCGAAGGATAACTCTCGGCACTTCGGGGATGATCCTGAGGATGCGGGGCCGATTGCGACTGACTTGTCTGGTTCCCTCGATCCGGCTGCGGTGGGTAAGGCGATGCGGAAAGTTGGCGACTGGCAGATGGCGCGGTCGGAGGAGTACTTCGATCGCATATGGACCTGGAGTGTGTTGTACAGCGGGTTTATGGCGGCTTCGGATTCGCTGGGGGATGCGAAGTACCGCGATGCGATGGAGGCGATGGGGAAGAAGTTCGACTGGCAGCTTCGGTCCCATTTGCCGGATGCGGACGATCAAAGTGTGGCGCAGACCTATCTTGAACTTTATCTGCTGAAGAAAGATCCGGCGATGATTACGCCGACGCGGGCCGAGTTGGATGCTTTGCTGCCGGAGCCGCATGTTTCGAAGAAGCTGGGAAAGCCGCTGGTGTGGTGGTGGTGCGACGCCCTGTTTATGGCGCCGCCGGTGTGGTCGAGGATGTATGCGGCTACTGGCGAGAGAAAGTACATCGCGTATCTGGATGAGGAGTGGGCGAAGACTTCGGAGCTGCTGTATGACAAGCAGGAGCATCTGTATGCGCGGGACGCGGACTATCTGACCAGGACGGAGGCGAACGGAAAGAAGATGTTCTGGTCGCGCGGCAATGGATGGGTGATGGGCGGGATTGCGCGGACGCTGGACTATCTGCCGAAGGACGATCCGGCGCGGGTGAAGTATGTGAAGCAGTTGAGGGAGATCGCGGCGCGGGTGGCTTCGCTGCAAGGCGCGGACGGGCTTTGGCGCGCGGGACTGCTCGATCAGGCGAATTATTCCGAGCCTGAGATGTCCGGGTCGGCTTTATTTACGTATGCGCTGGCGTGGGGGATCAACCATGGCGTGCTGGATAAAAAAATTTATCGGCCTGTGGTTGCGAAGGCGTGGGCCGGAATGCTGAAGCATGTCTATGCGGATGGCCGGCTGGGATGCGTTCAGCAGACGGGCGCGGAGCCTGCGCCGTTCCGAGCGACGGCGAGCTATACGTATGGGGTCGGGGCGTTTCTTATGGCGGGAAGCGAGATTCGGCATATGGAGGAGGGCGCGAAGAAGGGGCACGGACGCAGTTGAACAGGTTGAGGGTTGTAGGATGAGTTGTCTTTCAATTTGCAATCCAACTGTGCGGGTGTCGTGAATGAAGGTGGAGAGGGAAGGTGCGCTGCGGGTGCATCGGCAGCGTTTTGGACGGGAGGGGCGGATCTTTGCTGCTCCGGCGCGGGTGAATCTGATTGGCGAGCATACCGACTATACGGGTGGGTTTGTGATGCCCATGGCGATCGACTTTCGCACGGTCGCGGTTGTGAGTGCGCGGGAGGATGGCCGCGCGATCTTCTACTCGGCAAACTATGAGGAGGAGGTTGACGTTGAGATCGATTCTTTGCGAAAGGCGGATGGGCGTTGGAGTGATTATCCCGCCGGGGTGCTGTGGAGTCTGAAAAAAGAGGGAGTTGTTGTTGGTGGTTTCAATATGAGCCTGGCGGGCGATGTGCCGCTGGGCGCGGGGCTGAGTTCGTCTGCGTCGGTTGAGGTGGCGACGGCAATGGCGTTGCTTAGGTTTGCGGGTGCGGAGTTGCCGCTGGAGAAGGTTGCGACACTTTGCCGGCGAGCGGAGAACGAGTATGTCGGAGCGAAGAGCGGGATTATGGATCAGTTTGCCGTTGCGGGTTGTGTGGCGCATCGCGCTATGCTGCTGGATTGCCGCTCGCTTGAGTATGAACTGTTGCCTTTGCCGGATGAGGTGAGGGTGGTGATCTGCAATTCGATGGTGAAGCATGCTGTGGCGACGGGCGAGTATGGCGACCGGAGCGCTGAAGTGGAAGCGGGACAGGCTGTGTTGCAGCGGGAGAAACCCGGGGTGAAGCTGTTGCGGGATGCGACGCTTGAGGATCTTGAAGCTTGCAGAGAGAGGATGTCTGTGGAGAGTTTTAAGCGGTGCAGGCATATCATCACGGAAAATGCACGGGTCCCGGAGGCTCGAGAGGCCCTGCTGAGGGGGGATATGGGGCGGTTTGGAGCGTTGATGGTGGAGGCGCACGGGAGTGTGCGGGACGATTTTGCGGCGAGCTGCGAGGAGGTCGATGTGCTGGTTGCAATTGCGATGCAGCAGCCGGAGTGTTTTGGCGCGCGAATTACAGGCGGCGGTTTTGGAGGGTGCTCGGTGAATGTGGTGCGTGCGGAGGAGGCGGAACGGTTCGTCGCGACGCTGCGGAGAGAGTATGCGGTGAAGACAGGAATTGAGGCGGACTGCTTCGTTTGTACGCCGTCGGATGGAGCGTTTGCGCTGGCGAAGAAGGAGCGTGTGGCGTGAATCCGTTGATGCAGCAGAACCCCCACCGGCGGTATAACCCGTTGAAGCGGGATTGGGTGCTGGTGTCGCCGCACAGGACGCAGCGGCCATGGCAGGGGCAGACGGAAGCGAGGCCGGCGGAGGTTGTGCTTCAGTATGATCCGACGTGTTATTTGTGTCCGGGAAATCTGCGTGCCGGTGGTACGCGGACGGAGAAGTACACGAGCACGTATGTTTTCGAGAATGATTTTGCGGCTTTGAAGCTGGACGCGCCGCAGTTTTCGGTCGATGAAGGCGGCAAGGGGCTGCTGGTGGCGGAGGGGGAGAGCGGGGTGTGCCGGGTGATTTGTTTTTCTCCGCGGCATGATCTTACGTTGGCGAAGATGCCGGTTGCGGAGATTGGAAGGGTGGTGGATGTGTGGGCGGAGCAGTGCGTGGAGCTGGGTTCGCGGGGCGATATTGGCTATGTGCAGATCTTTGAGAATCGCGGGGCGATGATGGGCGCGAGCAATCCGCATCCGCATGGGCAGATATGGGCCAGCCGGTCGGTGCCCAATGAGGTAATAACAGAGTTGGGCGGGCAGCGAGAGTATCTGGCGAAGAGAGATGCAGTTTTGTTGAGCGAATACCGGGAGATGGAAGAGGCGCTCGGCGAGCGAGTGGTGGTGCGGAATTCGAACTTTATCGCGGTGGTGCCCTTCTGGGCGGTGTGGCCGTTTGAGGTGATGATTCTGCCGCGGCGGCGTGTGACTCAACTGCAGGAGTTCACGGCAGTGGAGAGGATGGATTTCGCGGCTATTCTCAAGTCGGTTACGGCGGTGTACGACCAGGTCTTCGATGCACCATTTCCTTATTCGATGGGGTTGCATCCTGCGCCTTGTGATGGACGGGAGTATCCGGAGTGGCAATTTCATGCTCACTTCTATCCTCCGCTGCTGCGGTCGGCCAGTATTCGAAAGTTTATGGTGGGGTATGAACTGCTGGGGTCTCCGCAACGGGACATCACGCCGGAGTCGGCGGCCGAGACGCTTCGTCAGGCGAGTCTTCGGGTTACGGATTAGCTTTTGCGATCGGAGTAAGCTGCCTTCTTCAGGAGGAAAGACATGCCGGTGGATTCACGTAGAGTAATCTCCGATCTTCAGGAGCTTCGGGCCTTGACGGCTGACGGTCTTGGCGCTCAGCGCGTTGCGTGGAGTCCTATGTGGCTCAAGGCGCGAGAGTGGTTCCAGAGCAAGCTGGAAGGACTTCCTATCGAGCATCATTACGATGCAGCAGGGAACTCCTGGACGACGCTGCAGGGCAAATCCGATCGTGCTCTCGTCCTCGGCAGCCATCTGGACTCTGTGCCGAATGGCGGTTGGCTGGACGGCTGCCTGGGCGTGCTGACTGGGCTTGAAGTGCTTCGCAATCTCTCCGCGGAGTTTCGCAGCAAGCCCCCGGTTACGATTCGTCTGGTCGACTGGGCGGATGAAGAAGGCGCGCGTTTTGGCCGTAGTCTCTTTGGTTCTTCCGCGTTTGCGGGCACGCACACGATCGAGGGGGACCGCGTTCGCACCGATCGCGATGGAGTTCGTCTGGAAGAGGCTCTGCGATCATGCAAGGTGGACATCAACTGTGTAGGAGACGCCGTTGCGGAACGCAAGAACGTGGCTGGCTATCTTGAACTGCATATCGAGCAGGGGCCCGTGCTCGAGAATCTTGCTCTGCCGCTTGGTGTCGTGCTCGGGACCAAAGGGGTGGAGCGGCATGCGATTACGTTTCGGGGTCAGGAGGCGCACTCGGGATCGACGCCGATGGGGGTGCGACGAGATGCACTGGCTGCCGCAGCGAAGCTCGCGCTGGAGATTCGCCCTATCGCGCGCAAACATCCTGACGCTGTAGCGACGATGGGCTGCGTGAAGACGTTTCCCGGGATTGTGACGGCTGTGGTGGGCCGATGCGAAACGACACTGGATATGCGAGACCTGGATGCGGGAGTGCTTGCCTCGATGCTGGCGGAGGCTCGGGCGGCCAGCGAACGATTTGCAGTCGAAGAGGGTTGCACGGTGGAGTGGTCGAAGATCTGGAGCATTGAGCCGATCGCCTTCGATGCGCGCCTGATCGGGTTTTGCGAGGAAGCAGTCTGTGAAACGGCGGGCACCTCCCATCAGCTTCCCTCAGGGCCTTTGCATGATGCGGCTGAAGTTGCGCGGACGGGAGTTCCGACGGTGATGATGTTCACTCAATCGTTGGCCGGCTTAAGTCACAACAAGGCGGAGGACACGAAGATTGAAGATTTACAACTGGCGGTGAATGCCTTCGATCGGCTTGCCAGAAAGACTATGGATTGGCTGAGCGCGCAGGGGCCTCAAGGGTAGCTTCGGTATGACAGCAGAACAATTTTCGCGACTGTCTCGGTTTGCCAGGATAGTGCATAATAGTCACTTCCAACTCCGGAGACGGAGTGGAGGCGCAGGGAGGGTGCGTATCGTCTGCATGGCGGCGCAGTCGCCTGAGGCGTTAAGGTGATTTAACCGGATGAGTGAACGAATTCCGTTTCATGAACAGGCCGCAACTCCGCCAGAGGTGATCGAGCGGTTCGGGGACTTGCACCCGCCATTCGACAGGCAAGCCGCTGTGCCGGAGGCGAATCGTTGCCTCTTCTGCTTTGACGCTCCGTGCACGACTGCCTGCCCGACGCATATCGATGTGCCTCGGTTTATAAAGAAGATCGCGAGCGGCAATCTCGCCGGCTCTGCGCGCACTATTCTGGAGGCGAATATTTTAGGCGCGAGTTGCGCCCGCGCGTGCCCGGTGGAGGTGTTGTGCGAGGGCGCATGCGTGATGCACCGGTACAACAAACAACCGATAGCGATCGCGCGACTGCAGCGGTTTGCGATGGATTCGTTCCATGCAAGTGGATTGCCGCTGCCGTTCGAGCCTGGACCGGAGACGGGATTGTCGGCTGCGCTGATCGGCGCCGGACCGGCGTCCCTGGCCTGCGCCGCCGAGCTTCGGCGCCGCGGTATTGGCGCGGATATTTATGACGCTCGATCGCTGCCCGGTGGTTTGAATACCTATGGGGTCGCGGAATATAAACTGCCTCTTGTGGAGAGCCTTCGCGAGATCGAAATGCTGTCCCAACTGGGCGTCAACTTTCAATTTGAGACGGTGGTGGATTCGGCCAGGCTTGCTGAACTTGAACGTGAGCACGATGCAGTATTTTTGGGAATCGGTCTGGGCGCCATTCACAAGCTCGGAGTTGCCGGAGAAGAGCTTCCCGGGGTGACGAATGCTCTCGATCTAATCGCGGGGTACAAGTCTGGTGTTTTGATTACGGTGCCGAAGCGCGTCGTTGTCGTGGGAGCGGGAAATACCGCGATCGATGCAGCAATTGCCGCGGTCCGGCTTGGCGCGAATGATGTGCACATCGTCTATCGGCGCGGGCTGGAACAGATGTCGGCGTTCGCATTTGAATATGAGCATGCGCGAAACGAGGGGGTTAAGTTCCTCTGGCACGTTCAACCGACTGCCATTCGCGGTAATGACAGAGCTGTTGAAAAGCTTGAATTGACAAAGCTGGTTCCGATGGAAGACGGCTCGCTTGTTCCGCAGCCCGGTTCGGAGTTTTCGCTTGAGGCCGATCTGATAGTGCTGTCGATCGGGCAGGGCACCCGCTCCGATTTTCTCTTGGAGCATGGAAGTAAGAATGCGAAGGTGCAGCTTGAACGCGGCCGCGTCTTGATCGATCGTGCGACGGGCCAGACCTCAAACCCGAAGTTTTTTGCGGGTGGAGACTGCACGAATGGTGGCCGTGAGGTTGTGGACGCAGTTGCGGATGGGAAACGCGCCGGCGTCGGCATTGCCGCCTGGTTGGAGGGACAGCATGTCCAAGCCTAAGCCGACACTTGAGACCACGTTTTGCGGCATTCCATGTCTCAATCCGTTCTGGCTCGCTTCGGCCCCGCCGACCAATAGCGGCGAGCAGATCATGCGGGCATTCGAAGCGGGTTGGGGTGGGGCGGTGTGGAAGACGATTGGCGCGCCAGTCACCAACGTCAGCTCGCGTTACTCTTCGATCGATTGGGAGGGGCGGCGCATGATGGGGTTCAATAATATTGAGCTCATCTCCGATCGGCCTACGGAGGTCAACCTGCGGGAGATTGCCGAGGTGAAGCGGCGGTATCCGAAGCATGTCGTAATTGCATCGCTGATGGTGGAGAGCAAACGCGAGACTTGGCACGAAATGGTGCAGCGCGCGGAGGATGCCGGCGCGGACGGGCTTGAACTCAACTTTGGATGCCCGCATGGCATGAGCGAACGCGGCATGGGTTCTGCCGTCGGGCAGGTGCCCGAGTACTGCGAGCAGATTACGTCGTGGGTGAAGGAGAAGGCGCGGACGCCGGTCATCGTCAAGCTGACTCCGAACATCTCCGATATTCGCATTTCTGCACGAGCAGCCAAGCGGGGTGGGGCCGACGCGCTCTCCGCGATCAATACGATCAACTCAATTACCGGTATTGATCTCGATACGTTGCAGCCAAGCCCGAATGTCGACGGAAAAAGCTCGCATGGCGGCTACTGCGGCCCGGCGGTTAAGCCGATCGCGCTGAATATGGTCCAGCAGATACAGTCCGATTCTGCAAGCGCGCTTCCGCTGTCCGGCATCGGGGGTATTGGGAGTTGGCGTGATGCCGCAGAATTTATTCTGCTTGGCTGCGGCAACGTGCAGGTGTGCACTGCGGCGATGCACTATGGGTATCGCATCGTGGAGGATATGAAGGATGGCCTGCTGGGGTGGATGGCGGAAAAGGGTTTCGCGGCCATCGATGATTTTCGCGGCTTGTCGCTTCCCAATGTTCGCGAGTGGAAACAACTGAATCTGAACTATCAGATCGTCGCGCGGATTCATGAGGATTTATGTATAGGTTGCCAGCTCTGCTATACCGCGTGCTGGGATGGCGCCCATCAGTGTATTCATCTGGATCGGGCTGCGGGGCAACCTGACACGACTCGCACCCCTGCGATGGTCGAAGCGGAAGCCGCGCGGTTGATCTCGACTACGCCCATTCCCAGGCTTGACTCAGGCGGCCTGGGTCTGAGCAGTGCAGTCACTCCGCTCGAACGCATCCCGCGTGTGGATGAGCATCATTGTGTTGGGTGCAATCTCTGTTCGCTGGTTTGTCCGGTTGAAAACTGCATTACGATGGAGCGGCTGGATAATGGTCTGCCGTTCGAAAGCTGGGAAGAGCGGAGTGCCAACGGGCTGACGCCGTCGGGGACGCAACAGGTAACGAGCACGAATAGCTGACGCTTTCGCGTTCAGTTCGGAGTGAAGCATGGGAGTTCTGATTCAGAATGGGACCGTCGTCACTGCAGATCGGGTTGAGAAGGCGGATGTACTGATAGATGGCAGCGCGATTGATGAGGTGCGCGCGCAGATTGATCCCAAAGGGCACACGGTGGTGGACGCCACGGGACTGTTCGTGATGCCCGGCGGCATCGATGCGCATACCCATATGGATATGCCGTTTGGGGGAACGGTATCCGCGGATGACTTTCTTACGGGCACGCGGGCTGCGGCTATTGGCGGGACGACGACCATCGTCGATTTCGCAATCCAGGCGAAAGGGACGCGCATGCGGGATGCTCTCGACATCTGGCGCGGAAAGGCGGATGGCAAGGCTTGCATCGACTATGGGCTGCATATGATCGTGACGGATCTGGGCTCCGCTAACGGCAAACAGGGCTTGCAGGATATGGACGAGATGGTGCGGGAGGGCGTTGCCAGCTTCAAACTGTTCATGGCTTATCCAAATGTTTTGATGGTGGACGATGGCACGATCTTCAAGGCGCTGCAACAGACCGCGAAGAATGGCGCGCTGGTTTGCATGCATGCCGAGAATGGCAGCGCTATCGACGTCATCGTGCAGCAGGCGCTTGCCGAGGGAAAGACGGCGCCGATTTATCACGCGCTGACGCGGCCGACGAGAGCCGAAGCGGAGGCCGTGCATCGATCGATTGCGCTGGCTGAAATGGCCGGTGTTCCGGTGTACATCGTTCATCTTTCGAGCGAAGATGCGCTCAATCAGGTGCGCGAGGCTCGCGATCGCGGTTTGCCTGCCTTCGCGGAGACGTGTCCGCAATATCTTCTTCTTTCAATCGAAGACCAGATGCCGGGGAAGAGTTTTGACGAGGCGAAGTATGTCTTTACTCCACCATTGCGCGAGAAGAAAAATCAACCGAAGTTGTGGGACGGGCTTGCGACAGATAATTTGCAGGTAGTTTCGACCGACCATTGCCCGTTTTGCTTCGCCGACCAGAAGCAGCTGGGGAAGGACGACTTCACCAAGATACCCAATGGCGGTCCGGGAGTAGAAAATCGCCTGCATCTGCTTTATCACTTTGGGGTGAATGCGGGAAAGATTTCGCTGCAGCGATTTGTCGAGATCACCTCAACGGCGCCGGCGCGGATCTTCGGGATGTATCCCAAGAAGGGAACGATCGCCGCGGGTTCGGACGCCGATATTGTGCTCTGGGATCCCGAGGCTGAGCATGTGATCTCCGCTGCCACTCATCATATGCGCTGCGACTTTTCAATGTTTGAAGGATGGAAGGTGAAGGGCAATGCGCGGCAGGTGTATTCGCGAGGCGAACTTGTTGTGGATGGCGGTAAGTACGTGGCCGCCACGGGACGCGGCCAGTATCTGCGCCGGGAGGCGAGGGGCGGAGCATGGCAGTGAGCCCAACTTCGATCGACGTTGAGGGTCACGCTGCCGCAAGTCTCGTGGTGGAGCATGATCCGCGTCTCTATAACAAGGATCTTGCTCCTACGACGGCCTTGCAGCGTACCTGGGGAACGTATAACTACATCGCCTTGTGGTTCTCCATGTCGATGGAGGTGACGACGTACATGCTCGCCTCTTCGTTGATCGCGGGCGGCATGAATTGGAAGCAGGCAATCTTCACTATTCTTCTGGGCAATTTGATTGTGCTCATTCCCATGCTTCTGAATGCGCACGCCGGGGCGAAGTATGGGATTCCATTTCCCGTTTTTGTTCGCGCGAGCTTTGGCACACGCGGCGCGAATCTTCCGGCGATGCTGCGCGCTCTGGTGGCCTGTGGATGGTTTGGGATTCAATCGTGGCTGGGAGGACAGGCAATTGCGGCAATGATCGCTGTCTTGTGGCCGGCAACCGCCAATATGCCTTTTGTTTTGTGGGCGAGTTTTGCGGGATTCTGGCTTCTCAATATGTATGTGGTGTGGCGCGGGGTCGAGTCGATCCGGTTTCTGCAGAGCTTTTCGGCGCCGTTCATGCTGGTCATGTCATTCATCCTGCTCTTCTGGATGCTGCATAAGGCAGGTGGATTCGGGCCGATGCTGTCTGCGCCCAGCCGCTTTCACACGACCGGCGGTTTTCTTCACTTCTTCTTTCCGTCGCTGACCGCGATGGTAGGGTATTGGGCGACGCTCGCGCTGAACATCCCGGATTTTACGCGGTATGCCAAATCGCAGGATTCGCAGATTGCCGGTCAGGCATTTGGTCTGCCGGTCGCCATGGTGCTGTACTCGTTTATTGGAATTGCCTGTACCTCGGCATCTGTCACTATCTTCGGCGAGGCGGTGTGGTCGCCTATCACGCTGCTGGGGCGGTTCCATCAGCCGCTGGCGGCTTTGCTGGCGCTGGTCGCGCTGTTGATTGCGACGCTCAACGTCAACATCGGGGCAAACGTCGTTTCGCCTTCGAATGATTTCTCCAACCTGGCTCCGGGGTTGATCAGTTTTCGCACGGGCGGCCTGATTACCGGTTTTCTGGGGCTGGCGATGATGCCGTGGAAGCTGATGAGCACCTTTGGCAGTTATATTTTCGGGTGGCTGATCGGCTACTCCGGACTACTGGGGCCGGTTGCGGGCATTATGGTTGCGGATTATTTTCTGATTCGCGGGACTCGTCTGGATACTGTTTCTCTTTATCGCCGCGGAGGACGTTACGAATATACCCGCGGGATCAATCCCAGAGCGATGGGCGCGCTGGTTGCGGGGGTTGCAGTGGCGCTGGTTGGACTTGCTGTGCCGGCTTTACGATTCCTTTATGACTATGCCTGGTTTGTCGGTTTTTTCATCGCCGCTGCCAGCTACTATTTTCTTATGCGGAGATACAAGACTCAGGGTCCGCCTGCTTTCAATTCCGCGATACAGCCAAACATTAACCAATAGGATGGACCATCATGAATTCCACTGACGTCGTCGAGCCGCAGACACTGACCAGCCAACAGGTGGTCGATCTTACTCGCCAATATAACTATGGCACCTGGCGTTTCCAGAAGAACTGGAACCCGATGCATATCGTCGATGCGGAAGGCTGTTACATCATCGACGGAGCAGGGAAGCGGTATCTGGATTTTTCGTCACAGCTCATGTGCTCGAACCTCGGACATAAGAACCAGGCCGTCATCGACGCCATAGCACAGCAGGCCCAGCAATTGAGTTATGCGATGCCGGGATATGCCACGACCGCGCGGGCTGAGCTTTCGCAGCTTCTGGCGGAGGTTCTTCCGAAGGGACTAAATAAGTTTTTTTTCACGACGTCGGGCACGGAGGCTAACGAAGCCGCCTTCAAGATTGCGCGTATGTACACGGGCAAGTCGAAGATCATCGCGCGCTATCGGTCTTACCATGGGTCTACTACAGGGTCGATCGCGGCAACAGGCGATCCGCGGCGATGGGCTATGGAGCCGGGGGGCAAGGGGCCGGGCGTCCTCTTCGCGCCTGAGGTTCACTGTTACAAGTGTCCTATCCGGCATACGTATCCGGGGTGCGGCATTGCGTGTGCGGACTACATCGAGCACATGATCCGCAATGAGTCGGATGTGGCCGCGGTCCTGGTCGAGCCGATTGTGGGGACGAACGGAGTCATTGTTCCTCCGGATGAGTACATGCCGAAGCTGCGCAGGATATGCGATGAAAATGGCGTTCTGCTGATCGCCGATGAGGTGATGACGGGATGGGGGCGCACCGGCGAGTGGTTTGCGATGTATCACTGGGGAGTAACGCCGGACATACTTGTGACCGCGAAGGGGATTACTTCGGCGTATGTTCCGCTGGGGCTGTGCGCTACGAACGAAAAGATCGCGGCGTTTTTCGAGGACCACTACTTCGCCCATGGACATACCTATGAAGCGCACCCGCTGACGCTGGCGCCTGCGGTTGCTACCATTCACGAGATGCAGCGTCTTGGGCTGGTGGAACGCGCACGCGAGCTTGCGCCGTATGTTGAAGCGAAGCTTGAGGAGCTGAAGGCGAGGCATCCGAGCGTTGGGGACGTGCGGGGGAAGGGGCTCTTCTGGGCGGTTGACCTGGTCAAAAACCGGACGACCAAGGAGCCGTTCAATACCTATGAGGACAAGGTTTCGGGCCGGCCTCTGCTGGTCGATCAGATTGCGGGGAAGATATTGGCTGAGGGAGTCACGATTCAGGCCTGGGTCTCGCACTTTATCATCGCTCCGCCGCTGATTGTCACGACGGAGGAGATCGATCGGGGGATCGCGGCGCTGGACAAGCATCTGGCGGTGGCTGATGCGGCTGCCGATTCTACGTCGCGGAGTTAACTTTATTGCTACAGGTGGCGGGTACCCCCCCACCCCCCCTGTTTTTGCGCAAAGTCTAAGAAAGAGAGACTTTAGGTCTGGACTTGCGGGTTGGTGTCAATGCGTCTTCAATGC
>DATAVY010000021.1:0-7986 GCA_036267495.1 Edaphobacter sp.
TTGGACTCAAAATTCAGACAGCCGCAATCCGATCCTGCGCGCGATTAGCGGCCCTGAACGGAGTGAATTCGTACCACTACCACACAGTGAAGCGGAGGTCGAAACCATCGCTCATGATCTGCCAAGTCCAAACACGATCCTCCTCGGTGCCAATGCAACCGAAACCCGGTTCAAACAATTGTCGACTGAAAGCACCGACGTAATCCATCTTGCCCTTCACGGCTACGCAGACATCGACTACCCCGATCGCTCGGCGCTTATATTCGCGCCGGAAGTGAATGGTCCTGACGATGGATTATTGCAGGCGCGCGAGATTCGCGAACTCCACATCAAAGCAAAACTGGTGACGCTGTCAGCTTGCGACACGGGTGTCGGACCGGTTGGAGAGGCTGATGTCGCTAGCGTGGTCAATGCCTTCATAGAGGCCGGAGCCGATTCGGTGGTCTCTACTTTATGGGACCTCGAGGATGAGTCGACGGAGCATTTAATGACATTGTTCTATTCGAAGCTCGCCTTGCACCAGCGGAAGGTCGATGCGCTCCGTTCGGCGCAGCTCGACTTACTCAATCAAGGGCTTTCGCCGTACTTCTGGGCCGGCGTCCAGATTGTCGGCGATCCCTCTGGAACGGTTTGATGAAACCAGGAGACTCTATGACGATTTCAAGGTCGCAGCGCGAAACAATTCTCGCAAGGATCCAGAGTCTCGTTGTCGAGAAATACTTCGATCCCAACTTTGACGAATCTGTGTGGAAAGGAATTGTGGAACAACACCGCAGGACCATAGTTAATGCAGAAACCGAGGGGGCGTTTGAGAACTCGGTCGCTACGATGCTTGCGGAGATGGCGACAAGCCCCCTCGCACTGCTATCAGACCGCACGCTCATTGCGCCGCCAAATGCAATCAACGCGAGCTTTTCGGTACGGACCGTCGACGGTCAACCCCATTGGGTCTTCAAAGATATCCTTCCTGGAGGTGTTGCCGCACGGGCGGGTATCAAGCCTGGCGATGTTCTTTTGTCGGTCGGCGGCAGGCCTGTCAATCCATCTCTTTCTGATGGCGCAGCACCGAATTTCGAAATGCAACAAAGGGTTCTAGTTGTTATTCTGCGCGGCGATCCTGCCGAGGAACTGGCGATTTCACTGGAAACCCCGGTTCCCAAATACAAAGACAACCCCTATTCTGAGCCGACCGCACTCGCGACTGGAACTCAGACGGGCAACATCTCTTACCTCCGGGTGAGCCTGTTCCCGGGAGCGATCGGAATCGACTTCGCGAATGAACTGGATTCGATCTTTGGCGGGCGTTTCAAGAACACTGATCGGCTCATCATCGACATGCGCGGAAATCCGGGCGGAGGTATTGGAGGCCTCACTCTGATGAGCTACCTCATTGCCGGCCGCCATCCGATTGGCTATAGCAAAAGCCGAGAGATGGCCCAGAAAAACATCTCTCCCGAATCTCTGCCTGTCTTCGACAGAGTCCCTCGATCAAAACTGGCATTGCCCAGCCTCGCCCTCAAGTTTATGGGAAAGACTTCGATTTTCCTGTACACCGAGGCGCTTGGCCGGCGCGATTGGCATGGCCGCACAGCCGTCCTGGTAGATGAACACACAGCCGGCGCGGCTGAAATGGTCGCCCAGTTTGCCCAGGAAAACGGTTTGGCGACGATTGTGGGAATGAAGACGCCGGGGCGTCTGGTGACACGCCGAGCGAGTAAGCTCGGGTTCGGCTACCGGCTTGTCATTCCGATTGCGGCCTATGTGAGCGCCAAAGGCACCCAGATTGAAGGGAGGGGGATTACCCCGGATCTTTCCATCCCTTGGTCTTTCGAGGACCTCGCCACTGGCATAGATCGACAGCTGATTGGTGCGGTCGAGGCATTGCGGGCTGCTTAGTATCAGACGGTTCAATGAGTGCATCGGCGATTATGCATCATTCCCGTCGGTGATTGCCGCGAACCTCGCTTTAGAGCAACCTGCTCAAACAGCCCCACCAGAGACGTGTTTTCGACTAAGCAGTCAAGGAGCGTCTCCAGAGCCACTCACCCCAGAATACGGAAACCAGGTAGAGGGCGAAGGCAACGGCCAACACCCAGAGTCCCATCCTTGCCGCTCCGATTCCAGCTAATCCACCCAAGACAACCTGTGCTACCCCGAAACGTGGATCTCCTCCGACGAAACGCCATCTGCGCTGGTTCGCCCGCTGCCTCAGCGACGGGTATCGCCCGACCGCGATAGCGACCAAGCCAAATGCAACACCTGTCCGTAGACTTAGGAGCGAAACCATGACGGCAAGCGGGATCAGGAAAGTCATGTCCTGCGTGACGAGCAGTTTCCACCCTGCGATCGGTAGAAGACGATAGCGCAGCAATGCTCGCCCCTCATCCAGACGGAGCATGCGTTGCCCAATCGTGCTCATTGCAATGCCCACGAATAACGACAGCATCGGAAATGCTTCGGGCTCTGTGCCCGCCCGAACAGTCGATAAAGGGTTCCGCTAACAGCTATAAGCAGCGCGGTCCAAAAGTCCAGGGTTCCCTGCAGCTCCCGCCACATTTCTTGCGCGATCCCGCCGACCTTCAAGGGCGTCCTTGAGATGTTGAGACCTGCAGGCATCCTTAGCTCGAACGGGAGACGGCCAACGGCGTATACCGTCCCATGGACGATTAGTGCCAGCAGAACAAAAAAGAGACCCGCGGCTAGGCCCATCCAGAACAGGTAGCCAAAAAACAACACTATAAATAATGGATTCAACGCGAAACTTACGGAACTGAGCAAGAGTCTTTGTGTACGTGTCAGCGGCCAAGTAGCGACTCGCTCCGGGGGCAACCTATGCTGTGTATCTATGGAAAAAGTAACAAGCAGAGGCGCAAGAAGGACAATTTGAAAGAAGAACGTACTCCAGAATGCTGCTTTCGGTGCCCCGCTTTCGAAACCAGCGGACATAATGAAAAGGACGGAGAACAGGAAGTTGTTGAAACGCACGGAGGAAAAGCTGCTCAGTTCCTTCCACATCAGTTTCTTCAACAACAACAGTAGGGCTAGGGTCTGAGCCAATCCAGCACCTCCGGCTGTGGTTCGCCAACGATGCTGAAATACACCTCCTCAACTCCTTCGTCTGCCGTGGACGGGTTGAAATCTGATTCAACTCGACCTTGGTGAAGAATCACTACGCGGGTGGCCATCTTCTGCACGATCGACAGAATGTGAGACGTGAGCAAGATCGTAGCGCCATCGCTGCAGAGTTGGCCAAGCAGCATCTGAATGACCGCGGACGATGCGGGATCAATACCTTCAAACGGCTCATCCAGCAGCAGAACCTTCGGCTTGTGCAGGAGGGCCATGGCCAAGGCGGTCTTCTTCCGCATGCCGAACGAACAATTGCGTGCAACGGTGTGGCGTCCTTGCGTAAGGTCGAGCAGTCCTAGCAGGTCCGCTGCTCGATCTGCTGTTTCGCTCTTCGTGAGTCCATAAATTGGTCCAACTGCCATCAGGTTCTCGATGACCGTCAAAGACTCGAACAGCCCGAGCCCCTCGGGGAGCACACCCAAATTCCGCCGGATTTCAACTCCATGATCTCGAAAACCCAGTCCGCCGATGGACACGGAACCACTGTCTGGCTCTTCTAGCCCGGAGAGCAAGCGCAGCAGCGTGGACTTGCCAGCACCGTTAGCCCCTAATAAGGCACAAATGCCACGTTCTACGACTAGGTCTATGCCTCGGAGAACAGGCTGAGAGGCATAACTCTTCGTCGCGGCTCTGCAGTCGATCACTCTGTTGCTCCCCCAAATCAGTTAACCATACGAAATATTCCGCGTCCGTTTTCCAATCCGGTGCTCATTCCGCGACAACAGGGCAATGCGCTCATCCTCATTCGCTCGATAAGTGATTCGGCGATTTGCACTTCTATGAGAACGGCCCGAGTGTCAACCGCGAAACGAACCTTGCTTCTATCCGCACTCGTTTGGCGCCCGTGGCGCCCGGTGCAATATGTGTTCCTGTTCGTTGCGGTGCTGCTATCTAAGCCACGGCGTCATTGAGGTCACTTCTTGCAATCTCAAGCACCTGTTCAAACGTCGCAGTCACCGCGGAGCGGTTTCAAGAGGCACCTTTTACCTTTATGCTGCCTGAGGTACTGTTTGCGCCCCAGGGAATGGGACAAAGGCCGTTTGAGTTTTCCATAGCCGGTGCATCAGGATCAGGAGTTTCCGTGCCAGAAACAGGTTGCTCGACAAGACCGTTTACCTCTTCTGCTTCATTCTGTCCTGCCGCCGCCTCCACTTGCTTTCCCAATGAAGCCGTGTGATACTTCGCTGGGTAACCAAATGGAAGGTGTGGAGCGAGGCCGAATGAAACAGAAGAGGGATGTGCAGCAGGGGACATTGGCGTTGATGGTGCTGAAGACGCTTCAAGTTCTGGGCCCACTGCACGGATACGGAATCGCACGCCGCATCGCGCAGATCAGCAATGAACTTCTCTCGGTCAATCAGGGAACGCTGTATCCGGTGCTGCTGAGACTTGAGCAAGAACGTGCGGTAGCGTCGGAGTGGGGGCCTTCAGAGAATAACCGGCGCGCGCGTTTCTACCAACTCACTCGCGCCGGCGAAAAACTGCTCGAAGCGGAGAGGCGCGACTGGGAGCAGACGACGGCGATTATTGCGCTTTTTTTTGAAGTGAAGGCGGAGGATTTGGCATGAGAATCCTCAATCGGCTTTTTGCGCGCATGTGGAATTTCGGCCTCGGCCGCCGTGGTGATGATCGCATGCGTGAGGAGATGGAGGGGCACGTAGCAATGCAGGCAGAGGAGAATGTGCGAGCTGGGATGACTCCTGTCGAAGCTCGCCGTCAGGCGATACTCACAGTGGGAGGTGTCGAAGCGATTCGAGAGCAATACCATGAGGAAGAAGGATTGCCGCTACTCGAACATCTGCTGTATGACTTCTGCTATGCACTGCGTCAGTTGCGCAAGTCGCCCCGGTTCACGATCACGGCGGTGTTGACGCTGGCGCTGGGCATCGGCGCAACCACGGCGATCTTCACGCTGGTCGAGCAGGTGATGTTGCAATCGCTGCCGGTCACGCGACCGGATCAGCTTTGGCGCATCGGCTTCCGGCCCCATTGCTGCGAATGGGCTGGATACAACGAGGACCAAGACGACGACGCGCCGGGCAATTGGAATCTGTTTCCGTATGAGGCATACAAGCTATTCCGGGCAAACACGACAGGATTCCAGGATCTGGCAGCGCTGCAGGCGGGTAACCAGCCGCTGGCAGTGCGACGCGCCGGCTCAGCGGGACTGCCGGAGACGGTGAATGGCGAGTTTGTTTCCGGAAACTTTTTCCAGACGCTGGGTGTGTCGGCGTGGCGCGGAAGGCTGCTTGTCGACGTCGACGACCGAGAGGGCGCGCCTCCGGTGGCGGTGATGAGCTTTCACGCGTGGCAGGAGAAGTACGGCTCCGATCCTTCGGTGGTGGGAGCGACATACCAGATCAACGGCCGTGCATTCACGATCGTCGGCGTGGCTCCGGCTGGTTTCATTGGAGCGAACATAACGAGCTGGGGCGTGCCGGATCTGTGGATGCCGGTCGCGACGGAGCCGTTGATGTTCGGGAAAACGGCGCGAATGAAAAATCCGCGGGTCGACTGGCTGGACTTGATCGGACGTGTGCGTCCCGGAACCGATCCGAGAGCGCTTCAGGCAGAGCTGCAGGGCGAATTGCATGGCTGGCTGGCCAGCCACGTGGCGGATATGAGTCCGCAGGAAAGAGCTGTGTGGCAGAAGCAGACGCTTCGCGTGTCGCCTGGCGGTGCAGGTTTCTCCAGCTTACGGAGGTATTACAGCGAGAGCCTTCTGCTGCTGATGGTCACGGCTTGCTGCGTTTTGCTGGTGGCTTGCGCTAACATCGCCAATCTGCTGCTGGCGCGCGGTCTGAGGAACCGGCAACAGACGGCGGTGCGCGTGGCGCTGGGAGCATCGCGCGGACGCCTGGTGAGGAATGCGCTGATTGAAAGCGTTACGCTGTCTCTGATTGGCGGCGCGGCCAGTGTGGCTGTGGCCTGGGCGGGGGCGCGGCTGATCCTGTATCTCGCATTTCACACGCTGGAACAAAGGTCATGGATTCCGGTGCAGGCTACACCTTCGGCGCCGGTTTTGCTGTTTGGGTTGGGAGTGTCGTTGCTGACGGGAGTGATCTTTGGCGTTGCACCCGCGTGGATGAGCTCGCACGCAGTGCCGGTGGAGGCAATGCGTGGCGCCAACCGCGAGGTGGGAGGCGGCCGTCACTGGGCACAGAAGACGCTTGTGATTGCGCAGGTTGCGGTATCGCTGGTGCTGCTGAGCGCCGCCGCGATGCTGGGCGGGAGCCTACGCAATCTGGAGCACCAGAACTTCGGGTTCGATCTGGAGGGGCGCTATCTGGTTTCCATCAATAGCCCCATACTGTCGGGCCATAAACAGGAACAATTGGTCCCGTTCTATCGTGAGATCCAGGACCGGCTCAGCGCCATCCCAGGGGTGCGCGGCGTCAGCGCCACGACCTATGCACCGATGACGGACGGTCAGTGGAGCAAAGACATTCGGATTCAGGGCAAACCAGAGCCCGGCCCAAAGGACGATATGTCCGCCGACTGGACCCGCATCATGCCGAGGTTCTTCGATACGATCGGCGCCCGAATGCTGGCGGGCCGCACGATCAGTGAAGATGACAACGGGAATACGCAGCAGGTGGCCGTGATCAACGAAGCCTTTGCTAAGAAATTTTTTGGGAGTCAGAATCCCATCGGCCGGCACTTCGGTCCAGCTCCAGTGAAGAATGCGGGGGCCTATGAGATTGTGGGTGTCGTTCGAAACATTAATTATGAGAACGATCCCGCCCGCGTCATGTACTACATCCCTGAGGCCCAGACCGTCCATTTCGATCAGCTGGATCTCTACACCGATGAGCTTTGGTCGCAGAACCTCTCCAACATTGTGATCTGGGCGCCCAGGCATCCCGCGAACATTTTCATGCAGGTGAAGAAGGCTATGGCTGAAGTCGATCCGAACCTGATGATCTATGACATTCAGCCGTATACGAGAGTGATTCAGGGAACTTTCGACCAGCAGAATATGATCGCCAGCCTTACATGGCTGTTCGGCGCGGTTGGCCTGGTGCTGGCTGCGATTGGCCTTTATGGCGTGACCGCATATGGCGTGGAGCAGCGCAGGAGCGAGATTGGCGTGCGCATGGCGCTTGGGGCGGATCGCGGCTCGGTGGTTGCGATGGTGTTGCGCGGAGCGTTCTGGCAGGTCGGCATCGGATTGGGGATCGGGATTCCGGCGGCGATTGGAGCGGGATATCTAATCGCAAACCAGCTTTTCGGCGTCAAGCCGTGGAATCCGTTCTTATTGGCAGGTGCGGCCATGCTTCTTGGATTCGCGGCGCTCGTCGCTGCAGTCATCCCCGCGCGGCGGGCGGCCAGTATCGACCCAATGGAGGCGCTGCGGAGCGAATAAGCGGGAGGGGTCTAATACAGATCATCTGCAGGCACAAAATGGTGAAGAGCGGTCGACGACAACCACGTATGTGCGCAGTGTTAGGTTTCTAAGAGCTCTCTGAACGCTGCGGGTTCAGCAACCGTAACTCACGCAAGTACCGAAAACATTGGCTTCTGTCCAGCTGGTTCGGGTCTCAACTGTTGACTTCAGGCCGAGTCACTCATCCAGTTGCACGCAGGTTGTTTGGAGTTCTCATCTGGCACGAACTTCGTGTACGTTGTGATTCAGTCGCTAGTATCGGGTCCAGTCCTCAAGCGGATGATAGAAGATCGAGTGCGAGACTTTGTCCGAAAGGAAATCGGAACATGACTTCCAGGCAAGCACCCCCAGCGGCACCAGCATCATCGCCAAGACGAGTCCCGCCAGAATGCTCAATCCGTTCTCAACAATGGGTGAGCGGTTTGCTATATCGACCGAACGCCCGCAGTGAGGGCACTCCGAGCGCCGCA
>DATAVY010000022.1:0-8629 GCA_036267495.1 Edaphobacter sp.
GATGCCCGTCCAACTCAGCCCACTCGTCGAAATTACAGCGCTCTCCGGAGATCCGATCCCCGCCACGACCACCGGCCCAAACGTCCCGCCCGTTCTTTCATTGCGTGTCAAATGTCCAAAAACATGCGCTACCTTCGGCGCAGTAAACGTCACCACCGCATCCGCCCGAAATGATCCCGCGGCGGTTTGCTCCATCGAATTCGCGTCCCATCCCGACGGAAGATCCACCGCTACTACCGGCGCATCAAGCTCCTCCACCATATTTCGCAGCGAAACCGCCAGACCGCGCAGCGGCGGCTTGAATCCTGTCCCCACCACAGCATCAAGCAGCAAGCCCGCCTCAGCCAGCACTGGCCTTAACGCCTGCAGGCTTGTCTCATTCACCACCTCGTCCACAACCACCGAGGAAGCTCCGCATCGTAACCGCCGCAACGCGGCAGCCGCCTCGCCCTTCACCTCATCGATCCGGCCCAGCAACAAAACTCTCAGCTGAAGTCCCGCCTGCGCCAGCACACGCGCCGCCACCAACCCATCCCCGCTGTTGTTTCCCCTGCCACAGAGCACGATCACTTGCGACGCCCCGCCATACTGTCGAAGACAGAACTCCGCAACTGCCCGTCCGGCACCCTCCATCAACGTCTCCAGCGATATCCCAGACTCCTCCACAGTTCGGCGGTCCGTCGCCCCCATCTCCTCTGCTGTCAGGATCTTCATGATTCCCTTCTACGCGATTCTGCCGCGCAAGCCAAGAAATGGCCTGCACACTCAATCGCCACTCCGGCCCGAATCGCAACTCAGCCCCGCTCACCACTCAGATGCAGAAATAATGGAGTTGATCGGAATAGAGATGGAAGGATGACGCGCAGAACTCCTCCCATTACGCAAAGCGCGGCTCCCGATCCAACCCGCACCGGCTCAATTTGCAGATTCTAATTCGTACCGCCACCCACAGCGCCATCGCTGGCAACATTTGTCTTCTGCTGGAAATAGCTCTTGTCCCACAGCGCCCGGTAAAACTCTCCGGTCAGCTCAGCCGCCTTTGGTCCAAACGTAGGCCGTCCGCCTTCCAGGAAAAATACCGTAACGATTCGCCCATTCGGAGTATCCGCATAGGAGCCGAACCACCCGAAGCGCGTCCCGTTATTCGAACAAGTTCCCGTCTTGCCCATCACGGGAAACTCGCTGAAGTTTGCCCGCAGAGACCGTGCCGTTCCATACTCCACTGCACCTTCCATCCCCTGAGAAATCTCCGGGATCAACGGAGCGATATCCAGAGTCCGCTTCACCTTTGGCTCGAAAGCGGCCACCTCTTCCGGAGTCTCCGGGTGCTGCAGATAGTAAAGAGTTCCGCCATTCGCGATCGCAGCCACCAGCGCCCCAAGCTGCAAGGGAGTCATGGAGACGCTCTCGCCGAACGAACACATCCGTCCCACGCCGCCTAACGATGCAGGCAACACCTCATCCGGATAGGTTCCCAGTTGCTCGCCCTGAATGTGATACCCGGCCAGCTCCCCGAGACCAAACTCATTCGCATAACGCTTGACCCGCTCAAAACCCAATTGGCGCCCGAGCGTTTCAAAATAGAGATTATTCGAGTGTGCCAGCGCCTCTGTCATGGTCATGTGGAATCTTCCACCCAGATTCACAGGAGTGTCTCGCTGCACAATCCCTTCCTCGAGTGCAGCCAAAGCAACCGTCAGCTTGATGGTCGAACATGGCTCCGCTCCACGCGATAACGCCAGCTTCTGGTTCACCATAGCCAGGATGCGGCCCGACGATGGATCGATGGCCACCGCCGTGCCATTCATATTGCCCAATGCCTCAATCGCAGCGGCCCGGACCACCGGGTCTTCACCATCGACCACGTCGCCCAATGTCAGATTGTCCGCAAAAGAATTCGCCGAGAAGTGCTCGCGATACCGGGTCCGGCGCACTGCCAGCTTCGCGCGAGCGCCATGCCCATATCGGCGGGTCACCATCCTGGCAGTCGCGACGCCGGTTGCTTCTCTGCTCTTCGCGGCAGCAGACCTCACGCGCGTATGCGAGACGCTGGCATGCGCCGTCAATCTCGACGCAACATGCGCAGTTCCGGCAGAGTGGCGCTTGGCCCTTCCTGTCGAAACCGTCGTTGCACTCGCTCCCACTCCGGCACACAATACAAGGCCGAAGAGGATTGCGCCATAAACTTTTCTTAATCCCGACACGGGCGATCCCTCAATGTGATTAGACTGCAATCGAAATGCCATCGGCACAAGTTCTGCGCGAATAGAGTCTTCATTTAACTACAAAAAGCACCCGGTCGTCGTGCCACTTTCGTGCTAAGTTCCCCAAGAGCAGCAGATACCTCAATTTCCCCGCCGCAGGAAGGCTGGAATATCCAGCTCGTCCGGCGCCGCTGCATCCTCCGCAGCCGTCATGGTGCCCCCAAACGGCGGTACCCGCACCGACGTCTCCACTGGGAAAATCTCTTCCGTCACGTTGTGAACTTCCTCTTTTTGGATATGCGACGACCCGGAAAAGTGAGTCGAATGCCGCTCACCCGCAGACTCCTCACCCAACGACGAAGCATGGAAAAAATCATCGTCGAACACTGAAGCTTTCACCGGAATCAGCTCCGGCGGAACTATCGTGGCTCTTTCCCTGGCCTCGCCAGGCAATGACTCCCTTGCCTCCTGCTCCATCTCACTCGCAAATCGCGCGGTCGGCCGCGGCGTCACCCGCGGCTGGATCGGCACATCGTACCGCATCGTCGGCAGCGTCGACTCCGCCAGCATCCGTTCCCTGCGCTGCGGCATCTCCTGCTGCTTGAAGCCCGTCGCGATCACCGTGATCTTCACCTCATCGCCCATCGTCTCATCCTGCACCGCGCCGAAGATAATATTCGCATCCTCATGCGCCGCATTCTGAATAATCGTCGATGCCTCATTCACCTCGCTCAACTTCAAATTGCTCGACCCCGTGATATTGATCAGAATCCCGCGCGCCCCATCGATCGCGCCCGACTCCAGCAGCGGCGAAGCCATCGCCGCCATCGCCGCTTCCACCGCCCGGTTCGCGCCCGACCGGACTCCCGTCCCCATCACCGCATAGCCCATCCCCGCCATCGTCGTCCTCACATCGGCGAAGTCGCGATTGATCACGCCGGGAATCGTGATGATATCCGAAATCCCCTGCACCCCCTGCCGCAGCACATCGTCCGCGATCCGGAAGCTCTCAAAAAATCCCGCGTCCTTGGCCACCGCCAGCAGCTTCTCATTCGGAATCACGATGACCGTATCGACTGAGTCGAGCAGCTCCTGCATCCCGCGTTCGGCCTGCTGCATCCGCCGTTTGCCCTCAAACGCAAATGGCCGCGTCACCACCGCCACCGTCAACGCTCCCATCTCACTCGCCAGGCTCGCAATCACCGGAGCCGCGCCGGTCCCCGTCCCTCCACCCAGGCCGGCAGTCACAAACACCATATCCGCGCCCTCGAGCGCCTCGATAATCTTGTCCGAATCCTCGAGCGCCGCCCGCCGTCCCACATCCGGATTCGCCCCCGCACCCAGTCCGCTCGTCAGCTTCACTCCAAGCTGCAGCTTCACCGGCGCATTCGATACCTGCAGCGCCTGCACATCCGTATTCGCCGCAATGAACTCAACCCCCACCACATTGGCCGCAATCATGCGATTCACCGCGTTGTTGCCTCCGCCTCCCACGCCGATCACCTTGATCCGCGCACCATGCGGAATCTCATCGTGATAGTGAATGCGAAGATCGTCGTTTGGCAGATTCGACATGGCGTCAGTTACTCCTTGAAGTTTTTTAATTCTCCCACCTCCGCGCCCATCGCACGACCTCGTTTTCCACCACCACGTACCATCGATGGTTCAACACCCCACCAAACCCGCCTGTGCGCCCGCGCAACACCGCCGTTCCCGGTCCCGGCAGCATCTGCGATATGCTTGCAGGCACACAGGAGAAAACTGAACCCATGATCCTCGAAGCGGACTTCGAACCCGTCGATCTCACCACCGCCGTCTTCCGGCTCACCGGACGAATGACCCTGGGCACGCGTCTCCGCGAGATCGAATCACAGATCGGCGAAGTCGCCGATAAAGGCATTCACAAACTCATCCTCGATCTCTCCGGCATCGAGTTCCTCGACAGCGCCGGCCTCGGAGTCCTCATGATCCTCTATGGCAACATGAAGCTCCACAAAGGCCAGCTCCGCCTCGTCGCGCCTCGCGCCAAAGTCTTCGATGTGCTCAAAATGACCCACACCGACTCCATCCTCCCCATCGATTCAAACCTCGAAGCTGCGCTTGCGTCCTAGTCGTTCACGCGCCTTTATCGCTGAACGACAAGCGCCGCCAGACGATCCAGACTCTGGCCCCAGCCCTGCGACAACCCCGAAAGATGCTGCGGAGCCTCGGGCGCAGTGCTCGTCATCTCCGCCACCAGTGAGATCTCCGTTCCCCCATCCACTGTCGTGAACGTGCTCGTATTCAGTACCTCAAACAGCGGCTTGCCCATCTCGTCCAGAGCGGCGGTCACAAACACCAGTCGATGCGGCCGGTCAACCTCCACAAACCGTCCCATCATCGGACACACCTCGCCATCCGGCGAGCAGACCTCGATTCGAAGCATGCCGCCTACACGCGCGTCCACGATGCACGAAGAATTTCTGTATCCTTTCGGCCCGCACCACTCAGCCAGTTGATGTGCATCCGTCCACGCGCGAAACACCGCCTCCGGCGAAGCCGGAATCCTCCGCGTCAGACTCACTTCCAGCAACCCATCTTCCACAACGCTTCTAGCCATCTATCTCTCCTTCACTTCGCCCAGATAATCCTCAAGCCTGTCGAAGCTGCTATTCCATCCACGAACGTGTCCATCCCTGTCTGCTGAAGTTACGAAGAATGCCTGGCGAAAGTTCATCGTCGTCTTTCCTCCCTCTTCCTCCAGCGTGATCGTCACCACTGTCTCCACATTCGACGACAGGCCCGGGTTATCCTCCCACTTGAACGTGTAGACCAGGCGCTCCGGTTCGACCACTTCCAGATTTTCTCCGCCCTGCCGCAAATCAAACTGACGCAGCACTCCATCCCCCGTGTCGAACCCGTCCGTATGCAGGCAAAGCCGCCACTTCCCTCCCGGCCTCTGATCGTTTTCCACATTCGTCGCCTCAAACTGGCGCGGGCCGCTCCAATGCTTGATATGCTCCGGATCGGTCATCACCCTCCACACCAGTTCGCGCGGAGCATCGAAGACGCGGGTAATATGAAGTTCGTGTTGCGCTTTTTCGGTAGCAGAAGACATAATCGCTGCGCTCATCGGTTTCTCCTTGTCACTCATCTTTACGGTTTGCATTAACTTTTGAGATCACGATTCTTCCGTGCTCTCCTTAACTTCTTATCTTCGTTTTTATTCCGGCCGGATTTCTTTTCTTTCGCCTGCAGTTCCTGCAGATACGCGTCCAGGCGATCGAAACTCTCCTCCCAGAATCGCCGATACTCATCGAGCCAGTCCGCCGCCTGCTTGAGAGGCTCCGCCTTCAACTTGCATGGCCGCCACTGCGCCTCCCGGCCGCGCGCAATCAGCCCCGCGCGCTCCAGCACCTTCAAATGTCGCGAAATCGCAGGCATGCTCATCGCGAACGGAGCCGCCAACGCCGTCACCGAGGTCTCTCCCAGCGCCAGCCGCGCCAGAATCGCCCGCCGTGTGGGGTCCGCCAGTGCCGCGAACGTCGAACTGATGTGATCCTGCATATCAGTATTTAACCTTTCCGTTAAATAACTAATATGTTAAATACAACTCCGGCGAAATTAAGTCAAGCTCATGTTTTGCATTAAGCGTCGAATAAGTTTTCCGCAGAACTCCCGAATCCCGCCGATTTACCATGGCGTTCATGTCGGAATCGGCCGCCGTTCTCAATCTTTGGAAAAAAAAGCTCGGCCGCATTCCAGATTCTGTCTGGGAACAGACCCAACTCGATGCCCTGATTCTGGCCGATAACGATCTGACGGAAGTGTCAGAACAACTGGGCCGTCTGAACCACCTGCGCATGCTCGATCTCGGACACAACCAGCTCACCCATCTGCCGGATAGTCTCGGGGATATCGCCGGACTAAGCGATTTTCTCTATCTTCACGACAACCGGCTGGCCTCGCTGCCATCATCCATCGAGCGGCTGAAAAAGCTTCGCTATCTGAACCTCAGCGAAAACGCCTTTTCAAATTTTCCAGAATCGATCTGCGGAATGGAGAATCTGATCGAACTTCGGATGACCGACAACCAGCTTGCGACACTGCCGTCTTGTCTTGCGAAGTTGTCCCGCTTGCGAGAGCTTCACCTGCGCAATAACAAACTCGCGGCCCTGCCCGGCTCCATCGCAATGCTTTCGGAGCTGCGGCAACTCGATCTGCGCGGCAATCCATTGCAATCCCTGCCCGCCGCAATCGCTGACCTGCCCAAACTGGAGAAACTTGATCTGCGCTGGGTTAGTTCTATGAGCTTTCCGTCCTGGATCGACGATCTAGAAGCGCGCGGATGCGTCGTCTACCGATAACCTAATTTCAAAAACTCCCCGCAAAGATAGCCTTCAGCTTCGCCCGCAGCCCCTGCTCTTCGCTTGCCCTTCGAACCTGTGTCCGGTGCGTGTAAAGCAGCATCCCAATCGCCACCGCAAACTCAGGCGTAGCGAGCTCCGCGGGCATCCGCGACAGAGGCACCGGATATCCAACCCGCGCCGGAACCCGCAGCAGGCTCTCCGCGTTGTCCAGCAGCCCCGCCATCGTCGCGCCTCCGCCAGTCAATACGCACCCCGCGCCCAATGCCTCCAGCACGCCGCCATTGCGCAGATTGTCCCGCAGCATCGTAAACAACTCGCGCGCCCGAGGCTCCAGAATCTCCGCAAGAAATCGCTGCCTCACCATCCGCGCCGGCTGCCCGCCCGAGATCGCCAGATTCCCCCCCACTTCAATCTCATTCAACTGCGGCACCGCCGTCACCACGCAGTGCCCATACAGCTTCTTCAGGTACTCCGCTTCCTCGACGGTCACATGCAGCCCAACCGCAAGGTCATTCGTAAAGTGGTCCCCGCCGATCGGCAGCACTGCCGTATGCGCAATCGACCCTTCGAAGAACACCGCCAGTTCCGTCGTACTCGATCCGATGTCCGCCATGCAGACGCCCAGCTCGCGCTCATCCGCGCTCAACACCGCCTCAGCCGCCGCAATTCCTTCATACACCGTATCCTCCACCTCCAGCCCCGCGCGGTTCGCACACGTAATCACACTCTGCGCCACGCCGCCCGAGCAGGTCGAAAGATGCAGATTCACCTCCAGCTTATTCCCCACCATTCCCACCGGATCGTGAATCCCCGCCTGGTCATCGAGAATGAACTCCTGCGGCAACAGGTGCAGCACCTCGCGGTCCGGAGGCAGCGCTACCGAACGCGCCCGGTCCACCGCCGCCCGCACCTCCTCCCGCGTAATCTCCCGCATCCGCGTGCCCATGCTGATGCCGCCCCGCGAATTCACCCCGCGCACATGCGTCCCCCCGATCCCCACCACCGCCGTCTCGATCACCGCCTTCGACACACGCTCCGCCGTCAGCGCCGCGCGATTGATCGCCTCGGCCGCCGGTCCCAGCTCGGCGATCAAGCCCTTGCGCATGCCACGCGACGGTTCAACGCCGTGTCCGCGATATCGCAGCACACCGTCCTGCAGCTCCGCGACCAGCACGCAACTCTTCGTGCTCCCGGCATCGAGGACAGTGATCAGATTGTCCTGCTTCTGATTCATGGATGAACCGCCTGAGTGGAATGAGATTGTTTCTTGCTCGCCGCAGTCTTCACCGTCGCGGGTCTGTGTTTCACAACCGGATGCGTTTTGGCCTTAGGCACTCTCTTCGAGGGGACATCAAACGCAACATCATTATGGGCCGCCACCGGAGCTTTCGCGCCAGCCTTCGACGCAGGCGCATGACTCGCCATCAGCGGGCGCGTCGCCACAAGTGCCGCCGCTTTCGCCGTCGGCTTGTACGCCGGTTTCGCAATCGGCTTCCCAACACTCTTGCTGAGATGTTTCGGCGCGACCAGTGCAGGCGTGCTTGCCGCACTTGAATCAACCTCCGGTGCAGCCTCAGCGTTCGAAGCAGCGCCCGCAGCAGACGATGAGACCGTCGAAACACCCGGCGACCCAGGCTGCATTTCCAGTACCACCTGCCGCTCATACCGCATATCCACCGACGACAGCTTCGGATAGAGCATCCGCCACTCCGGCAGATGCTCCTTGAATCTCCGGTATCGGTCAAGAAAACTGTCTTCGCCAAAATGCACCAGAATCTCGGTCGAGTGGTCCGGTATCAGCGCCTTTACATCCTCCGGATTCGAAAGATCGACCTCACTCAACTCCTCGGAGATCTTCTCGCCATTTGTCTTGTCGCCAGCCCCATCCAGCTCCGAAGTAAACCGCCCGAAGATCTTCATCCGCGCCGCCCGCGTCGATAGCGGATCACTCGCCGCAATCCCCGTCACCACCGGAAACGAATAGTGTTCGCCCGTCTTCGCATCTACCGGCATATCCAGCAGCACGCCATTCGCGTCCACCAGCCCGATATGGCTCCCCTGCCGCACAAACGCCAC